>NZ_JAPEVI010000003.1:928636-1238181 GCF_026240905.1 Roseibium salinum
GAACTGGCGGATGGAACTCGCCCGTAGCGCGCCGCAAGGAGCCGAGCACAAGAGCATCGGCGTGGTGGTCAACGGCATCACCCTGGCGGAGTTGCTCGACCCCGAGGCGGCCTCCAAACACGGCAAGGGGCTCGGGCTTCCGGCATCTGCAAAGATCGAAGCCACGCTGAACGCCAGCGGCCAATTTCTTTCGGCCAATGCGGTTGCCCGTGTCCGTAACGGCTGGTTTCAGCTGGGCAAGACACTTGTTGCTTTTGACGATGCCGCCTTGTCGCTGTTGTTCAAGGGGGAGAAGGCGGTCGACATCACCACCTCCCACGTCATTCGCGGCAATACGCGGGTCTTCTTTACCGGTGAGGTCGAGCCGGACGTCGAGGGCACGTCAGAGTGGGGCATCAGGCTGGATTCCAAATATCCGCAATTCGGTCCCGCCGATGTCGCCGAGGCGCCGCATATGCTCGATGGCATACAGTTGCGCGGCCGCTTTGATCCCGAAGAGCGCATGCTGAACATCGACCGCTTCACGGCCAGGTCCGGCAAGGCCGTGATTCACGGCGTGGGATCGCTGCAGCTGACGTCTGAAGGGCCAAATCTGGCCCTGGCGGCCGAGGGAGAGCAAATCCCGGTTGCGCTCGCCAAACAGGTCTGGCCGATCACGCTCGTTCCGCCCGCGCGGCGCTGGATCATCGAGCAGAATCGACGCCGGGACGATCGACAGCGTTTCCTATACGGGCGCAATCCGGCCTCCCGGCTTCGATCATCGGAACCCGGACCCGGGCTGGTCGGGCGACGACATGCGTGTCGACATGACTTTCTCCGATGCGGCGGTCACGCCGATCGGCAACATTCCGCAGATCCGGGGTCTCAAGGGGACGCTTACCGTTCAGGATGAAGTGCTGACCGTGGCTGCCACCGACGGCACTGCGACGTCATCAAAAGGCGGCGAGATCGCGTTGCCGTCCGGTGTGTTCAAGATCTTCGACCTGCCGCTCCGGGACGGCAAGACCGCGCAGATCACCACACGCATGAAAGGGAAGGCTGAGGATCTCGGTGCGGTCATGAACAGTGCGCCGTTTCTCGTTCTCGACCGTGCCGACCTCAAGAACGACGGGGTCAGTGGTTCCGGGCGCGTGGATGTCGAGGCGAAGTTTCCGCTCGGCAACGAGATCGATCTGGCCGATGTCGACTGGCGTGCGACCGGCGAGCTGACGGATTTTACCGACACCAACCCGATCATGGGGCACACGGTCGCGGACGCGGACGTCTCGCTTGAAGCGGACCGGAACCAGGTCGCCATCACGGGCAAGGGGGTTCTCGACGGGCTGCGGGCCGACATCGATCTTGTCGTGCCGCTCGGCGAATCCGGCGTGGCGGCCAGGCAGGACGTGATCGTGTCGGTCACCGCCAAACAGCTGAAGGACAAGGGCATCGACCTGACAACGTTCCTGAACGGTGCCATGACCTTGAGCGTTACCAAGGCGAGCGACGGCCAGGAGTTCGTCGTCGACCTGCAGCAGACGGAAGTGCGCTTGCAGGCGCTTGGCTGGCAAAAGGCCAAGGGGGTTCCGGCAACAGCCTCGTTCAAACTGGTCGAGACGGAAGACGAACGCCGCATCAAGGATTTCAAGCTGGATGCGGAAGGCGCGCGCGTGAGCGGCTCCATGCGGCTGTCCGCGGACGGCAACCTTACCCACGCATCCTTCGACACATTCAGGCTGCGGCCGGGCGACGACGCCGAGGTGGACATCCAGCGGGCCGGCGACGGGCGCTACGACATCATCTTCGCCGGTTCCGCCTTTGATGCGCGCGGCCTCATCCGCAGCATGCGCAGCCCCGGCGGCAGCAAGGGCGGCGGTGATTTCTCGAAGGGCGCCAGAATCGCTGCAACGATCGACCGGGTGACCGGGTTCAACAAGCAGACCATCGAGAAGTTCTCCGGCAAGGTCGAGACCGGTGCGAAGGGCCTGGTTACTGCGGACTTGAAGGGGCTCGTCAACGGCCGGGCCAATTTCGAATTCACCGTAACCGACGAGGACGACACGCAGGTCGCAAACGGCCGGTTTGCGAATACGGGCGCAACGCTCAGGTTCCTTGATGTCTATCAGCGCATGCGCGGCGGCACCGGCTTGCTGAACGTCGCGATGGCCGACGAAGACAGCTGGGTCGGCGATTTCACAGTGCGCTCCCTGCGCATCACGGAAGACCCGGCGATCCAGCGCATCCGCCAGCAAAACCGCCGGGTCAATTCCAATCTGGACGCATCGACCTCCGTCGCCATCCGCGAGCCGGAAGGCTCAGCGAGTTTCGATACGCTCGATCTGAGTTTCACGCGCGAAGTGGACACCTTGACCGTCATCCGCGGGACCCTCCAGGGCAACGCCCTGGGCGGTACGGTGAGCGGGATGGTGGATCTCAATCAGCAGACGCTGAACCTGACCGGCACCTTCGTGCCGATCTATGCACTGAACAACTTCTTTGCCAAAATTCCGCTGCTGGGATTTGCGCTTGGCGGCAGCTCCGGCGAAGGCCTGATCGGAGTGACCTACCGGCTCTCCGGCTCCATCTCCGATCCGGTTCTGTCGGTCAATCCGATCTCCGCGATCGCACCGGGCATTTTCCGCAAGATGTTCGAGTTCCAATCGAATTGACATGACGGGCCGGGCAGCGAGCCCGGCGCCTCCTGCCGGCTGTGGTCAAACCGGCTTCAGCAGCACATGCTTCTTCTTTCCGAGCGACAGTTTGATGATGCCGTCATCGGTGAGGTCTGCGAGGGAAAGCTGGCGCTTTTCGTTCTGTTCGCCGCGATCGTTGATCCTGACGGCGCCACCCTTGATGTTGCGCCGGACATCGCCGTTGGATGCGCAAAGGCCTGCGATGACGAAAGCCGACAGGACGCCGAGCCCCGCTTCAAGGTCGGATTTCGGAACCTCCACCGTGGGCAGGCCTTCAGCCGACTCGCCTTCCTCGAAGGCCTTGCGGGCGGTCTCCGCTGCCGCTTCCGCCTTTTCCCGGCCATGGATCAGCGCCGTCGCCTCGGTAGCGAGGATCTTCTTTGCGTCATTGATCTCGGAGCCTTCCAGTGCGGCAAGGCGGGCAATTTCGTCCATGGGCAGTACGGTGAACAGCTTCAGGAAGCGTTCGACATCGGCGTCCTCCGTGTTGCGCCAATATTGCCAATAGTCATAGGAGGCGAGCTGTTCCTCGTTCAGCCAGACCGCGCCGGCCGCGGTCTTGCCCATCTTGGCACCGGAGGCTGTGGTCAGAAGCGGCGAGGTGAGGGCGAAAGCCTCGACATCAGCCAGGCGGCGGACAAGGTCGGTGCCGGAAAGGATGTTGCCCCACTGGTCGGAACCGCCCATCTGCAGCCGGCAGCCGGTGCGCCGGTAGATTTCCAGGTAGTCGTAGCCCTGGAGCAGCATGTAGTTGAATTCCAGGAAGGACAGATGCTGTTCGCGCTCCAGGCGCAGGCGGACGGAATCGCGCTGGATCATCTGGTTCACGGAGAAGTGCCGGCCGATCTCGCGCAGGAAGTCGACATAATTGAGCTTCAACAGCCAGTCGGCATTGTCGAGCATCATGGCATCGGTCGGGCCGTCGCCGAATGTCAGCAGCTTTTCGAAGACCTTCCTGATGCCGGCCTTGTTGTCCTCGATCGCTTCGTCGGTGAGCAGCTTGCGCGATTCATCCTTGCCGGACGGATCACCGACGCGGGTGGTGCCACCGCCCATGAGCGCAATCGGACGGTGTCCGGTCTTTTGCAGCCAGTGCAGCATCATGATCGGAACGAGCGAACCGGCATGCAGGCTCGGGGCCGTGCAGTCAAAGCCGATATAGGCGGTTACGGTATCGGTGGCGCACAGGTCATCGAGCCCCTTGGGATCGGAAATCTGATGAATGAAACCGCGTTCTGAAAGAACGTTTAGAAAGTCCGATTTGAACTCGCTCATGCCTGCCTGTCCGTCCGTATTTTCTTGCCCACCGTCTGGTGTTTCTGCGGACGTGCTCTAGCGCGTGCGGGGTGACTTGTAAATTGCGGCTGCCCGGAAAACCGGCCAGCCGGGGGAAATGCGGTGCGGGGGCGGTCAGTTTGCGGACGGGCCGGCGCCGCGCGCCTTGACGCAGATGTATTTCAGTTCCCCCGCTTCCCACGCAAGACGCATGGTTTCCGACAGCGTTCGCGGCACGGCTTCGTCGAGCGCGGCCTGACAGGCGGCTTCATCTTCGAAGGTGCCTTCTTCGGTCACAGGCCAGACATTCGGCCCGGCCAGCAACTGGATGGAAACCGCCATGATCACCCACATCGGCAACTCCTTTCACGTAGGTCAAGGTCAGCGAAACAGCAGAAGACTACACGCCTCCATACCACAATTGCGTGAAAGTGACCCAACGTGATGGTGGTCACAGCCTGGGACGCAACGGCGGCATAAGGTGGTTTTCATCAGCAATGAGCCTGCTGTTGAAGATCATTCGAGAGGAGCCGTCATGTTTCGCAAGTTTGCCATCGCCGCCGTTGCCGTTGCCACTCTGGCAACCGCCGCAGTCACCATCACGCCGAACGAAGCCTTCGCCGGGAACAGGAACCGCGGGGGAGCCCTCGCAGCCGGCGCCATCATCGGCCTTGCCGCCGGTGCGATCATCGCCTCGCAGGCCAAACCCCGCTATTACGCCCCTGTTTACGCCCCTGTGCGCTGCCACAACGAGCCGGTCCAGCGCTGGAGCCCCTATCACGGCCAATATATCGTCGTCGGCTACCGTCAGGTTTGTTTCTAAGTCAGCCCAAAACCCAAAGTCCAAAACGAAGGAGCCTCCTTGTGGAGGTTTTTTCGTGTTGAGCCTGCTCCGGGTCTGCCTGTTTAATGAGCAAGCTCGAATCTGAGGTCAGGTGCCCATGTCTTCCAAATCCCGCTCCCCTTGCAGCTCTTATGGTCTTGCCTGTGGAACGCTGGAGGCAGGGAAGGGCAACACGATTGCAGATGTTGCGGGTGTGACTGTCGGTCATTTCACCTTGAGAGACGGAGACTTACGGACCGGATTTACGGCGCTGCTGCCTCATCAGGGCAATCTCTTCTGCGAAAAGCTTACCGCTGCGGTCGAGGTGATCAACGGATTCGGCAAAAGCGCCGGGCTCGTACAGGTGGATGAACTGGGCACGCTGGAAACGCCCGTGCTTCTGACCAACACTTTCGGGGTCGGCACTGGCGTCAATGCACTGATCCGCCGGGCCATTTCGGAGAACCCGGAAATCGGCCGCTCGACCGGAACCGTCAATCCGGTGGTCCTGGAATGCAATGACGGCTATCTCAGCGACATCCAGGCCATGGCCCTGACGGAAGCGCATGTGGTCGCGGCGATCGAAGCGGCGTCGGAGAGCTTCGAACAGGGCAGCGTGGGGGCAGGCACCGGGATGAGCGCCTTCGGCTTCAAGGGCGGCATCGGCTCGGCTTCGCGCGTGTATGAACTGGATGGGCGCAGGTTCACGCTCGGCGCGCTTGTGCTGGCAAATTTCGGCCGGCCGGGCGACCTGGTCCTGCCGGATGGCAGGAGGCCGCATCCGAAGGATCTGAAACGGGCGGAGGAGCGCGGCTCCGTCATTGTCGTCCTAGCCACCGATGTGCCGCTGGAAAGCAGGCAACTCAAACGGATTGCAAAGCGCGCCGGGGCCGGCCTTGCGCGTCTGGGCGCCTTTTACGGCAATGGCAGCGGCGACATCGCGCTGGCGTTCACCACGGCAGGGCGCGTCGCCCATTTTGCTTCGAGCGATTTTGTCGTGCGCGAGATACTCGTGGAGGACAGGATCGACATTCTGTTCCAGGCGGCCGCAGAGACGACGCAGGAAGCGGTGCTCAACGCGATGATCGCGTCACCCGCCATGCGCGGACGAGGGAGAAACAAGCGGCCGTCGCTGGCCGACTGGCTGGCGGCAAACGGTTAGGCGGGGCTCGCAGCAGGTCGTTCAATCGCGACGCACATCCAGCGCGGGACCGTCTGGACTGCAACAAAAAACCCCAGCTTTCGCCGGGGTTTTCGTTGCCGCAAGACCGGAGGTCTTAGACGGAGTAGTACATGTCGAATTCGACCGGGTGCGGGGTCATTTCGAAGCGCTCGACCTCTTCCATCTTCAGTTCGATGTAAGCGTCGATCTGGTCGTCATCGAACACGCCGCCGAGTTTCAGGAACTCGCGGTCGGCATCGACAGCTTCCAGCGCTTCGCGCAGGGATCCGCAAACGGTCGGGATTTCCGAGAGTTCTTCCGGCGGAAGGTCGTAGAGGTTCTTGTCCATGGCGTCGCCCGGATGGATCTTGTTCTTGATCCCGTCAAGGCCGGCCATGAGCAGAGCCGAGAAGCACAGATACGGGTTCGCGGACGGATCCGGGAAGCGGACTTCGACGCGTTTCGCCTTCGGAGAAGCGGTGAACGGGATGCGGCAGGATGCCGACCGGTTACGCGAGGAATAGGCCAGAAGAACCGGTGCTTCGTAACCCGGTACCAGGCGCTTGTAGGAGTTGGTGGACGGGTTGGTGAAGGCGTTCAGTGCCTTTGCGTGCTTCAGGATACCGCCGATGAAGTACAGGCAGGTCTCGGAAAGATCGGCATACTGGTTGCCGGCAAAGGTCGGCTCGCCGCCCTTCCAGATCGACAGGTGGCAGTGCATGCCGGTGCCGTTGTCGCCGAAGACCGGCTTCGGCATGAAGGTTGCGGTCTTGCCATAGGCATGCGCAACCTGATGCACGACATACTTGTAGATCTGCATGTTGTCGGCGCATTTGGTCAGGTTGTCGAACTTCATGCCGAGTTCGTGCTGGGCAGCAGCCACTTCGTGGTGATGCTTTTCGGTCGGGACGCCCATTTCGGCCATGACCGACAGCATTTCGGAACGGATGTCCTGGGCGCTGTCGACCGGCGGAACCGGGAAGTAGCCGCCTTTGGTGCGCGGACGGTGGCCGAGGTTGCCGGTCTCGTATTCGGAGCCCATGTTGGACGGCAGTTCCATGCTGTCCAGAATGAAGCCGGTGTTGTACGGGTCCGCATTGAAGCGAACGTCGTCGAACATGAAGAATTCGGCTTCCGGACCGACATATACCGTGTCGCCGAATCCGCCGGACTTGACGTAGGCTTCGGCCTTTTTGGCGGTCATGCGCGGATCGCGGTTGTAGCCCTCGCCGGTGACCGGGTCGACGATGTCGCAGAAGATCGCCATTGTGGACTGGGCGAAGAACGGGTCGATGTGAGCGGATTCCGGATCAAGGATCAGCATCATGTCGGACTCGTTGATGGCCTTCCAGCCGGCAATGGACGAGCCGTCGAAAGCAACGCCTTCTGCGAACATGTCTTCGTCAACAAGGCCAACGTCCATGGTGACGTGCTGCATCTTACCCTTGGGGTCGGTAAATCGCAGGTCGACGAATTTCACGTCCTTTTCCTGAATTTCCTTCAGGACTTCAGCGGCAGTGGTCATATTGTCCATCCCTTTAGTTTTTCGTGTGAACAGTTGGGTTTGGTTCCGGCCAGGCAGGGCGTCATACCTTCGGCTCCTTTGCGCAGACCGGAATTCGGATTACCGGCAGGCGCCGGAATGGGGGTCAGATAGCGTCGATGCCGGACTCTCCGGTCCGGATGCGCACAGCTTCTTCAATATTGGATACAAAGATCTTGCCGTCGCCAATGCGACCGGTTTGCGCGGCGGAGCGGATCGCTTCGACGGCTTTTTCGACCATTTCGTCGCCAAGCACGATTTCCACCTTAACCTTCGGCAGGAAGTCCACGACGTATTCCGCGCCGCGGTATAATTCCGTGTGGCCCTTCTGACGGCCAAAACCCTTGGCTTCGGTCACGGTTATGCCCTGAAGGCCAACCTCCTGCAGAGCTTCTTTGACCTCGTCCAGTTTGAAGGGTTTGATGATCGCCTCGATCTTTTTCATCACCTTGTGTCTCTCTCCATATCTGGCCGGAAGTGTTCGCAGGCCCTTGCCTCAGGCAGGCTTAAGGTCCAACAGACCCGGAGGCCGTTGGGGACCGTTGCAGGCTTCAAAGCATGATGCGTGCCAATCCGGGAACAATGATCCCAATTTCTTTCGGAGCCGGGAATTCCGCCACTAAAAGCGGCAACTTTCTCGCCTTGGGCCGCACTGTAGCACTGCCCTGCGCGAGATATTGATCAAAAAATATGCACCTCGCCTAAAAAATGAGCGCAAATGCGACCTCCATTCGTGTTCCACGCTTCCGCTCGACAAAAATCAGGCGCCTGTGCACAGTACCGGCACAGGAGTATGTGAGATCGGCAGGCAATGACAAGCAACAGATATAAATCGGAAGCGGTATTGCTGACGCCGGAGGAAATGGGGCGGGCCGACCGGTTGACCGTTGAAAGGGGCGTGCCGGGCATCGACCTGATGGAGCGGGCCGGCCAGGCCGTTGCGCGCGCGGCTGAACGTATGGTCTCCGGCATCCGGCCCATCCTCGTGCTGTGCGGTCCGGGAAACAACGGCGGCGACGGCTTTGTTGCGGCGCGGTACCTCGCGGCCGCCGGTCACTCTGTCGATGTCCGGCTGATCAGGCCGGCGGAACATCTCAAGGGAGATGCGCTCGAAGCCTTCGGTCATATGGAGTTGCCGTACGCCGCGGCGCTGGAGGGCGATGGTGTCGCAAGCGATTTGACCCCGGCGCTTGAACGCGCGGAACTCGTCATCGACGCCTTGTTCGGTGCAGGGCTGGACAGGCCGCTGTCGGGAGCGGTGCTTGCGCTTGTGGAAGCGGTTAATCGGTCCGGCGTTCCTGTCCTTGCCGTCGATCTGCCTTCAGGCCTCAATGGAGCGGACGGCGCGATCCTGGGCGGGGCGATAAAGGCGCGCGCGACGATAACGTTTTTCCGCGAAAAGCCGGGGCATCTGCTCTTTCCGGGCCGGGGCCTGTGCGGCAGGGTGAGCGTTGCCGATATCGGCATCCGGCCGGACGTGCTCGATCAGATCGCGCCCGCGACCTTTCACAATTGCCCGGACCTCTGGTTGAGCTCCTGGCCGCGCCCTGATCCGGCGGGTCACAAATATACCAGGGGCCATGCGGTCGTCTTCAGCGGGCCGATGGCCAGAACCGGGGCCGCAAGGCTGGCGGCGGGGGCAGCGCTCAGAGCCGGAGCCGGACTGGTCACCCTGGCATCACCCCCGATGCGATGATGGTGAATGCCAGCCACCTGACGGTGGTGATGCTGAATAAAGTGGCGGATGTGGATGCCATCCCCGGATTTCTTGCCGACAAGCGGCTCAACGCCGTCCTGATCGGGCCGGGCTACGGGGTAGGCGATGAAACCTGTGCGGCGATCGCTGCCATTCTGGAATGCCGCAGGGCCGTGGTGCTCGATGCCGACGCACTGACAAGTTTTGCGGCGGATCCGGATGCGCTATTCGCGCGCATCAAGGCGGCCCGGTCGCCGGCCGTTTTGACGCCGCATGATGGAGAATTCGCCCGGCTGTTTCCCGACATCGAGGGCGACAAACTCAAGCGCGCCCGTGAGGCGGCAGTGCGTTCGGGAGCAGTGGTCCTTCTGAAAGGGCCGGACACGGTTGTCGCCGCGCCTGACGGCCGGGCCGCGATCAACCGCAACGCGCCCCCTGGCTGGCGACGGCCGGGGCGGGAGACGTTCTTGCCGGCATCATTGCCGGCCTGCTGGCGCAGGCCGTTCCCGGCTTCGAGGCTGCCTGCCAGGCCGTCTGGCTGCACGGAGAAGCCGGCAACGCAGCCGGTCCGGGCCTGACGGCGGAAGACCTGGCGCCCGCCCTGATGGCGCCGATCCGTGCACTTGTGGACAAATCCGGGGAGGCTTGAGAGCACCTTGCCGCTTTTTCCTTTGACGGGGAAATCTGCGGTGCTATAGAGGCCCCGCTTCAAATACAGGGCCTGCCCGTGCCCTTAAGATGCGGATGTGGTGAAACTGGTAGACACGCCAGATTTAGGTTCTGGTGCCGCAAGGCGTGGGGGTTCAAGTCCCTCCATCCGCACCATCAGCGTTGTTCATGTTCCGTTGCAGGCGTTCCGGGTCCCGGCAGCGATTTTGCGCCAAATCCCCTAATCCCCTTGACACTTTGGGGCCCAAGCTTTATCGCGCTCCCATCGTGCGTCTTGGAGCTTTCCCAGGGCGATGCATTGCCGTTTGAACGCTTCCGGCAAAAGGGAAGTGCTGGCAATGCGGCACACGGAATTCTAAAAACAAAACCTCCGGGGCGGATTGCCGCTCGGGACCGAGGACGACAAAACCCATGCAGGTAACCGAAACCCTCGCCGAGGGCCTCAAGCGAGAGCTCAAAATCGATGTTCCGGCGAACGATCTCGCCAGCAAGCTCGATGACTATCTGAACGAGCTTAAAACCAAGGCTAACATCAAGGGCTTCCGCCCGGGCAAAGTTCCGGTCGGGCACCTGAAAAAGATGTATGGCCGCCAGGCCATGGCCGAGATCCTGTCGAACACGATCCAGGAATCCACCCAGAAGGCCGTTGAGGAGCGCTCCGAGCGCCCGGCGCTGACGCCGGAAATCGACCTGCCGGAAGAAGATGCGGAAAAGATCCTGGCCGGCGACGCCGATCTGTCCTTCACGATGACCTACGACGTGCTGCCGGAATTCGAGATCATGGATTTCTCCGGCATTGAAATCGAGCGCCCGGTCGTCGAAATCGCCGACGAGGAAGTCGACCAGCAGATTGCCGAAATCGCCAAGAACAACACGCCGTTCGACACGAAGGATGGTCCCGCCGAAAGCGGCGACAGGATCACCATGTCCTATGTCGGCAAGATCGACGGCGAGCCGTTTGAGGGCGGTGCCGACGAAAACGGCATGCTGGTACTGGGCTCCGGCCAGTTCATCCCGGGTTTTGAAGATCAGCTGATCAACCTCAAGGCCGGCGACGAGAAGGTCGTCGAACTGACGTTCCCGGAAGACTACCCGGCGGCGCATCTCGCCGGCAAGGCAGCCACCTTTGACGTGACCGTCAAGGACGTTGCGGCGCCCGGCGAAGCCACCGTTGACGATGACTTCGCGAAAGGGCTCGGCCTTGAGTCCCTCGACCAGCTGAAGGAAATCGTGCGCGGCCAGATCGAAAGCCAGTTCGGCGCCTTGACCCGCCAACGCGTCAAGCGCCAGCTGCTCGACAAGCTTGACGAGCACTATTCCTTCGACCTGCCGGAGAAACTGCTCGAATCCGAGTTCGACGTCGTTTGGCGCCAGGTCGAAGAAGACATGAAGCGCAACGAAAAGACTTTCGAGGACGAAGAGACCACGGAAGAAGAGGCGAAGGCGGAATACCGCAAGATCGCCGAGCGCCGTGTCCGCCTCGGTCTTGTGCTGTCCGAGATCGGTGAGAAGAACGACATCCAGGTCACCGACGAAGAACTGCAGCGCGCTCTTTACGATCGCGTCCGCCAGTTCCCGGGACAGGAGCAGCAGGTGTTCGAATTCTACAAGAACAACCAGCAGGCCCTTGCGTCCCTGCGGGCACCGATCTACGAGGAAAAAGTCGTCGATTACATTCTGGAGCTTGCCAAGGTGAGCGACAAGACGGTGACCAAGGAAGAGCTGGAAAAGCTGGTCGCGGAGGATGAGGACGACGCGTAATCGCGTTCTCCCCGAAATCCCCGGATGCGGTGGCAGATTTAACTTTGCCTTCATGCCGCATCTGTCATGTCATTGCGTTGAGGGCGACATCCCGTATATACGGGATGTCGCTTTTTTCGAGTCAGGCCCTGATCGATGCGCTCAGGGCCTGTGTCCAGTCCGGCCGAATGCCGGGCGTCATCTCAAGCTTATGGATGAGGTATGAAGGATCCTGTCGATATCTATATGAACACACTCGTGCCGATGGTTGTCGAACAGACAAACCGGGGCGAGCGGGCCTTCGATATCTACTCGCGCCTGCTGAAGGAGCGCATCATCTTCATGACCGGTCCGGTCGAAGATCACCTGGCGACCCTGGTATGCGCGCAGCTACTGTTCCTGGAGTCCGAAAACCCGTCAAAGGAGATCGCGCTCTACATCAATTCCCCGGGCGGTCTTGTTACCTCCGGGCTCGCGATCTACGATACGATGCAGTTCATTCGACCGGCGGTGTCGACGTTGTGTATCGGTCAGGCTGCCTCCATGGGCTCGCTGCTTCTGGCCGCCGGTGAAAAGGGCATGCGGTTCAGCCTGCCGAATGCGCGGGTGATGGTGCACCAGCCGTCGGGCGGGTTCCGCGGCCAGGCCGCAGATATCATGCTTCATGCACAGGAAATCCTGGCAATGAAGCGCCGGCTCAATGACATCTACGTGAAGCATACCGGTCAGACCCTCGACCAGGTTGAAGAAGCGCTCGAACGCGACAACTTCATGACTGCTGACCGGGCCAAGGAATTCGGAATCGTGGACAAAGTGATCACCGACCGAGCAACTCTTGGCGACGACAGCTAAACTGAACAGAGAAACCCGGTCTTAATCATGGATTGAGATTCCGGGGGAAACGCCGGAAAAACCAAGGTTGGTGCCGGGTTTTCATCTTCGCCTTAAACCTATATTGATTTTTAATGGCGAAGCATGGTGACATCAGACTTTGAAGTGGCGCGCCGTTGCGTCGCTTCATTGCCGGTTCGGTCATAATTTGGCCCCAACCGGAAAGATAAGGGGATATACTCCCCGTAAACGCGAGGTTGACTACATGACAAAGGCCAGCGGCAGCGATTCCAAGAATACGCTCTACTGCTCCTTCTGCGGCAAAAGCCAGCATGAGGTTCGCAAGCTGATCGCCGGCCCGACTGTTTTCATTTGCGATGAATGTGTCGAGCTGTGCATGGATATCATCCGCGAGGAAAACAAATCCTCGCTGGTGAAGTCACGGGACGGGATCCCGACCCCTCAGGAAATTCGCGATGTTCTCGATGACTATGTCATCGGCCAGGGCGGTGCGAAGAAGGTTCTGTCGGTCGCGGTTCACAACCACTACAAGCGCCTGAACCACGCATCGAAAAACAACGATGTCGAACTGGCGAAGTCCAACATTCTGCTGGTCGGACCGACCGGTTGCGGCAAGACGCTTCTGGCGCAGACGCTTGCCCGCATCCTGGACGTGCCGTTTACCATGGCCGATGCCACCACGCTGACCGAAGCAGGCTACGTGGGCGAGGACGTTGAAAACATCATCCTGAAGCTCCTGCAGTCCGCCGACTACAATGTCGAACGCGCGCAACGCGGCATTGTCTATATCGATGAGGTCGACAAGATCAGCCGCAAGGCCGACAATCCGTCGATCACGCGGGACGTGTCCGGCGAAGGTGTGCAGCAGGCGCTCCTGAAGATCATGGAAGGCACGGTTGCTTCCGTTCCGCCGCAGGGCGGCCGCAAGCACCCGCAGCAGGAATTCCTGCAGGTGGACACGACCAATATCCTGTTCATCTGCGGCGGCGCCTTTGCCGGTCTGGACAAGATCATCTCCGATCGCGGTACCCAGACCTCCATCGGCTTCCAGGCCCAGGTCCATGCCCCGGAAGACCGCCGTATCGGCGAGCTGTTCGCGGAGCTGGAACCGGAAGATCTGCTGAAATTCGGTCTCATCCCGGAATTCGTCGGCCGTCTGCCGGTGATCGCAACGCTGGAAGACCTGGACGAAGAAGCCCTGGTGACGATCCTGACCGAGCCGAAAAACGCCCTGGTCAAGCAGTATCAGCGTCTCTTCGAAATGGAACAGGTGGAGCTTTCCTTCCACGACGAAGCCCTCAAGGCCATTGCCCGCCGGGCGATCGACCGCAAGACCGGTGCCCGCGGCCTGCGGTCCATCCTGGAGTCGATCCTGCTCGACACCATGTACGAGTTGCCGGGACTGAAAGGCGTGAAGGAAGTCGTGATCTCGCCGGAAGTGGTGAAAGGCGAGGCACGCCCGCTTTATATCTACGAGGACCGGGAAGAAACCTCCGCGACCAGCGCCTGAGGCTGATCCATCCGGTCCTGATATGAGAAGTGAATAAATGCCGCTCCCTGTGAGCGGCATTTTGCCTTCCTGGCAGGTTTGTGCGGTGCCGGCGGCGATATCCACCAGCGTTGCGAGTCGTCAACAGACAAGACCTCTCTATTGCGCCGCATTACCTTGACACGGGCAGTTCAGGTGTCCACCTAATAGACCGAAAGGACGGCTCGTGCGGATCGTCAGTACGCCCAATTGGGGTTCTGCGGTCCGGCCAATCGGGACTTCTGAACCGAAAGCCGTTATCCAGTGTCCAGGCTGCCTTTTATCGAGTGGGGCCAGGGCACGTCGAGAAAGGATAAAAACATGAGCGACGCACCAACCCGCGCCACCGACTCGGACAGCACCGCTGTCTATCCCGTATTGCCCCTGCGCGATATCGTCGTCTTCCCGCACATGATCGTGCCGCTGTTTGTCGGCCGCGAAAAATCGATCAAGGCGCTGGAAGAGGTGATGACCACGGACAAGCACATCCTTCTGGCGACCCAGATGAATGCGGCGGATGACGATCCGAATCCGGATCAGATCTACAATGTCGGTACGCTTGCCACCGTTCTGCAATTGCTCAAGCTGCCGGACAATACCGTGAAAGTCCTGGTTGAGGGCGGCGCACGCGCGCAGATCGGTGACTACACCGACCGGGCCGACTATTTCGAAGCCTCGGCAACGGTTCTGCCTGAACGCGACGGCGAGAACATTGAAATAGAAGCTTTGGCGCGCTCCGTCGTTTCCGAGTTCGAGAACTATGTGAAGCTGAACAAGAAGGTTTCACCGGAAGTGCTCGGAGCCATCAATCAGATCGACGATTACTCCAAGCTGGCCGATACGATCGCGTCGCATCTTGCCATCAAGATCCCTGAAAAGCAGGAGATCCTCGGCATCGTTTCCGTTGCCGAACGGCTGGAGCGCGTGCTCGGCATGATGGAGAGCGAGATCTCCGTCCTGCAGGTGGAAAAACGCATCCGCTCCCGCGTCAAGCGGCAGATGGAGAAAACCCAGCGCGAGTACTATCTGAATGAGCAGATGAAGGCCATTCAGAAGGAGCTCGGCGACAGCGAGGACGGCCGCGACGAAATCGCGGAGCTTGAGGAAAAGATCAAGAAGACCAAGCTGAGCAAGGAAGCCCGCGAGCGCGCGGCTGCGGAGATCAAGAAGCTCAAGCAGATGAGCCCGATGTCCGCGGAAGCGACCGTGGTACGCAATTACCTTGACTGGATGGTCGGCATTCCGTGGAACAAGAAGTCCAAGGTCAAGCTCGACCTGGCTTATGCCGAGAAGGTGCTCGACACCGACCACTACGGCCTCGAAAAGGTCAAGGAGCGGATCGTCGAGTATCTCGCGGTCCAGAGCCGGGCGAACAAGCTGCGCGGCCCGATCCTCTGCCTAGTCGGTCCTCCCGGCGTCGGCAAGACCTCCCTCGGCAAGTCGATCGCCAAGGCCACCGGCCGTGAGTTCGTCCGTATGTCGCTTGGCGGCATGCGCGATGAAGCGGAAATCCGCGGTCACCGCCGCACCTATATCGGCTCGATGCCCGGCAAGGTCATCCAGTCGATGAAGAAGGCCAAGAAATCCAACCCGCTCTTCCTGCTCGACGAGATCGACAAGATGGGCATGGATTTCCGCGGCGATCCGTCTTCGGCTCTGCTTGAGGTGCTCGATCCGGAACAGAACTCGACGTTCATGGACCACTATCTGGAAGTCGAATACGACCTTTCGGACGTGATGTTCGTGACCACGGCCAACACGCTGAATATTCCAGGTCCGTTGATGGACCGTATGGAAGTGATCCGCATTGCCGGCTACACGGAACAGGAAAAGGTGGAAATCTGCCGCCGTCACCTCATTCCGAAAGCGGAAAAGGATCACGGTTTGCGCGAAGGTGAGTTCTCCATCGAGGACGAGGCCCTGCAGTTCATCGTCCGCCGCTACACCCGCGAAGCCGGTGTGCGTAACCTTGAGCGCGAATTGGCGACCCTGGCCCGTAAGGCGGTCAAGGACATCCTGATGAGCGACAAGGAAAGCGTCACGGTGACGACGGAAGTGGTCGAGAAATATCTCGGCGTTCCGCGCTACCGCTACGGTGAAGCGGAACTGGAGGACCAGGTCGGTGTTGTCACCGGTCTTGCCTGGACCGAGGTTGGCGGTGAGCTCCTGACCATCGAAGGCGTGATGATGCCGGGCAAGGGCAAGATGACCGTGACCGGCAACCTGAAGGAAGTGATGAAAGAATCGATTTCGGCAGCGGCCTCCTATGTCCGCTCGCGTGCAATCGACTTCGGCATCGAGCCGCCGACCTTCGACAAGAAGGACATTCACGTCCACGTGCCGGAGGGCGCAACGCCGAAGGACGGTCCGTCCGCCGGTATTGCGATGGCGACCGCGGTGATCTCGACCCTGACCGGCATCCCGGTACGCCGTGATGTGGCCATGACCGGCGAGATCACCCTGCGCGGCCGCATCCTTCCGATCGGCGGGTTGAAGGAGAAGCTGCTTGCTGCACTGCGTGGCGGCATGAGGCTGGTGATGATCCCGGAAGACAATGCCAAGGACCTGGCAGAGATTCCGGACTCGGTCAAAAACTCGCTCGAAATCATCCCGGTTTCCGGCATGGAAGAGGTGCTGAAACATGCTCTCGTCCGGCTGCCGGACCCGATCGAATGGGATGAAACCGCCGCCGAGGCAGCCGCCAAGGCACGTGAGTCGGACGACGAAAAGGCAGGCCTTTTGGCCCACTGACGGCCATTTTGCACTGCAAAAGAAGTCAAGCCCCGGGAAATCCGGGGCTTTTCTTTTGAATAATCGGTCAAAATGGCGGTTTTCTGCGAAAAAACCACTTGCGTTTCAGTTCAATTCGCACGAATTTCGCGCAACGGCGCTGACAGGAATCGTCGGCACTCTGCCGTTTCTTAGAAAGGTATCTGCTATGAATAAAGAACGATTTGATCGCAGCTGTTGCAGAAAAGACCGGCCTCACCAAGGCGCAGGCGGGCGAAGCAGTTGACGCAACCTTTGAAGCTGTCACAGAAACCCTGAAGGGCGGCGATGAAGTCCGTATCATCGGATTCGGCAACTTCACGGTTTCTGAACGTGCTGCAACCGAAGGCCGCAACCCGCGGACTGGCGAAACGATCCAGATCCCGGCTTCTAAGACGCCGAAGTTCAAGGCTGGTAAAGGCCTGAAAGACGCTGTGAACGCTTAATCGTTCGAAGACAGTTTCGACAAGGACCCCGTACCTGCATTTCAGGTGCGGGGTTTTTTCTTGAGCAGAATCAGCTTTTGGTTGTTCCTTGTCCGTATTGCATTCTATCGTTCGAGTTGGCCGGTGCGCTGTAAAATGCAATCCGTGTTCCGACGCGATGGACGGGAGTGGTGAATGACGCTGAATGCTCTCATCAAACGCCGCCAGCGGGCGCTGTTCGAGGCCTGGGTGCGCAATCCGCTGGTTCAGGTGCAGGTGGAACATCCGGAGTATCTCGGCCGCCTGGTTTTTCTGGGCGATTTCGATGACACCGTAGAAACCGCGCAGGCGGGGAGGCGAAGCCTGAAGAACGTCGCCATCGTCAACAAACCCGGCAATCCCGATGTGAACACCAGCGTCTGGGTCCGGGCGGGCTATTCGTCCTATCAGAAGGCCTGGCTGGGATTCGTCGAACAGGTCTACGGCATAAAGGCGACAGCCAACGATCTCGCCGGCTACAATATCGATCACCTGCTCAACAAGGCACGCAGTCCGGACAAGGCCGGTTTCATCCGGATCGAGGCGATTAACGACGCGGTCAATCAGGACTGGGGCCGCCTGTTCGAACGGGCGGCAAGCAATCCGGATTTCAGCGCAAATCAAAAGCGTTTCCGGCGGACGATGTCCTGGATCATTGCCGCCAAGCTCATGGAGCAGTCACCGCCGCGAGGACCAGGAGACCACGATGGCATCGCGCGGCTCGTTCAGTTTTTCAATCGGAATGGCCTGGCAGCGGACAACCCGCAGCGCGGCCTGACGGAGATGCTGGAATTTGCATACCGCTTTCAATAGGCCGAGAGGCCTCTGCAAGAGGCATGGCGGGCTGGCCTTTGCGGTTGTCCGGTATTGTTTGCGGCGCTCTGAATTCGGTTCCGCGTAACGGCCGGGCAGGGCTCGGACAGACGTGGCCCCGGGCCTTCAAACACTGGCGGTTTCCATCATCCACAGGCCGGTCTGAGCGAGAGGATTTTCTTTCGATTTGCACTTGCCAAGCGGAATGGGACCACCTAAAAGGCGTCTCACCTCGTTGAGGGCGATTAGCTCAGTTGGTAGAGCGCTTCGTTTACACCGAAGATGTCGGGAGTTCGAGTCTCTCATCGCCCACCATTCTCCCAAAAATCCTGAACGAATGCAGCCGCTTGGCGGATGGCCCGTGTCTTTGACGGCCGGTTTGCGCCGCAGATTCGGGTCTGCGTGCATGTGCCGTGTGCCCTCTGCTTCGGCGAGCGCCGCAGGTCGTGGTTGACGTTTGCCGGCGTGCGCACGGAGCATGCTGTGTGTTTTCCGGCCGACGACTGGCGCTTTGCCACAATTTTGGGGCAGTGTGATGGCTTGGCCCGGCAACACGGAGCGCCTGGTTTCCTTTCTTCGATCGCTTCGATACACTTGCTCGGCTAAACAAAAAAACCGTTGCAAGGTAAAAGCTTACGTCGATGGCTATTCTGGTTCTGATAAAGATGCTGGGGGCAGTGATGCTGCTCCTTTATGCGGTCCGCATGGTTCGGACGGGCTTCGAACGGGCTTCGGGGTCAGCGCTGCGCAGAACCATAGGCAAGGCCTCGTCCGGTCCGCTGTCAGGGGCGGTCTCAGGCATGCTGGTTGCCATCCTGCTGCAGAGCGCCACGGCCGTTGCGATCCTTGCCGCCGGCTTCGCGACATCCGGCTTCATCACGACCGCGTCCGGACTCGCCGTCCTGCTCGGCGCCGACCTCGGTTCCGCCCTCGTTGTACAGTTCCTGGTCTTCGACCTCAGCTGGCTGATCCCGGTGCTGCTGGCTGCCGGAGCCTGGCTGTTCCTGAAGATAGAAGCTCGCATGGCGAAACAGGCGGGACGAGATCATGATCGGGATCGCGCTGATACTGCTGTCACTGCAGATGATCGGCGAGGCGACAGCGCCTTTGAAGGAGGCGCGCTTCATGCCGCAGGTGGCCGGCTATCTGGCCGAGGATGCGTCGACCGCGCTTGCCGTGGGAGCGTTGTTGGCTTTTCTGCTGCATTCCAGTGTCGCCACCGTGCTGATGGTGGCCGCCTTCGTTCAACAAGCGGGCCTGTCGATGGAGGCGGCCGTTCCGCTCGTCCTGGGGGCGAATGTGGGCGCCGGCCTGGTCGCCATTTGGCTGACGCGCGGAATGGACCGGAAGGCCAAGCTTCTGCCCCTTGGAAATTTCGTCTTCAGAACGGTTGGCGCGGTAGCGGTGCTGCTTGCGGTGAGCGCGATTGAAAATCCTTTTGCAGGAATTGACGCCGAGCCGGCGCTGCTGATCGTGGCCGTCCACGTCCTTTTCAATGTCCTGCTGGTCGTGTGCTGCCTCCCGCTGACAAAACCTCTGGCATGGCTGGTGGAAAAGGTGGTGCCGGAAGACCGCCGGGCGGAGGGCGAGGCGCGCCTCATGCCGCAAAGTGCGCTGGATCAGCGCGTCGTCGGCAATCCCCGGCTTGCGCTGGCCAGTGCGACCCGTGAACTGCTGCGCATGGGAGAGCTGGTCGAGGCAATGACAAGGCCGATCGTCATCATGCTGGAGAAAGGGAGCCCGGAGGAAATCACGGGCCTGCAACTGATGGATCGCAACGTCAATGCGATTCACTCGGCCATAAAGCTCTACATCGCCGAGGTGAACCGGGGTGAGCTTACCGCCGACCAGGCGGAGCGGAGCATGGAACTGGTCAGTTTTGCCGTGAACCTGGAGCGGGCGGGGGACCTGGTTGCCAAAAACCTGCTGGAACAGGCGCTGGAGCTTCACCAGAGGAAGATCAGTTTTTCCCAGCAGGGGCTGAAAGAATTGGCACGGATGCATGATCGTGTCCTGGCGAACATGCAATTGGCCCTGAACGTCCTGGTGTCAGGGGACGTTGCGTCGGCGCGGGAACTGATTGCCGAAAAGGACAAGATGCGGGAGATGGAGCGCGAATGTCACAACCGGCATCTTGAGCGGCTCAAATCAAGAACGCCGGAAAGCATGGAGACCAGCAACGCCCACCTGGAAGTGGTGCGGAGCCTCAAGGAGATCAATTCGCTGTTCGCCGCCGTGGCGGTGCCGATACTGGCCCGCGAGGGCCTGCTGCGCGATACGCGGCTGGTGCCGGCCGAATAGGGCGGCAGGCGACGCAGCCCCGGAGTGCCGGGCCGGGGTGCCGGAGTCGATCGCAAAACGGGTCGGGTACCTTGCCAGACAGTGCAGGCGTTGCCGAAAGGCACCGTTATTGACGTTGGGAAACAGTGAGTTATCCACATTGAACGGCGCGCTCTTTGAAGAGGAAAACCAAGCATGCTTGCCGCTTTGTCAAAAAACGGCAATTCGAAGCCTCCAGGGTGCTTGACTTCGCAATCCAGCCGCCGTACATCAGCGCCACTTCAGGGCGACAGCACGTCGCCTTGCGAAGCGGGTGTAGCTCAGTTGGTTAGAGTGCCGGCCTGTCACGCCGGAGGTCGCGGGTTCGAGCCCCGTCACTCGCGCCATTTCCCCAGTCGCCCTTGACCAAGACGTTCTTGGCATGTGACCGTGGAATGGTGCAAGATACCGTGAATGTGCGGGTGTAGCTCAGTTGGTTAGAGTGCCGGCCTGTCACGCCGGAGGTCGCGGGTTCGAGCCCCGTCACTCGCGCCACTCACGGATTGATCTTTGGCGTAAAGCCCTTATCTTGAACAGTTAAAGCAGAATGTAAGCTTACCGGCTGATTGAGCGGCATGCTTGACGCGGTATGCTTCCCATTGACGCACCCGATCCGGCATGTGAATGCGGATCGGCGCAGCGTCTTCAAATCGCTTGTTTTTTGCAGTTTTCGTTGATCGAAAACGATTCTAGCCTGGAGGTGGATTTCCATCTCGGGTGCGGCATATTTCCGGGCACTTTGTGCAAAGAAAATACCTTGCCGCAAAGCGGCTGAAATGAAGGAATTGTTGGTGCGAGGCCGGAAGTTGGTCCAACGATGGCAAGAGTTTGGCTGGCTTGGGGTCTTGCGTTGCAGCAGGTCGTAAGATAAGCGTGCGCTCGCATGTTGGTTTCATTGGCCGACGGGCCGAGCGTGACCGGTTGGCGATGTGGCCACGGGGTCTGCGGCCCCGGCAACGGATCACCTCCCGATCCGCCTCCATATGCAAGGACGCGAAAGACATGGAAGAACTCTTGCGGGAATATCTCCCGATTGCCGTGTTCGTCGGCATTGCCTTGGTGATCGGCCTCGCGCTGCTGGTTTCCCCGTTCATCCTGGCTTACAAGAACCCGGATCCGGAAAAGCTGACCGCCTATGAATGCGGGTTCAACGCATTCGATGACGCGCGCATGAAGTTCGACGTGCGCTTTTATCTGGTCTCGATCCTGTTCATCATCTTCGATCTCGAGGTGGCGTTCCTGTTCCCCTGGGCAACGGTGTTCGGGGAACTGGGCTGGTACGGGTTCTGGTCCATGATGGTCTTCCTTGGTGTCTTGACCGTCGGCTTCATCTATGAATGGAAAAAAGGAGCGCTGGAATGGGATTGACCACGACAGGACCGCTCGTCACGCAACAGCCCAAAGGCATTGTGGACCCGAACACCGGCAAGCCGGTCGGTGCCGATGACGCGTTTTTCCTCGAAGTGAACAATGAGCTGGCCGACAAGGGCTTTCTCGTCACTTCGACCGACAACCTGATCCAGTGGGCCCGCACGGGTTCGTTGATGTGGATGACCTTCGGCCTGGCCTGCTGCGCCGTCGAAATGATGCAGATGTCGATGCCGCGCTACGATGCCGAGCGGTTCGGCTTTGCGCCGCGCGCTTCTCCGCGCCAGTCCGACGTGATGATCGTCGCCGGCACGCTGACCAACAAGATGGCGCCGGCCCTGCGCAAGGTCTATGACCAGATGCCGGAACCGCGCTACGTCATTTCCATGGGGTCCTGCGCCAATGGCGGCGGGTACTATCATTATTCCTATTCGGTGGTCCGCGGCTGCGACCGCATTGTTCCGGTCGACATCTACGTCCCCGGATGCCCTCCGACCGCCGAGGCTCTTCTTTACGGCGTCCTGATGCTGCAAAAGAAGATCCGCCGCACGGGCACGATCGAACGGTAAAAATCTGCCGCGGGAGAGGCGGTGGATTTACTACGAATTGGACGCCCGGCGTCCGGCAAACTGGCTCCAGGGGAGTGAGGTCGAACACGATGGACGAGACTTTGAAGGAACTCGCTGAGCATATCGAGCTCGGCCTGGGTGAGTCCCTTGTGTCCTGGAAGATCGAATATGGTGAGCTGACGCTGACCGTGGACGCGACCGGAATTCTCGACGTGGTCCGCTTCCTGCGCGACAACAGCTCGTGCAAATTCGTCAATCTGACGGACATTTGCGGCGTCGATTATCCCGCGCGCGAAAGGCGCTTCGAAGTGGTGTACCACTTCCTGTCTCCAGTGCAGAACCAGCGCATCCGGGTCAAGATCGCGACCGACGAGACGACACCGGTCGCCTCGCTGACGCCTCTGTTTCCGGGCGCTGAATGGTTCGAGCGGGAAGCCTATGACCTGTACGGGATCCTGTTTTCCGGTCATCCGGACCTGCGCCGCATTCTCACCGACTACGGTTTCGACGGCCATCCGCTGCGCAAGGATTTCCCGGTCACCGGTTTTGTGGAAGTGCGTTACGACGACGAGAAGAAACGCGTCGTTTACGAGCCGGTCCGTCTGACCCAGGAGATGCGTCATTTCGATTTCCTCTCGCCATGGGAGGGCACGGACTACGTGCTTCCGGGCGACGAGAAGGCAACGACGAGTTAGGGCGGGGCAGGGATGAACGAACGGCTTTCAGGCAGCTGTCTTTGCGGTGCGGTGAAATTCACGGCAGTGCCGGAGAAGACCGAAATGGGCGTCTGCCACTGTGCCATGTGCCGGCGCTGGACCGGCGGCACCTTCATGGCGGTCGGCTGTGGCAAAAGCGTCGAAGTCGACGGAGAAGATGCCCTGGGCGTTTACAAGTCCTCAAATTACGGCGAGCGCGTCTTCTGCAGCAGGTGCGGATCGACCCTGTTCTGGCGTATGGCCGACGGATCCCACACCAGCGTTTCCGCCCAGGCCTTCGACGACCCGTCCATCTTCAAGTTCACCTCGGAAATATTCGTCGACGAACAGCCGGCCAATTACGCATTTGCCAATGACACGAGCAAAATGACCGGCCCGGAAGTCTTTGCCTATTTCGCACAACAGCAGGATCCTGAACATGGCTGAGGCTCAGGTTCGCAATTTCAACATCAACTTCGGTCCGCAGCATCCGGCTGCGCACGGCGTGCTGCGCCTAGTTCTGGAACTGGACGGCGAAGTCGTTACCCGTGTCGACCCGCATATCGGCCTTCTGCATCGCGGCACGGAAAAGCTGATCGAACAGAAGACCTACCTGCAGGCCATTCCCTATTTCGACCGCCTCGACTACGTGGCGCCGATGAACCAGGAACACGCATTCGCCCTGGGGATCGAGCGCCTGCTCGGCATCGAAGTGCCCAAGCGCGGCCAGCTGATCCGGGTGCTCTATTCCGAAATCGGCCGCCTGCTGTCCCATCTTCTGAACGTGACCACCCAAGCCATGGACGTCGGCGCCCTGACGCCGCCGCTCTGGGGCTTTGAGCCGCGTGAGGAACTGATGGTGTTCTATGAGCGCGCCTCAGGGTCGCGCATGCACGCCGCTTTCGTGCGCCCGGGCGGGGTGCACCAGGACCTGCCGCGTGATCTGCTCGATGACATCTGGGATTTCTGCGATCCGTTCCTGCACACGCTCGACGACATCGAAGGCCTTCTGACCGAAAACCGCATCTTCAAGCAGCGCAACGTCGATATCGGCGTGGTCGATCTGGACGATGCCTGGGCCTGGGGCTTTTCCGGCGTGATGGTCCGCGGTTCCGGTGCCGCCTGGGACCTGCGCAAGTCGCAGCCGTATGAATGCTATTCCGAGCTCGATTTCGACATTCCGATCGGCAAGAACGGCGACTGCTATGACCGCTACCTGCTCCGCATGGAAGAAATGCGCCAGTCGGTCCGGATCATGAAGCAGTGCCTGGAAAAGCTGACGGTCGAAACCGGACCCGTGTCATCGGCCCAGGGCAAGGTCGTGCCGCCGAAGCGCGGCGAAATGAAGCGCTCGATGGAAGCGCTTATTCATCACTTCAAGCTTTATACCGAAGGATATCACGTCCCGGCCGGGGAGGTGTATGCCGCGGTCGAGGCGCCCAAGGGCGAGTTCGGCGTCTATCTGGTCTCCGACGGCACCAACAAGCCGTATCGCTGCAAGATCAAGGCGCCGGGGTTCGCTCATCTCCAGGCGATGGACTTCCTTTGCCGCGGTCACCTGCTCGCCGACGTCTCGGCTGTGCTGGGTTCCTTGGACATCGTGTTCGGCGAGGTCGACCGCTGATGCGGGCGGCCCGCCACCAATTTTCGACCCTGGCAGCCGCCTGTCCGGCTCCGGTCACTTTGACAGAACGGGGATAAAACCATGGCAGTTCGCCGACTTGCCGCGGAACAACCAGAAAGCTTCGAGTTCACCGAGCGCAATCTCGCGTGGGCGAAGAAAGTGATAGACCGCTATCCGGCAGGCCGTCAGGCCTCCGCGGTCATTCCGCTCTTGTGGCGTGCCCAGGAGCAGAACGAAGGCTGGGTAAGCGAGCCGGCTATCCGCTACGTCGCGGACCTGCTCGACATGCCGAATATCCGCGTGCTGGAAGTGGCGACCTTCTACACGATGTTCCAGCTGCAGCCGGTCGGCAAGAAGGCGCATATCCAGGTATGCGGGACCACGCCGTGCCAGCTTCGCGGTTCTGAAGATCTGATCAAGATCTGCAAGTCGCGCATCGCCCAGCACATGCACGAGATTTCGGAAGACGGAAACTTCTCCTGGGAAGAGGTCGAATGCCTGGGCGCCTGTGTGAACGCGCCCATGGTGCAGATCTTCAAGGACACCTACGAAGACCTGACCGAAGAAAGCTTCAATCAGCTGATCGACGATATTGCCGCGGGCAAGGAAGTCACGCCCGGTCCGCAGAACGGCCGCCGTTTTGCGATGGCCGAAGGCGGACAGACGACGCTGACCGAAATTGATGACAACACCAAGGGCGAAACGCCCGTCCCACAGGTCGTCGACGGTGCCGAGAATGCGTCGCACAGCTTCGCCGGAGCCGCGATTAACGCGGGCGGCCACGATTTCAATGGTGTGCCGACCCCGGCTGAAGATGCCGTCGAGAAGGTGAGAGTGGCGTTTGGCGCAAGGGCGGCCAAGGCGCCAGCGGTCGCACCGGCCCCCAAGAAGGCCGAAGCCGAATCTGAGAAGAAGCCCGCCGCAGCAAAGAAAAAGGCGTCGAAGCCGGATGCCGGCACCCCGTCCAAGGCCAGTGCGCCCACGGCCGGTGAACCTCAGTCCGGCGCGGACGAAAAAGAGCCGGAGCTTCTGAAGAAAGCCCGCGGCGGAAATCCGGACAATTTGAAAATGCTCAAGGGCGTGGGTCCGAAGCTCGAAGCCACCTTGAACGAGCTCGGCATATTCCACTTCGACCAGGTGGCGAGCTGGGGACCGCAGGAAATCACCTGGGTCGACAGCCGCTTGAAATTCAAGGGCAGGATCGAGCGTGACGGCTGGATCGAGCAGGCAAAGACCCTCGCTTCCGGCGGGGAAACGGAATTTTCCAAGCGCGTGGAAGCCGGCGATGTGGCCTCCAGCAAGAGCGAAGAGTAGGGGGAAGAGATGCTGAAGGATCAGGATCGGATCTTCACCAATATCTACGGTCTGCATGATTGGGGCCTCAAGGGCGCGCAAAAGCGTGGCCAGTGGGACAACACCAAGGGTCTGCTCGACAAGGGGCGCGACTGGATCATTCAGGAAATGAAGGATTCCGGACTGCGCGGCCGTGGCGGCGCGGGTTTCCCGACCGGCCTGAAATGGTCGTTCATGCCCAAGGAATCCGATGGCCGGCCGGCCTATCTCGTCGTCAATGCCGACGAATCGGAGCCGGGCACGTGCAAGGACCGCGAAATCCTGCGCCACGATCCGCACACGCTGGTCGAAGGGTGTCTGGTCGCCGGTTTCGCGATGGGGGCGATTGCAGCTTACATCTATGTGCGCGGCGAGTTCATCCGCGAGCGGGAGCGCCTGCAGGCCGCCATCGACGAGGCGTATGATGCCGGTCTGATCGGCAAGAACAACAAGAACGGCTACGATTTCGACATCTACGTTCACCACGGCGCCGGCGCCTATATCTGCGGTGAGGAAACCGCACTGCTGGAGAGCCTGGAAGGCAAGAAGGGTCAGCCGCGGCTGAAACCGCCGTTCCCGGCCAATGTCGGCCTCTATGGCTGCCCGACCACGGTGAACAACGTCGAATCCATCGCAGTGGCGCCGACCATCCTGCGCCGCGGCGCGGCCTGGTTTTCCGCACTCGGCCGGCCGAACAACACCGGTACGAAGCTTTTCTGCGTCTCCGGCCACGTCAATCAGCCGGCGACCTTCGAGGAAGAGCTGGGCATTCCGTTCGACGACATGATCGAGAAACACTGCGGCGGTATCCGCGGCGGCTGGGACAATCTTTTGACGGTAATCCCGGGCGGCTCCTCCGTTCCGTGCCTGACGGCGGAGCAGATCAAGGAAGCGCCGATGGATTTCGACACGCTGCGCGGCATGGGCTCCGGCCTCGGCACGGCGGCGGTGATCGTCATGGACAAGTCCACCGACGTCATCAAGGCGATCGCGCGGCTGGCTTACTTCTACAAGCACGAAAGCTGCGGCCAGTGCACGCCGTGCCGCGAGGGCACCGGCTGGATGTGGCGCGTCATGGAACGCATGGTCAAGGGCGAATCCTCCTATGAGGAAATCGACATGCTGTTCAACGTGACCAAGCAGATTGAAGGCCACACGATTTGTGCGCTCGGGGATGCGGCCGCCTGGCCGATCCAGGGCTTGATCAGGAATTTCCGGCCGGTCATCGAGCAACGCATCGATGACTATGTCACCAAGTCGAAGGCACCTTCGACCATGGTGGCGGCTGAGTGAGCGGAACGGGATTTGGAGAGCAACGGATGACGAAGCTCATCATCGACGGCAAGGAAGTGGATGTCCCGGCGGACTACACGCTGCTTCAGGCCTGTGAAGAGGCGGGCGCCGAGGTTCCGCGCTTTTGCTACCACGAACGGCTGTCGATTGCCGGCAACTGCCGCATGTGCCTTGTGGAAGTGAAGGGCGGACCGCCCAAGCCGACCGCGTCTTGCGCCATGGGCGTGAAGGACCTGCGTCCCGGCCCGAACGGCGAACCTCCGGTGGTGGAAACCAGGTCCGAAATGGTCAAGAAGGCCCGCGAGGGGGTGATGGAGTTCCTGCTCATCAACCACCCGCTGGACTGCCCGATCTGCGACCAGGGCGGCGAGTGCGACCTGCAGGATCAGGCCATGGCCTACGGGGTCGACGCGTCGCGCTTTGCCGAAAACAAGCGTGCGGTCGAAAACAAGGAAATCGGTCCGCTCGTCAAAACCATCATGAACCGCTGCATCCACTGCACGCGCTGCGTCCGTTTTACCACGGAAGTCGCGGGTGTTTCGGATATGGGCCTGGTCGGCCGCGGGGAAGACGCGGAGATCACTACCTACCTGGAAGCGGCGCTTTCGTCCGAACTGCAGGGCAACGTGGTTGACCTTTGCCCGGTCGGCGCGCTGACCTCCAAGCCTTATGCTTTCAATGCGCGTCCGTGGGAACTGACCAAGACCGAAGGCATCGATGTGATGGACGCGCTCGGATCCGCGATTCGCATCGACACGCGCGGCAAGGAAGTCATGCGCATCATGCCGCGGCTCAACGAGGAGATCAACGAAGAGTGGATCTCCGACAAGACCCGCTACATCTGGGACGGGCTGAAGACCCAGCGTCTCGATCGGCCCTATGCGAAGAAGGACGGCAAGCTCCAGCCGGTCTCCTGGGCCGAAGCCTTCCAGATCATAGCCGACAAGGTGAAAGACGTTTCGGCCGACAGGATCGGCGCATTGGCCGGGCAACTGGCCGGCGTTGAGGAAATGTTCGCCCTGAAGAGCATGATGGAGAAGCTCGGCGTCGCCAACATCGACAGCCGCTTCCCGGGCTCGCCGCTGCACCCCGGCAAAGGCCGCGCCAGCTACATCTTCAACTCCACCATCCAGGGAATTGAAGATGCCGATGCGATCATGCTGATCGGCACCAATCCGCGCCAGGAAGCGCCGATCCTGAATGCACGCATCCGCAAGCGCTGGACGCGCGGCGACATTCAGATCGGTGTCGTTGGCGAGAAGGCCGAACTGACCTATCCGGTGAACTATATCGGTGCCGGCCCGGAAAGCCTGAAACAGCTGGCCGACCACATGCCCGTCACGGCCGAGCGCCCGATGTTCATCATCGGACAGGGCGCGCTCAACCGTCCGGACGGGGCACAGGTCCTGGCCGCGGCCGCAGCGGCTGCCAAGGCGCTCGGGGTCGTCAAGGACGGCTGGAACGGCTTCAACATCCTGCACACGGAAGCTTCCCAGGTCGGCGCTCTCGATATCGGTTTCGTACCGGGCGAGGGCGGCAAGGACACGGGCGCCATGCTGGAGCCGGGTGCGCTCGACGTGCTGTTCCTGCTGGGTGTCGACGAGGTCGAGGTGCCGGAGGACGCATTCGTCATCTATCAGGGCACCCATGGGGATCGCGGCGCGCACCGTGCGGACGTCATCCTGCCGGGGGCAGCCTATACGGAAAAATCCGCGATCTACGTCAATACCGAGGGCCGGGTCCAGATGTGCGAACGCGCGGCGTTTCCGCCGGGCGATGCCCGGGAAGACTGGGCGATCCTCAGGGCACTGTCTGCCAGCCTCGGCGCGACACTGGATTACGATCTCGCTCAGCCAGCTCCGTGCGAAACTGTTCAAAGCTGTCCCGCATATGGCCGCCATCGACGAGATCGAGGCCGGTGATGCGGCCGATCTCGGAAAGCTGGGCAAGGGATCGGCCAAAACGAACAGTGCCGGATTTGCAAATGTGATCCGGGACTTTTATCTCACCAACCCGATCGCTCGCGCTTCCAAGGTAATGGCCGAGTGTTCGGCGCTCGCCCGGACGCGAGCGGCAGAAGCAGCAGAATAGGGGGTAGGGGACCGATATGGCTGAGTTCATGACGACCTACGGCTTGCCGTTCCTCTGGATCGCGTTCCAGAGCGTTCTGCTGATGGTCGTGCTTCTGGTGATCGTCGCTTACATTCTCTACGCCGACCGCAAGATCTGGGCCGCCGTCCAGATCCGCCGCGGCCCGAACGTCGTCGGCCCCTGGGGCCTTCTGCAGAGCTTCGCCGATCTTCTGAAGTTCGTGCTGAAGGAGCCGGTGATCCCGGCCGGATCCAACAAGATCCTGTTCCTGCTGGCGCCTCTGGTGTCCGTGCTTCTTGCCCTGTCGGCATGGGCGGTGATCCCGGTCGCGGACGGCTGGGTGATTGCCAATATCAATGTCGGCGTGCTGTTCGTCTTCGCGGTGTCCTCGCTTGAAGTCTACGGCGTGATCATTGGTGGCTGGGCCTCGAACTCCAAATATCCGTTCCTTTCGGCGCTTCGCTCGGCCGCGCAGATGGTGTCCTATGAAGTCTCCATCGGCTTCGTGATCGTCACCGTGCTTCTGTGCGCCGGAACGCTGAACCTTTCCGGTATCGTCAATGCACAGCAGACCGGTCTTGCGGACCTGCTCGGCGTGCCGTGGCTGTCGTTCCTGAACTGGTACTGGCTACCGCTTTTCCCGATGTTCGTCGTGTTCTTCATCTCCGCGCTCGCAGAGACGAACCGTCCGCCGTTCGATCTGGCCGAAGCGGAGTCGGAACTGGTTGCCGGTTTCATGGTCGAATACGGCTCCACGCCGTACATGATGTTCATGCTCGGGGAATATGTCGCCATTTCCCTGATGTGCGCATTGATGACCATCTTCTTCATGGGCGGATGGCTGCCGCCGTTCGATTTCGCACCGTTCACCTGGGTGCCGGGCGTGGTCTGGTTCCTGCTCAAGTGCCTGCTTGGCTTCTTCATGTTCGCCATGGTGAAGGCAATGGTGCCGCGTTACCGCTATGACCAGCTGATGCGCCTGGGCTGGAAAGTGTTCCTGCCGCTGTCGCTGGGGATGGTCGTGGTCGTCGCTGCCGTGCTGATGGTCATGGGCTGGGCGCCGGGCGCGGCGTGAGTATCTCGCTCGCCGGTGTGATCGGCGCAGCCATCGGGCTCTACGTCGGCTGGCTCGATTACAGGATCCTGAAGGGCATGCTTCAGGCGGCCGAGACGAAAAACAGACAGGCGGGCGGCGACGGTGGCGCCGCCGCGAAATACAAGGCGCTGTTGAGCGCGGTGATTTTTGTGGTTCCGGTGATCGGCTTTCCGATCATCGGCTATTGGGCCGCCAGTGCGCTGGCTGGCTGAGGAAAGAGAGGCAAAAAGCGATGGGACTTAGTCAAGCCGTCAAATCGCTGTTTCTGCAGGAGTTCGTTTCGGCATTCTTTCTGGCGATGCGTTACTTCTTCAAGCCGAAGCCGACGATCAACTATCCGTTTGAAAAGGGCCCGGTAAGCCCGCGTTTCCGGGGCGAACACGCGCTGCGCCGCTATCCGAACGGTGAAGAACGCTGCATCGCCTGCAAGCTGTGCGAAGCCATCTGCCCGGCGCAGGCGATCACGATCGAGGCCGGTCCGCGCCGCAACGACGGCACCCGCCGCACCACGCGCTACGACATCGACATGGTCAAATGCATCTATTGCGGCTTCTGCCAGGAGGCCTGCCCGGTGGATGCGATCGTTGAAGGGCCGAACTTCGAATTCGCCACGGAAACCCGTGAAGAGCTCTACTACGACAAGGACAAGCTGCTCGCCAACGGCGACCGGTGGGAGCGTGAAATCGCCCGCAACATTGAAATGGACGCTCCTTACCGCTAGGAGCTAATCGAACACTTCGAATTCAGCCCGGCAATTCGGCCGGGCCCCGCATTTCCGGCCGGAACCGGCCACACGACAGGCAGGTCTTTGAAATGATCCTGGAAGCCCTCTTTTTCTACCTGTTCGCGGGCGTCACGGTGGCGTCCGCCTTCATGGTGATCGCGTCGCGCAATCCGGTGGCGTCGGTTCTGTTCCTGATCCTGGCCTTTGTGAACTCCGCCGGCTTGTTCATTCTCCTGGGGGCGGAATTCCTGGCACTGATTCTGATCGTGGTCTATGTCGGCGCGGTGGCGGTGCTGTTCCTGTTCGTCGTCATGATGCTGGACGTCGATTTCGCGGAGCTTCGGCAGGGCTTCCTGCAGTATATGCCGATCGGTGCCCTGATCGGGCTCATTCTGCTGGTCGAAATCCTGATGGGTCTTGGAGCCTGGGTCATCGCGCCGGAAATGCTGGGGCAAGGTGCTGAGCCGACGCCGGCGCTCAGCACGATGAGCAACGTCCAGGCGCTCGGGTCCGTCCTTTATACGAAATACATCTACTTCTTCCAGGTCGCCGGCCTGGTGTTGCTGGTGGCGATGATCGGGGCGATCGTCCTGACGCTGCGCCACAAGCCGAATGTCAAACGTCAAGACATTCCGACCCAGATTGCGCGGTCACGCGAAACTTCGATCGAGGTCCGGAAGGTGGAGACGGGCAAGGGTATCTGACGCAGGACGTCTGCGTTTGTCGAGATAGTCCGGATACCGGCACGCTCCTCCGTGCGGTTTCCGGTTGGGGTTAAACGAGGGGAGCACGGCGAGGCGCCCATGGAAATCGGTCTGTCGCACTATCTGTCGGTCGCGGCGATCCTGTTCACGATCGGGATCTTCGGGATCTTTCTGAACAGGAAAAACGTGATTGTCATCTTGATGTCCATCGAACTGCTCCTGCTGTCGGTGAACATCAATTTCGTCGCCTTTTCGTCGTTCCTCGGCGACATGATGGGGCAGATCTTCACGATGCTGGTGCTTACCGTGGCCGCGTCCGAAGCGGCGATCGGCCTGGCAATCCTGGTGGTCTTCCACCGGAACCGCGGCTCGATCGCGGTTGAAGACATCAACATGATGAAAGGGTAGGAGCTGATGTATTCCGCAATCCTGTTCCTGCCGCTTATCGGCTTCCTGATCGCCGGCCTGTTCGGCCGCGCCATCGGAGCCAAGGCCTGTGAATATATTACCAGCGGCCTGCTGCTGCTGGCGGCTCTCCTGTCCTGGATAACCTTCTTCGGCTTCTGGCTCGGCGGGTCCGAGGCGCAGATCGTCGAACTGTTCCGCTGGATAGACACGGGCAACCTGAACGTTTCCTGGTCGATCCGCGTCGACACGCTGACGGCCGTCATGCTCGTCGTGGTCAACACGGTTTCGGCCCTGGTGCATGTCTATTCCATCGGCTACATGCATCACGATCCGCACCGGCCGCGCTTCTTTGCCTATCTGTCCCTGTTCACCTTCGCGATGCTGTCGCTGGTGACGGCCGACAACCTACTGCAGATGTTCTTCGGCTGGGAGGGTGTCGGCCTGGCATCCTATCTGCTGATCGGCTTCTGGTATCAGAAGCCGTCCGCGAACGCGGCGGCCATCAAGGCCTTCGTCGTCAACCGTGTCGGCGACTTCGGCTTTGCGCTCGGTATCTTCGGCGTGTTCTACGTTTTCCAGAGCATCGAATTCACGACCATTTTCAATGACGCGCCGTCCTTCGTCGAAGGCCAGGGCGAAGCCATGACGTTCCTCGGCTATCACCTTGATCCGCAAGCGGCGCTGACGGCCATCTGCCTGCTGCTGTTCATGGGCGCGATGGGCAAATCCGCCCAGTTCCTGCTGCACACCTGGTTGCCGGACGCGATGGAAGGCCCGACGCCTGTCTCCGCGCTCATCCATGCCGCCACCATGGTGACCGCCGGCGTGTTCATGGTGGCGCGCCTGTCGCCGCTGATGGAACTGTCGCCCACCGCCCTGACGGTGATCGTCTTCTTCGGCGCAACCACGGCGTTCTTCGCCGCAACCGTCGGTCTCGTCCAGAACGACATCAAGCGTGTCATCGCCTATTCGACCTGTTCGCAGCTTGGCTACATGTTCGTGGCGCTCGGTGTCGGTGCCTATTCCATCGGCATCTTCCACCTGTTCACGCACGCCTTCTTCAAGGCGCTGTTGTTCCTGTGTGCCGGCTCCGTGATCCATGCGGTCTCCGACGAACAGGACATGCGCAAGATGGGCGGGCTTCGCAAGCACATCCCGATCACCTACTGGACGATGATCATCGGCACGCTCGCGCTTACCGGTGTCGGCATTCCGTTCACCCATCTCGGCTTCGCAGGCTTCGTGTCCAAGGATGCGATCATCGAGGCCGCCTTTGCCGGATCGATGGGCGAACATCCCAACCCGATGGCGATCTACGGCTTCTGGCTGACGGTGATCGCAGCCGGACTGACATCGTTCTATTCGTGGCGCCTGGCGTTCATGACCTTCCACGGCAAGGCGCGCGCGCCCGTCGATGTCATGAAACACGTGCACGAATCGCCGCTGGTGATGACAATTCCGCTGTTGGTGCTGTCGATCGGTGCGATCTTCGCGGGGATGGTGTTCTACGGGCCATTCTTCGGCGAAGGATACGCGGAGTTCTGGCAGGCTTCGCTGTTCACGTCCGAAGCCAACCATATCCTGCACGACATGCATGAAGTGCCGGCCTGGGTGAAGGTGTCGCCGTTCGTGATGATGGTGCTCGGTCTCCTGGTCGCCTATCAGTTCTATATCCGCTCGCCGGAAATGCCGAAGCGGCTGGCCGAGCGCCATTCCGGGCTCTACCAGTTCCTGCTCAACAAGTGGTACTTCGACGAACTCTATGATTTCCTCTTTGTCCGTCCTGCAATGCGGCTCGGCCGCGTGCTGTGGAAGAAGGGCGACGGCGCCGTCATCGACGGCTACGGCCCCGACGGGATCGCCTCCCGCGTCCAGAACGTGACGACCTGGGTCGTCAGACTGCAGACCGGATATCTCTATCACTATGCATTTGCGATGCTGATCGGTGTGGCTTTGCTTATCACCTGGTCGATGTTCACCGGTGCCGGCACCGGCGGGGGTGCACACTAATGATTGACTGGCCAATTCTGTCACTCACTACCTTTTTGCCGCTGCTCGGCGTGCTCTTCATTCTGCTTGTTCCGGGCGAGGATGAGGGCAGCAAGAAGAACATCCGCATGGTCACGCTCGTGACCACGGGGGTCACCTTCGTGCTGTCGCTGGCGATCTGGGCGTTCTTCGACTATACCAACCCCGGCTTCCAGTTCGTCGAACAGCGCGACTGGCTGGGCGGGAATATTTCCTACCGGATGGGCGTGGACGGCATTTCGGTGCTGTTCGTCATCCTGACGACCTTCCTGATGCCGTTCTGCGTCCTAGCGTCGTGGGAAAGCGTTCAGAAGCGCGTCAAGGAATACATGATCGCGTTCCTGGTGCTGGAAACGCTCATGATTGGCGTGTTCTGCGCGCTGGATCTGGTGGTCTTCTACGTGTTCTTCGAAGCCGGCCTCATCCCGATGTTCCTGATCATCGGCGTCTGGGGCGGCGCACGGCGCGTCTATGCGTCCTACAAGTTCTTCCTCTACACGCTGCTCGGATCGGTTCTGATGCTGATCGCGATCATGACGATGTACTGGAACGCGGGCACCACGGATATCGAACAGCTTCTGGCGCATTCGTTCCCGGCAGGCATGCAGACCTGGCTCTGGCTGGCGTTCTTCGCGTCCTTCGCGGTGAAAATGCCCATGTGGCCGGTGCACACCTGGCTGCCGGACGCGCACGTGGAGGCGCCGACGGCCGGTTCGGTGATCCTGGCGGGCGTTCTGCTGAAGCTCGGAGGCTACGGCTTCCTGCGCTTCTCGCTGCCGATGTTCCCGATCGCATCCGACCTGTTCGCGCCGATGATCTACACGCTGTCCGTGGTGGCCATCATCTATACCTCGCTGGTGGCGCTGGCGCAGGAAGACATCAAGAAACTGATCGCCTATTCCTCCGTCGCCCATATGGGCTACGTGACCATGGGCATCTTCACGATGACCCATCAGGGCGTGCAGGGCGGCATCTTCCAGATGCTCTCCCACGGTATCGTGTCCGGGGCGCTCTTCCTATGCGTCGGGGTGATCTACGACCGGATGCACACCCGGGAGATCGCCGCCTATGGCGGTCTGGTCAACCGGATGCCAAAATACGCGGTGGTATTCCTGGTTCTCACAATGGCCAATGTCGGCTTGCCCGGCACGTCCGGCTTCGTCGGCGAAATCCTGACGCTGATGGGTGTGTTCCAGGTGAATACGTGGGTTGCGTTCTTTGCGACCTTCGGCGTGATCCTGTCCGCCGCCTATGCGCTCTACCTCTATCGCCGCGTGATCTTCGGTGCGCTGGAGAAGGAAAGCCTCAAGTCGATCCTCGACCTGGATTTCCGGGAGAAGGCCATCCTGATCCCGATGGTGCTGCTGACCGTCTTCTTCGGTTTCTATCCGATGGCGATCCTGGATGTGACCCAGGGAGCGGTCGACAATCTGATCACGCAATACACTGCGGCCCTTGATGCTGCCGGGATCACCAAGCACGCGGCTGCCGCCGCCGTGTCTCACTAAGGTTTCGAGGACGAGACAGAGCTATGTCAGATATGACCCAATTGCCAGATCTCATGCCGGTCCTGCCGGAGATCATCCTTGCCCTCGGAGCCATGACGTTGCTGATGGTCGGCGCCTTTGGCGGCAAAAGCGTCAGCTATGCCGTATTCGGCGGTGCGATGGGCCTGCTCGGCGGCACCTTCATGGTGCTGCTGCTGGTGCCAACCTACGGCGAAACCTTTGGCGGCTCCTTCATTCTCGACGAGTTCGCCTATCTCCTCAAGCTGCTCGTCCTGGCCGGCTCGTTTTTTGCGATTGCCATGTCCTGGGCCTACGCAAAGAGCCAGTCGTTCGATCATTTCGAGTATCCGATCCTGATCGTCCTGGCGACGCTCGGCATGATGCTGATGCTGTCGGCCAACGACATGATCGCGCTCTATCTGGGCCTCGAGCTGCAGAGCCTTGCGCTTTACGTGGTGGCTGCAATCAACCGCGACAGCGTCCGCTCCACCGAGGCGGGCCTGAAATATTTCGTTCTCGGATCGCTTTCCTCCGGCATGCTTCTCTACGGCATGTCCCTGGTCTACGGCTTCACCGGCCAGATCGGTTTCGGGGAGATCGCCGAAGCCCTGTCCGCAGGCGGCGCCACGATCGGCCTCGTTATCGGCCTGACCTTCATTCTGGCCGGCCTTGCCTTCAAGATATCCGCGGTACCGTTCCACATGTGGACGCCGGACGTCTATGAAGGCGCACCGACGCCGGTTACGGCCTTCCTTGCCGCCGCACCGAAAGTGGCTGCCATGGGCATGCTGGTGCGGATCGTCGTGGAAGCCTTCCAGCCGGTGACCAGCGACTGGCAGCAGATCATCGTGTTCGTATCCATCGCCTCCATGGCGCTTGGCGCATTCGCGGCGATCGGCCAGAGAAACCTGAAGCGGCTGATGGCCTATTCCTCGATCAGTCATATGGGCTACGCGCTTGTCGGCCTTGCCGCGGGCACGCAGACCGGCGTCGAGGGCGTCATCTTCTACATGATCGCGTATCTCGGCATGACGCTCGGCGTCTTCGCCTGCATCCTGTCCATGCGCCGCAAGGACGGCATGGTGGAGGAAATCACCGATCTTGCTGGCCTTTCGCAGACCAACCTGCCGATGGCGATCCTTCTCGGACTGATGATGTTCTCATTGGCCGGAATTCCGCCGCTGATCGGCTTCTTCGGCAAGTGGTACGTGTTCGCGGCCGCGGTCGAGGCGGGTCTTTATCCGCTGGCGATCATCGGTATCGTCATGTCGGTGGTCGGGGCCTTCTATTACCTGCGCATCGTCAAGGTGATGTTCTTTGACGAGCCCGTGGAAGCCTTTGAGAAGATGCCAATGGAACTGCGGGTCGTGCTGGGACTTTCCAGCCTCCTTGTCGTCTTCTTCTGGCTTGCGCCCGGCCAGGTGGTCACTGCCGCCAGTGCCGCGGCGCAGTCGCTGTTCTGACGCCGGGCATGAGCGAGAAGGGTCTTGAACGTCCGGCGCCGGGTGCGCCGGACTTTCGCATTGAAGAGCACGAGAGCGTCAGCTCGACCAATAATCTTTGTTTTGAGCGGGCGCGCAGCGGACATGCGGGAGGGCTCTGGATCCGCGCACAGATGCAGACCGAGGGCCGCGGGCGCCGGGGACGGGACTGGCAGTCGCCCAGGGGCAATCTGTTTGCCAGTCTGCTGCTGATCGACCCGCAACCGGCCGACAGAATAGGCGAACTGCCGCTTGTTGCCGCTGTTGCGCTGTCGGAAGCCGTTGACAAATCGGCCGGTACACTGCAACTGGTATCGCTGAAATGGCCCAACGACCTTCTGGTCGACGGGGCAAAGCTTTCCGGCATCCTGCTGGAGGCCGAAACCCTGGGCGATGGCCGCCAGGCGGTGGTCATCGGGTTTGGCGTCAACTGTGTTTCCCACCCGCCGCTTTCGCTGTATGAGGCAACGGACCTCAGGAGCCTTGGTTTTCAGGTGACCGCTGAAAGACTGTTCGATGCCCTTGCGGCCGCCATGGCGGAACAACTCGCCCATTGGGGGCAGCCGGGCGGATTCGAGACTATTCGCCGTACCTGGCTGAGCCGGGCGGCACACCTGGGCAAGGCGATCACGATCAAAACCGCCCAGGAAGAGATTACCGGCGTTTTTGCCGATCTGGATGCCCGCGGACATCTGGTGTTGAAACAGAATGATGGCCGCCAGCGTACGATTTACGCAGGCGACGTGTTTTTGACCGGGGACTGACTGCGGGCCTGAGAACAGGTTTTGAAGGAGCAATCAATGGCTTCGGCCAATAAAAATGACATAGTGTTTCTGCCGTTGGGTGGTGTCGGTGAGATCGGCATGAACCTGGCTCTCTACGGCTATGGCCCGGAGGACGATCGCACCTGGCTGATCGTCGATTGCGGCGTCAGTTTCGCCGGGCCGGAACTTCCGGGCATCGATCTCGTCCTGCCGGACATCAAGTTCCTGGAAGAGGAAGTCGACAACATCGCCGGCATGGTGATCACTCATGCCCATGAGGACCACTACGGGGCCATCATGCATCTGTGGCCGTTCTTGAAGGTGCCTGTTTATGCAACACCTTTCACGGCTGCCATGCTTGCATCGAAAATCGAAAGCGAGCCAGGCGCGGAAGAGGTTCCGGTAACGATCGTCCAACAGGGTGAGCGGCACAAGATCGGGCCGTTCGATGTCGAGTTCGTCGCGATGGCCCATTCGATTCCGGAACCCTGTGCGCTGGCGATCCGCACGCCGGCCGGACTGGTCTTCCATACCGGCGACTGGAAAATCGACAACATGCCGGGCGTTGGCCTGCCGATCAACATGGACCGCCTGGCCGCGCTCGGCCGGGAAGGCGTCATGGCGCTGATCGGCGACAGCACCAATGCGGTGCGCGACGGCGTCAGCCCGAGCGAAACGGAAGTGGCGGAAGAACTCGGCAAGGTGATGGCCAGGGCCAAACACCGGATCGCCGTGACGACCTTTGCCTCGAACGTCGCCCGTATCCGCGCGATTGCCGCCGCCGCCGCCCTCAACCAGCGGGATGTGGTGGTGGTCGGCCGGTCGATGCACCGGGTGATCGATGTGTCACGCGAACTCGGTTACCTGGAGGGCCTGCCGGCGTTTCACGAGGAGGAAGCCTACGGCTACCTTCCGCGGGAGAAGACGGTGTTGCTGTGTACGGGGTCGCAAGGGGAAAGCCGTGCTGCGCTGGCGCGGATCGCTGCCGGCGAACACCGCAATGTGGCCCTTTCGTCGGGCGACATGGTGATCTTTTCCTCGCGCACCATTCCCGGCAACGAGAAGGCCGTCGGCGAGGTCATGAACAACCTTTCGGACAAGGGCGTCGAAATCATCACCGACCGGGATGCGCTGGTCCACGTTTCCGGCCACCCGCGCCGCGGGGAACTGGCGCAGCTCTACAAGCTGCTTCAGCCGAAAGTCCTGGTTCCGGTCCATGGCGAACCGTTGCATCTTGCCGCCCATGCCACGTTTGCCAAGGAACACGGCATTCCCGAAGTGGTTCGCGGCAAGAACGGCGACATCATCCGCCTGAATGCGGGCAGGGCCGCGATCATCGATGAAGCGCCGTCCGGCATTCTGGTGAAGGACGGGGATATCCTGGACGATCCGGAGGTTACCGGTGTCAAGGAACGGCGCAAGCTGTCCTTTGCAGGTGCTGCCGTGATTGCCCTGGTCGTCGACCGGGCAGGGGCGTTGCTCGCCGATCCGGACGTGACGCTCATGGGACTGCCGGACACGGACGATGACGGCGTGCCGATGGAAGACGTCGTCACCAAGGCGGTGACCGGTGCGGTGACGAGCATTCCGAAAGCCCGGCGGAAGGACAAGAACGTTATCGCCGAAGCCGCGCGGCGCGGTGCCCGGGCCGGTATCCTGGAGGTCTGGGGCAAAAAGCCGCTCTGCAAGGTGATGGTGACCCAACTATAGTTGGCCTCGGGGGCGGGATCGGCGGACGTTCGACCGGGAGCGGCTGGACGTCCGACAACGGGTCGACGTCGAAGTGTCGGTGCTTCCCACGCGGAGGAGTGTGCAAATGATCGGACGGCTTAATCACGTGGCAATCGCGGTGCCGGATATCGAGGCCGCGGCGGCGGTATACCGGGATACGCTCGGGGCCGAAGTGTCGGCGAAGGAAGAACAGCCGGATCACGGTGTCAGCACGGTATTCATCACCCTGCCGAATACGAAGATCGAGCTGCTCGAGCCGCTCGGCGACAATTCGCCGATCGTGAAGTTTCTGGAAAAGAACCCGTCCGGGGGCATCCATCACGTATGCTACGAGGTCGATGACATCATCGCGGCCCGCGACCGATTGGTGGCAAGCGGCGCCAGGGTTCTGGGCGACGGGGAACCCAAGATCGGCGCCCATGGAAAGCCGGTGCTGTTTTTGCATCCGAAGGATTTCCTGGGCACACTGACGGAACTGGAAGAGGCTTAAGGCAATGTCCGTGGCGTTCGGCCTGGCGGTTTATTTCATGATCTGGTGGATCATTCTGTTCGCGATCCTGCCGTTCGGCCTGCGCCGGACACAGGAGGAGGCAGGCGAAGTCGTGCCGGGTTCCGAGCCAAGCGCTCCGGACAGACCGCAATTCCTCAGAGTGATCATCCTGACAACCATCGTCACAACCGTGATTTTCACCAGCTATGTGGCGCTTCGGCAGTCAGGGTTCGGGCTGGACGATATTCCATTCCTCAAGCCGCCCGCGAACAGCTACAACAGTCCTGGAAATTAGCCCGCCATTCGGCCGGAGTATTACAAAAGAAAAAGGCAGAGCCAAGCTCTGCCTTTATAAAGTTCCGCGTCTAAATTGACCCTGATCCCTTACCGACTGATATTTCAATCTGGCTGGGCGGCTGCAAACCGAAAGGTGCGCCTGAGGGTCCTTCCTCCCAAGACTCAGACCGCGATGTCCTTGAGCTTCTTAGCATTTCTGCCAAGGCATCTTCTTTTTATGAGAATGGAAACTAGCCGATTGAATCAGGATTGTCACCTATTTGTCGCGGTTCGCCTATTTTTTTTGCCTGCCTAGTTTGTATGCTGGCGATTGTACTCAAGGCTCGATTGTTTAACCGTCTAAAATGAGCCGGCAAAGCGGTTCGCTTTCCATTTTCCGGCTTCTTTTTCCTGCAAGTTGTGCGCCCGGGAAGTGCCCCGCCACCCATGGGATAGAGCGACCAGACAGGCACGGGGTGAGGCCGGGCGAGCGCTCATTATCCAAGCGTGGCACAGAATATGAGAAATGCGGGACGGGGGCTTGTTTTTGGGCGTGGCTTGCGCTTTGACTGCGCATCAAACTGGCGTTGCCAAAATTGAGAGAAACTTCATGCGTCTTTCCCGATATTTTCTACCCATCCTGAAGGAAACTCCCAAGGAAGCAGAAATTGTTTCCCACCGCCTGATGCTTCGGGCCGGCATGATCCGCCAGCAGTCGGCAGGGATCTATTCCTGGCTGCCGCTGGGATTCAGGGTCTTGCGGAAGATTGAACGGATCGTGGAAGAAGAGCAGGCACGCGCCGGGGCCATTCAGCTGTTGATGCCGACCATCCAGTCCGCAGATCTGTGGCGCGAAAGCGGGCGCTACGATGCCTACGGCAAGGAGATGCTGCGCATCACGGACCGGCACGAGCGGGACATGCTCTTCGGCCCGACCAACGAGGAGATGATCACCGACATCTTCCGTGGATACGTGCGCTCCTACAAGGACCTGCCGCTGAACCTTTACCACATTCAGTGGAAGTTCCGCGACGAGACGCGTCCGCGTTTCGGCATCATGCGCGGCCGCGAATTCCTGATGAAGGATGCCTATTCCTTCGATCTGGATCAGGCAAAGGCCGTGGAGGCCTATAACCGCATGTTCGTCGCCTATCTGCGCACCTACAAGCGCATGGGCCTGACCGCTATCCCGATGCGGGCGGAAACCGGACCGATCGGCGGCGATCTCAGCCACGAGTTCATCGTGCTGGCGGAGACCGGCGAGAGCGCGGTCTATTGCCATGCCGATTATCTGAGCAAGGCGACGCCGGGCGAGGAAGTCGATTTCGACGCCGACCTGCGGCCCATCGTCGACGACTGGACGTCGCATTACGCGGCGACGGAAGACGTTGTCGACAAGGCGGAGTTCGAGGCAGCCGTTCCGGAAGACAAGCGCATTGTCGCGCGCGGTATCGAGGTCGGCCAGACGTTCTATTTCGGCACCAAGTATTCCGAGCCCATGGGGGCAAAGGTCGCGACGGCGGACGGTACCGAAGTGCCCGTCCACATGGGGTCCTATGGTATCGGGGTCTCACGTCTTCTCGGTGCGCTGATCGAGGCCAGCCACGATGAGAACGGAATCATCTGGCACAAGTCGGTTGCCCCGTTCCATGTCGGCCTGATCAACCTGAAGCCGGGCGACGAGTTGACCGACAAGACGTCGGAGGATCTCTACGCCAGGCTGGAAGCCGCCGGCATCGAGGTGCTCTATGACGACACGGATACGCGCGCGGGCTCGAAATTCGCGACGATGGATCTGATCGGCCTGCCGTACCAGGTGGTTGCCGGCCCGCGTGGGCTGAAAGACGGCCTCCTGGAGGTCAAGGACCGCGCAACTGGGGAAAAGGAAATGCTTTCGCCGGAAGCCGCCTTGAACAAACTTACGGCGGCATTGACGGATTAATGAAGTCCGGTGATCCTCGGTGCGGGGATTCGGCCGCAGGCTGCTGCGGTCGGTTGGGCATTGCTGAAGTGGATGGACGATGACAGCGGCAGACACGGCAGACGTTGACCAGGACCGGGACGCGGCAAAACCCACACGCCCCTTTTCCACCTTTGAATGGATGATCGCGGGCCGGTACCTGCGCTCACGGCGGCGCGAGACCTTCATCTCCGTGATTGCCGGCTTCTCGTTTGCCGGCATCATGCTCGGCGTGGCGACCCTCATCATCGTCATGGCGGTGATGAACGGCTTCCGCTCGGAACTTCTCGACAAGATACTCGGCATCAACGGCCACATGCTCGTCCAGCCGATCGATATGCCGCTCACCGACTATGATGCTGTGGCGGGACGGCTTGAAGGCGTGCCGGATGTCGTCAGCGCCATTCCCTTTGTCGAAGGCCAGGCTCTGGTGTCCGGGCCGGCCGGCAATCTCGGCGCCCTGGTGCGCGGCCTTTATGAAAGCGATCTGCGCCGGGTGCCGCTGGTTGCCAACAATGTCCGTTCCGGCTCGCTCGACGGGTTCGGCGAAGGCGCGGGCGTTGCGATTGGCTCACGCATGGCTCAGCAGCTCGGGATCTCCGCCGGCGACAACATCACGATCATTTCGCCGCGCGGCAGCGTTACGCCCATGGGGGTAACCCCGCGCGTGAAGGCCTATCCGGTGACTGCGATCTTCGAGATCGGCATGAGCGAATATGACAGCACATTCGTGTTCATGCCCCTGGAAGAGGCGCAGGCCTATTTCAACATGGACGACAAGGCGACGGGTATCGAACTCTACGTGGTCGATCCCGACAATGTCGGCGTCATGAAGACCGCGATCGAGGATGCCGCGGGGCGGCCGGCCTTTGTTACCGACTGGCGGCAGCGCAACGTCACGTTCTTTTCCGCACTGGAGGTGGAACGGAACGTGATGTTCATCATTCTCACCCTGATCGTCCTGGTGGCGGCGCTGAACATAATCTCCGGCATGATCATGCTGGTGAAGGACAAGGGCAAGGACATCGCCATTCTGCGGACCATGGGCGCGACCCGCGGGTCGATCATGCGGATCTTCCTGATCACCGGTGCAAGCATCGGCTGCGTAGGTACGCTGGCCGGGTTCATTCTCGGCCTGATCGTCTGCCTCAACATCGAGAGCATCCGTCAGTTCGTCTCCTGGATGACCGCAACGGAGCTGTTCGATCCGACGCTCTATTTCCTGTCCAGGCTGCCGGCGGAAATCGACAACGGGGAGACCATCTCGGTCCTCGTCATGGCGCTGGCCCTGTCGCTGCTTGCAACGCTCTATCCGGCCTGGCGGGCGGCGCGGCTCGATCCCGTAGAAGCTCTGCGGTATGAGTAAGGAGGCGGAGATGAACATGGCTGTCGACCCGCGCAGGGCCTCCGGAGTGACCCCGGCGGCGCTGGAACTGACCGATATCACCCGCAGCTTCGACGAGGGAAACCGCAAGCTGCACATCCTGAAAGGCGCAAACCTGCGCATCGAAGCCGGAGAGATGGTGGCGCTTGTGGCACCCTCCGGCACCGGCAAATCGACCTTGCTGCACATTGCCGGGCTTCTGGAGCGGCCGGATGGCGGCAACGTGTTTCTCGGCCCGGTCAATTGCTCGGATCTGTCTGACGACAAGCGCACCGCGATCCGCCGCAACGACATCGGATTCGTCTATCAGTTTCATCATCTTCTGCCGGAATTCACTGCGCTGGAGAATGTGATGATGCCGCAGATGATTCGCGGCCTGTCGAAGAAACTCGCCGCTGAGCGAGCGAATGAGCTCTTGAAGTACATGAAGCTCGAAGAAAGGGTTACGCACCGCCCGTCCGAACTGTCCGGCGGCGAGCAGCAGCGCGTGGCCATCGCCCGCGCGGTTGCCAATGCACCGCGCATCCTGCTGCTCGACGAACCCACCGGCAATCTCGATCCGAAAACCGCCCACTACGTTTTCGACGCCCTGTCGGCCCTGGTGCGCGCTTCCGGCCTCTCCACGCTGTTTGCCACTCACAATCTTGAACTGGCGGGTCGAATGGACCGGTCGATCACCCTGCAGGACGGTCTGGTGACGCCCCTTTAGAGGCCATACCCCAGGTCAGACGAGAATGCCCTGATCCGCTCCGGATCTGAGGCAGTTCTCCCCGGGCGATGTGCTGCCTGGGAACAAAACAAAAACACACAGTTTTCGGCAAATTTGATATGCCGCACGGCAGCAGGAACAAAAAGGGCTTGTAAAAGGAACAAAAATAGAACATAACTTGTAACCATACGATAGGCCAAGATTTGGAGAGTGTGATGATCCATGTCGCTCGCGATTTTGCTGCTTTCAGCTCCCTGGTTTGTTTCTGCACGACGCTGATCGTCTGGGGCGATGTGCTGTTCTCCGTCAGCTGAGAGTAGAAGCTGTTCTGCGTGGCGAGTTTCTCCAGCGATCGAGGGAGGTCTCCGACCTGTCCTTCCGGGTCTGATGAACCGGGTGCGGTAAAGAACAGCGGTGACAACCTGATTGTCGGCTCGACAGAGCTCTTCTGAGGCGCTTCACTCGAGTGCTGATTCTGGAAGATGCTAAGAGCGCCGTGATGACTGGTTCCGAGACTGAAACGTTGACCCCGCTCAGGACGCCGAACGGCGAGGGTGAGGACGGATCCGGACCGGGCTTCGTGCATCTTCGGGTCCATTCCGCACTTTCGCTGCTGGAAGGTGCGCTGCCCATCAAGAAACTTCTGGATCTTGCCAAGGCCGACGATCAGCCGGCCCTTGCGATCGCCGATACCAACAATCTGTTTGGTGCGCAGGAATTTTCAGGCAAGGCCTGGAGCATGGGCATCCAGCCCGTCACTGCCTGTCAACTGTCGATATTTTTCAACGACGGCCTGGACAGTGGCCGCCGGAGCGAGCCTGCGCTCGCAGATGTCGTCGTGATCGCCATGACGGAAACCGGCTACGCCAACCTGATGGAGCTGACCTCCCGCGCTTTCCTCGATACCGATACCGGTCTCCGGCCGCATGTGTCGGCCGATTATCTCCTGTCCAAGTCGGAAGACGTTATCGTCCTGACCGGCGGTGCGCTTGGCCCGGTTGGGGCCGCTTTGCTGGCCGGGCGGAAAGATCTTGCCGGAGACCGGCTGCGGAAACTGGCGGCCGGTTTTCCCGGCCGCTGCTATGTCGAAATCCAGCGCCACGGCATGGAGGTCGAGAAGAAGACGGAAGATGCCTTCCTGGATCTTGCCTATGAACTGGGCCTGCCGCTGGTTGCCACCAACGAGGCCTTTTTTCCCAAGCGGGAGGACTACGAGGCCCATGACGCTCTGATCTGCATTGCCGAAGGCCGGGTGCTGATCGAGGATGACCGCCGACGGCTGACGCCCGAACACTATTTCAAGAGCAGGGCGGAAATGCGCGCGCTGTTCTCCGACCTGCCCGAAGCGCTGGCGTCGACCGTGGAAATCGCCCGGCGTTGCAGTTTCCGGCCGCTGCGCAGGGAGCCAATCCTGCCGCGGTTCGCCGCCACGAGTTCGGATCCGGAAGAGGCGGAACGGGCCGAGGCGGAAGAACTGAAACGCCAGGCCCGGGAGGGACTGAGGGCGCGTCTCGATGCACATGGCCTGGCGCCGGGCACTGAGGAAAAGGACTACTGGGAGCGGCTGGAATACGAAACCGGCATCATTGCAGGGATGAAGTTCCCGGGCTACTTCCTGATCGTTGCCGACTTCATCAAATGGGCGAAGACCAACGACATTCCCGTCGGACCGGGGCGAGGATCGGGCGCAGGCTCGCTGGTGGCCTGGGCGCTGACCATCACCGACCTCGATCCGATGCGCTTCTCGCTGCTGTTCGAACGCTTCCTCAATCCGGAACGCGTGTCGATGCCGGACTTCGATATCGATTTCTGCCAGAGCCGCCGCGAAGAAGTCATCCGCTATGTTCAGGAAAAATACGGCCGCAAGCAGGTGGCGCAGATCATTACGTTCGGCTCCCTTCAGGCCCGGGCCGTGCTGCGCGATGTCGGCCGTGTTCTGCAGATGCCCTACGGCCAGGTCGACCGGCTCTGCAAGCTGGTGCCCGCCAATCCGGCCAATCCCGTCACCCTCGCACAGGCCATAAGCGACGAACCGCGTCTGCGCGACGCGGCGAAGGAAGAGGAGATCGTCGAGCGGCTGCTGCGCATCGCACAGAAGCTGGAGGGGCTCTACCGTCACGCGTCGACCCATGCGGCCGGCGTGGTGATCGGCGACCGGCCGCTGGAACAGCTGGTGCCGCTCTATCGAGATCCGCGCTCAGACATGCCGGTGGCGCAGTTCAACATGAAGATGGTCGAAGATGCCGGCCTGGTGAAGTTCGACTTCCTCGGTCTCAAGACGCTCACTGTGATCGACACGGCCGTCAAGCTCATAGAGCGGCGTGGGATCAAGGTCGATGTGGCAGGCCTGCCGATCGAAGACGAAAAGACCTACCAGCTTTTGGCGCGCGGCGAGACCTTCGGCGTGTTCCAGTTGGAAAGCCAGGGCATGCGCCGGGCGATTGCCGGCATGAAGCCGGACCGGTTCGAGGACATCATTGCGCTTGTCGCGCTTTACCGGCCTGGCCCGATGGAGAACATCCCGGTCTACAACGCCGTGAAACATGGCGAAATGGAACCCGACTGCCTGCACCCGCTGCTTGAGCCCATCCTGATGGAGACGAACGGCATTATCGTCTATCAGGAACAGGTGATGCAGATCGCGCAGGTGCTGTCCGGCTATTCGCTCGGGGAAGCAGACCTGCTGCGCCGCGCAATGGGCAAGAAGATCGCGTCCGAAATGGAGGTCCAGCGAGCCCGCTTCGTCGACGGCGCGGTCGAGCGCGGCATCAACAAGACCCAGGCGGGGACGATTTTCGATCTCGTGGCGAAATTTGCCAATTACGGCTTCAACAAATCCCACGCCGCCGCCTATGCCCTGGTCTCCTATCACACCGCATGGCTCAAGGCGAACCATCCGGTGGAGTTCCTGGCCGCGTCCATGACGCTCGATGTCGGTAATACCGACAAGCTGGGGGACTTCCGTCAGGAAGCCCGCCGGATGGGGATTGAAATCGTCCCGCCGTCGATCAACCGGTCGCACGTCTATTTCGATGTCGCCGACGGCAAGATTCTCTACGCCATGGGGGCGATCAAAGGTGTGGGAGAGCACGCGGTCGAACACATTGTCGAGGTCCGGGGCGACAGGCCGTTCAAGAGTCTTGGCGATTTTGCCCGGCGTATTTCGCCCAAGGCGTTGAACAAAAGAACGCTCGAAAATCTCGTCACCGCCGGGGCTTTCGATGAACTGGAGCCGAACCGCGCGCGCGTCTTTGAGGGGCTCGACCGGATCATGGGCCTGGCGCAGCGTACGGAAGAAAACAGGGCGCTCGGCCAGAACGAACTGTTCGGTGGCAGTGACAGCGAAGAGCCGTTGCAGCTCGACGATGTGCCCGCCTGGAAGGATGAGGAAAAGCTGCAGCGGGAACATTCGGCCATCGGCTTCTATCTCTCCGCCCATCCGATCGATGCCTATGCGGCCATCCTGGAAAAGATGCGGGCGCAGCCCTGGGCGCAATTTGCCGAGGCGGTGAAAAGGGGGCGTCGCACGGACGGCTGGCGGGTACCGTCGTCTCCATGCAGGAGCGCAAGACAAAATCCGGCAGCCGTATGGGCATTGCCCGCCTCTCCGATGCGACCGGCCAGTTCGAAGCCCTGTTGTTCCGAGAAAAACTGGAGCAATACCGGGATGTCTTGCAGACGGGACGCTCCGTTGTCCTGTTGGTGGGCGCGGACATGCGCGATGACGAACCTTCGCTCCGTATCGAAAAGGTGGATCCGATTGAAGAGGAGGCCGCCCGGCTGCAGAAGAGCATGCGGGTCTTCGTCCGCGACGAACGCCCGATCCGGAGCCTTGCCAAACATCTTCAGGCGAGGGGCGAGGGCGATGTGACGGTGATTGTGCTTCTGGAAAACGGAACCCGGGAAGTGGAAGTGAAACTGCCCGGACGCTTCCGCCTGTCGCCGGAGATCGCTGGCGCGCTCAAGGCCGTGCCCGGAGTGACCGACGTTCAGGTGGCATGACGCGTTTTCGGGAACAGAATTGCGGTCGTTCAAAAGCGATTGAGCCTGTTTGCGACTTATTAATGCTGAATTGAATTGTCCCTGTGCGGTTAGGCTTGTCTTGACCAGTTGGCCCCATGCTTCGCTTCAAAAGCAAGACAAGTGTTTGGGAGCTTTGGGGTCAGGTTATGAATTTCGTTCGACTGCTGGTGCTGGCTGTTGCCTTGGGGGCAGGGGTTGTCGCGTTCCGTATGGTGAGTGAGAGCGGCAGTCCGGTACCGCCCCCGCCGGAGGTGAAGATCTCGGGCGCTCAGGTTCTGGTCGCGACCAGGGACATTCTGCTCGGCAACAAGCTGGCCGGTCCGGATCTTGCCTGGGTGGAATGGCCCGAAAATGCGGTGCCGGAAGGTGCCTTGACCAAGGAGTCCAGCCCGGCGGCGAACCAGATGTTTCTTGGCCGGATCGCCAAGGCTCCGATTTTCTCCGGCGAGCCGATCCGCCCGGAGCGTCTGATCAGCACCGACAAGGGCTACATGGCGGCCATCCTGCCCAAGGGAAAGCGGGCGATCGCCGTCAAGGTCGAGCAGGAAACCTCGGCGGGCGGGTTCATTCTTCCCGGCGACAAAGTGGATCTCATCCTGACCCGCAAGATCAGCGATGGTGTGGCCTCGAGCGAAACCATCATGAGAAACATCCGAGTTCTTGCGATCGACAGCATCACCGCAGGCGAACAGGAGACCAAGAACCTGGCGCCCCAGCGAACGGCCACCCTGGAACTGACCATAGGGCAGTCGGAAATCGTCGCCCAGTCTCAGCAGGTGGGAACCATCGCGCTGGCCCTGCGAAGCGCCGAAGACTCCGCCGATGACACGTTGGTGGAAGAAGAGGTGCAGCGGGATCCCAAGTTCGTGCGGATACGGCCGGATCGCTGGTCTGTCGGAACCGTTCAGGGCGACGTGCAGTAGGGTTGCAGTTTGCGCGGGACAGGAACCCTTCTTAAGGGGAAAGCGGCCCGCGTCACTGACCGGCAGGCCAGATGATTTCCATACGGATGCCGCCCGGCTCGCAAAACATCATGTGCATGCGCGCGCCGTTTCCCACAGGTTCCGGTTCGAATTCAATTTGCACGCCGGGCCAGGCACGGAGTTTTGCGGCCATTGCCAGCAGGTCTTCCTTGCTGGCGACCTCGATCGCCACGTGATGCAGGCCGATATTGGTCTTGCGATCGAAGTCCGTCAGTGGCCGCGTGCGGTCCGCCTGCCACAGCGTGAAACGGCAGTGGCCGTCGGAGACCGTTGTGCGCGGGTAGCTGTCGTCCCTTGCAAGCAGTTCCCATCCCAGTATATCGGTGAAAAAAGTCGTGGTCTGATCGAGATCACGGACGGTCAGTCCCAGATGGTTTATGCCTTTTGTTGTCAAAATGTCCGTTTCCTGAATTGGTGACGTGAAGCCCTGTTAAAAATTACCAGGCAGGAGGTCAATGCGGCCCGGCTTTTTGGACCGGCCGCGAACACCGAACCTTTTCGCCCGGCTCACCGCGCCCGTTCCTGGTGGAGAGTATCCAAGAAAAGCAGAGCATGGGCCTTGAAATAAACATCCTGCCCAACTATAAGGCCCGAATTCCACACGCAAGGGGCGGAAACCGAGTCTATCGGGGTCCATCCGGTGGCCGCCTGGAGAAATCTGACGGCCCACATCCTCTTGCGGAGGTCAAACCGGAAAACTCAGGAGATTAGGGCCATGGCATTGCCCGATTTCACTATGCGTCAGCTTCTGGAAGCTGGCGTGCACTTTGGTCACCAGAAACACCGTTGGAACCCGCGCATGGGCCAGTACATCTATGGTGTACGCAACGATGTTCACATCATGGATCTGTCCCAGACCGTTCCTCTGCTGCATCAGGCGCTGAAAGCCGTTTCCGACACCGTTGCCGGTGGCGGCCGCGTTCTGATCGTCGGCACCAAGCGCCAGGCTCAGGAAGCTGTTGCTGCGTCAGCACGCAATTCTGCCCAGTATTTCGTCAATGCCCGCTGGCTCGGCGGCATGCTGACCAACTGGAAGACCATTTCAGGCTCCATTCAGCGTCTGCGCAAGCTGGAAGAAACGCTTTCTTCCGACGCAGCCAACGCGCTGACCAAGAAAGAGCGCCTGTTCATGGACCGCGAGCGTGAAAAGCTCGAACGGAACCTGGGCGGTATCAAGGACATGGGCGGTATCCCGGACCTGATCTTCGTGATCGATACCAACCGTGAAGCCATCGCCATCCAGGAAGCCCGCCGTCTGGGCATCCCGGTCGCAGCGATCCTCGATTCCAACTCCGATCCGGAAGGCATCACCTATCCGGTTCCGGGCAACGACGATGCCGGCCGTGCGCTGTCGCTCTACTGCGATCTGATCTCCCGTGCTGCCATCGACGGTATTTCCCGCGCGCAGGGCGCCTCCGGCATGGATATCGGCGAATCGGAAGAAGCGCCGGTTGAAGAGGCTCTCGTTGAAACCGCTCAGGAAGAAACTCCGGCGGAAACGGAAGCTGCTCCTCAGGCCTGAGGCATTTCTGCCGCGAGCCTTCGCGGCAGTTTTATGTTGAATTCGCAAGACGGGCTGCAACGTGTTGCAGTCCCGTCATAAAGGCGCGGAAAGCTATAGGCTGAACCGTGTCTCACCCGAAACCCCCATCCACGAGGCAATCGATGAGCATTACCGCTGCGATGGTAAAAGAGCTCCGCGAGAAATCCGGCGCTGGCATGATGGACTGCAAGACCGCCCTGAACGAAACCGGCGGTGACATGGAAGCGGCTGTTGACTGGCTGCGTACCAAGGGCCTGGCCAAGGCGGCCAAGAAGGCCGGCCGCGTGGCCGCCGAAGGCCTGATCGGTGTGGCGACCGAAGGCTCCAAGGCCGCCGTTATCGAACTGAACTCGGAAACCGACTTCGTTGCCCGCAACGACGGCTTCCAGGACCTGGTGTCCAAGGTTGCCAAGGTTGCCATGACGACCGACGGTTCCGTCGAAGCCGTTGCTGGTGCTGATCTCGGTGGCAAGCCGGTAGCCGATGCAATTACCGACGCGATCGCCACGATCGGCGAAAACATGACCCTGCGCCGCTCAGCCGTTCTTTCGGCTGACACGGGGGTTGTCGCCACCTATGTTCACGGCGCCGTGGCGGAAGGCCTCGGAAAGATCGGCGTTCTGGTTGCTTTGGAATCATCAGGCGACAAGGACAGGCTGAACGCTCTCGGCCGTCAGATCGCCATGCATGTTGCCGCAACCAGCCCGCTGGCTCTGAACACCGAAGAGCTGGACCAAGCCGTTGTCGAGCGTGAAAAGGCAGTCTTTTCCGAGCAGGCCCGGGAATCGGGCAAGCCGGAAAACATCATTGAAAAAATGGTGGAAGGCCGTTTGCGCAAATTCTACGAGGAAGTTACCCTCGTGAAACAAGCCTTCGTCATCAACCCGGACCAGACGGTTGAGCAGGCTGTTGAGGCGCTCGCGAAAGAACTGGGCACCGAAGTCAAGCTCACCGGATTCGTCCGCTTTGCCCTGGGCGAGGGGATCGAAAAGGAAGAGCAAGACTTTGCCGCGGAGGTGGCAGCAGCCACCGGGCAGTAAGCTCAAGAAAAAGCGCCGGCAAGACCGGCGCTTTTTTTGGAAAGATAATTTTTATAGGGTGCACCCATGACGAATTCCTTGCGTTGGAAACGGATCCTCCTGAAACTCTCCGGCGAGGCTTTGATGGGTTCGCAGGCGTTTGGGATCGATCCGGCCATCGTGCAGAGGATCGCCAAGGAAATTGCCGACGCAGTCGCTCTTGGAGCACAGGTCGGCGTCGTCGTGGGCGGCGGTAATATCTTCCGCGGCGTGGCCGTGGCCGCCAAGGGGGGCAATCGCGTCACCGGCGACCATATGGGCATGCTGGCGACGATCATGAACAGCCTGACCCTCGCCGACGCCCTGCGTCGCCTGAAGGTGAATGCACGCGTCCTTTCCGCCGTTCCGGTGCCTTCGATCTGCGAAACGTTCACGCAGCGCGTCGCAGACCGCTACATGGAAGATGGCGATGTCATCGTGTTTGCGGGCGGTACCGGCAATCCGTTTTTCACCACCGACAGTGGCGCCGCCCTGCGTGCGGCCGAGATGAAATGCGATGCCTTTCTGAAAGGCACGCAGGTGGACGGTGTTTATTCCGAAGATCCGAAGCTCAATCCGGATGCCGAACGCTACCTGACGCTTGGCTATGATGAGATCATAACACGCAACCTGAAGGTCATGGATACGACGGCCATTGCACTGGCGCGCGACAACTCCATCCCCGTCATCGTGTTTTCTATCCACACACCCGGCGCTCTCGTCAGTGTGCTTCAGGAAACAGGCACCTATACAGTCGTCGGGGGCTGAACTATTTTGCCGCCTTATTCCGGCGCAAGCTCTTGTGTTTCGGCGCGTTTATGCCATGTTGGCGCGCGCCGGGATTCCATTAAGCCAAGCACATGACAACAGTGAGGACAAAATGTCGGTAGAAGGTGTCGATCTGGACGATTTGAAGCGCCGGATGCAGGGAGCTCTTTCAGTGTTGAAGACCGAGTTCGCAGGCCTTCGAACCGGCCGTGCGTCCTCATCCATGCTGGACCCGATCACGGTGGAAGCTTATGGCCAGTCCATGCCCATCAATCAGGTGGCCACCATTTCCGTTCCCGAGCCGCGCATGCTTGCAGTCCAGGTCTGGGACAAGACCATGGTCTCCGCCGTTGACAAGGCGATCCGCGAATCGAACCTGGGCCTCAACCCGGTTGTCGATGGCCTGTTGCTGCGCCTGCCGATCCCCGAGCTCAACCAGGAGCGGCGTCAGGAAATGGTCAAGGTCGCTCACAAATATGCCGAGCAGGCGAGGGTGGCGATCCGTCATGTGCGCCGCGATGGCATGGATGCCGCGAAAAAGGCGGAAAAGGATGGCGACATCTCTCAGGACGACAGCCGCGTGGCATCGGACGAGGTCCAGAAACTGACCGATCAGATGATCGGCGAAGTGGACGCCATGCTGGAAAAGAAAGAGCAGGAAATCTCTCAGGTCTGACACGACCGGAGCCTGCGAGTTGGGGGAGCTTATGAGCGTCAGCCCGGACCGGCACCCGCAAGTGCCTGCTGCGGAGAGTTCCAGCGCAAAACTGCCGCGCCACGTTGCCTTCATCATGGATGGCAACGGGCGTTGGGCGACCGCGCGCGGGCTTCCTCGCACGGAAGGGCACCGCCAGGGCCTGGAGGCGCTCCGTCGCACGATCCGGCATGCCGGCAAGATCGGCATCGAGGTCATAACGATCTACAGCTTCTCGTCCGAAAACTGGAGCAGGCCTGAAACGGAAGTCTCCTTCCTCATGGGTCTCCTGCGCCGTTTCGTACAGCGCGACCTGAGCGAACTCCACGAGGCCAACACGCGCATTCGCATCATCGGCAGCCGAAGTGATCTCGAGCCGGGCATTGCCTCGCTTTTGCAGGAGGCAGAGGACCTGACCCGGAACAACACCGGGCTGAACCTTGTCGTTGCTTTCAATTACGGCGCCCGCGCGGAGATCCTTCGCGCGACCAGAGCCCTCGCCCAAAAGGTGCTGTCCGGCGACCTGAAGCCCGACGACATTACCGAAGCCGATATTTCGGAAGCACTCGATACGGGCGGACTGCCGGATCCTGATCTGATCATCCGGACGAGCGGCGAGATGCGCCTTTCCAATTTTCTCCTGTGGCAGGCTGCCTACTCGGAGTTCTATTTCTGCGAGCAGCACTGGCCGGACTTTGACGAAGCGGCGTTCGAAAAAGCCCTGAACAACTTCTGCAGCCGGGAGCGCAGGTATGGCGGTCTCGACGCCAAGGCGTTGTGACGTCCGGCTCCCGCTAATGGCACAATCCGAAAACACCTCGAAAAAACTGTCCGATCTTGGTCTGAGGCTGCTTTCCGCGGTGATCCTGGGACCGCTGGTGTTGCTGATCACCTATTACGGGGGCGCGCCATATGCCCTCCTGGTGGTGGTCGCCGCGGTCCTCTTCCTGTGGGAATGGCTCTCGATTACCGGAACGTCCCAGCTTTCGGCACCATCCGTCATCGGGCACGGGGCCATGGTGGCCGTCGTGGTCCTGGATTATTCGGGACTGCCGGAGGCCGCACTGGCGGTGGTGGTGTTGGCCGCCCTGGCCGCTTATGCCTTCAGCGGGTTTTCCCGGGCCGGGCGGTGGTCCGCAATAGGCGTTCTGTTCAGCGGGCTTTCTGCCTTTGCGCTTCTGGCCGTGAGGGAAGAGGGACTGCTGTTCACGTTCTTTGTGCTGCTCGTCGTCTGGGCAACGGATATCTTTGCCTACTTCACGGGCCGGGCCATTGGCGGTCCGAAGCTCTGGACACGCGTTTCGCCGAAAAAAACCTGGTCGGGGGCGATTGGCGGGCTGTTGCTGGCGACGGTTTGCGGTGCGGGCGTGGCTTATGCCGGGGAGGCTGACAGTCTCTGGCTGTGGGCATTGCTGGCGGCCGGCCTGTCGATCGTCTCCCAAGGCGGCGATCTCATGGAATCGGCTGTCAAGCGCCGGTTCAGCGTCAAGGACTCCAGCCGCCTCATCCCCGGACATGGCGGCATAATGGACCGTATCGACGGACTTGTTACCGCTGCCATTTTCGCGGTTCTGATCGGCTTGATTTCCGGTGGCTCTCTGGCAGACCCGATCGCAGGTCTCGGCCTGAACTGAAATTGGAGTAACAAGATGGCGGCCGGAACCCCACGATGGGACGACAGCGCACCGATCCGGCTCATTGTCCTGGGCGCGACAGGCTCGATCGGACAGAGCCTGGCGGACCTCATCGAGCGCAATCGCGAGCGGTTCGATGTCGTCGCCCTTGTGGCGAACAGGAATGCCGGTGCGCTTGCGGACATGGCCCGGCGGCTGAACACCTCGTCGGCGGTTCTGGCCGACACGGCCTGCTACGGCGAGCTCGCGGATCTATTGCACGGCAGCGGCATCGAAGTCTCCGCGGGGGAGGCTGCCGTGCTGGAGGCGGTCGATAGGGACGCCGATCTGGTCGTCGGTGCCATCGTCGGTGCCGCCGGTCTTGCGCCGACCATGGCCGCCATCAAACCCGGCCGCCGGATTGCGCTTGCCAACAAGGAGTGCCTTGTTTGTGCCGGCGACCTGTTCATGGCAAAGATCCGGCAGACCGGCGCCGAGCTTCTGCCGGTCGACAGCGAACACAATGCCATCTTTCAGGTTTTTGAATCGGACAAGGCCGACCAGATCGAAAAAGTCCTTCTGACTGCCTCGGGAGGGCCCTTCCGGACGTTCTCCAGGGCTGCCATGGCCGACGTGACGCCGGAACAGGCGCTCAAGCACCCCAATTGGGACATGGGCGCCCGCATCACCATCGACAGCGCGACAATGATGAACAAGGGATTTGAAGTCATTGAAGCTTCATTCCTTTTTCCGGTGCACCACGAACAGCTCGGTGTTCTCGTGCATCCGCAATCCGCGGTTCACGGCCTGGTCCAGTACAGGGACGGATCGCTGCTCGCGCAGCTCGCCAGTCCGGATATGCGCACGCCCATCGCTCATTGCCTCGCGTTTCCGCGCCGGATACCCGTGCCGGTCAAAAGGCTCGACCTGGCGGAACTTGGAACGCTGACCTTCGAAGCTCCGGACCTGGACCGGTTTCCGGCCCTCGGTCTTGCCATCGAGGCCATGAAGGCCGGCGGTGCGGCGCCCGCTGCCCTCAATGCGGCGGACGAAGTTGCCGTTGACGCCTTCCTGTCGGGTCGCGCCGGTTTTCTCGACATCCCTGCGGCAATCGAAGCCGTGCTCGACCGGCTGGCATCGGACGGCCATCTGACCGCCTCCGCAAGCGTGGACGATGTCCTGGCGCTCGACCTGGAAGTTCGCAATAAAACGCAAGAGTGGATAAACTCCCGGTCGCTATAGTTTCCACGGCTTATTATGGTGTGTGTGTAATCTGGTGGAGCTTCTGGAAATTTCCGTCGCCCCATTAACACGCCGCAATTTTACCTTTAGTACAGTGGTTCTGACCAATCCACGCTGAGCAGATCGGACGCCTTGATGGAACTTTTTCTTTTCGCATACGACTTCATTGTCGGTACGATCATTCCGTTTCTGTTCGTTCTGACAGTGGTTGTTTTCTTTCATGAGCTCGGACATTTCGGAGTTGCCCGCTGGTGCAACGTCAAGGTGGATGCGTTTTCCGTCGGGTTCGGACGCGAGATCTTCGGCCGGACCGACAAGCAGGGAACCCGCTGGAAACTCTGCATGATCCCTCTGGGCGGCTATGTGAAGTTCGCCGGCGACGAGAACGCCGCAAGCGTTCCGAGCCGCGAGCGGATCGCCAACATGAGCGCCGAGGAACGCAAGACCGCCTTCGTGGCCAAGCCGGTCTGGCAGAGAGCGGCCGTAGTCGCGGCCGGGCCTCTGGCCAATTTCCTTCTTGCGATCGTGATATTCACCCTCCTGTTCATGTCACTCGGCAAGGAGGGCATTCAGCCGGTTGTCGAGGAAGTGCTCCCCGGAAGGGCCGCCGAACGTGGCGGCATTCAGGCCGGTGACGTCATCAAGGAAATCAACGGGCGCGAAGTCCAGACCTTCGGTGAACTGCGCCAGGTCGTGCTGATGAACGCGAACACGCCGCTGGTTTTCGAGGTCGAACGCGACGGAAAGCGGGTGGAGCTCGCGGTCACGCCGGAGGCGCGGGAAAAGGAACTCTTCGCGGGCGAAGTGCAGATGGCCGGAGATATCGGCGTCCGCGGGTCCAGCGATCCGCAATATCTGGTGCGCATCAAGTACGGACCGGTCGGCGCGTTCAACGAGGGGCTGAAGGAAACCTACCGCATCATCGAAGGCACGGTCAGCTACGTCTGGGGCGTGATCACGCAGCGCCAGTCCGCGGACCAGCTCGGCGGCCCCATTCGCGTGGCGCAGATATCCGGCCAGGTGGCCGATCTCGGCATTCTGCCGCTGATCAGTCTCACGGCGATCCTGTCGGTCAGCATCGGGCTGATCAATCTGGCGCCGGTTCCGATTCTCGACGGCGGACACCTCGTCTATTACGCCGCTGAAGCGCTGCGCGGAAAACCCTTGAGCGAAAGGGTTCAGGACGTTGGGTTCAGAATTGGTTTAGGACTGGTACTTATGCTGATGGTCTTCGTGACGTGGAAGGACATCATGCGGATCATCACCAACATGTCGTAGGGGGCCGTGGCATTGTCGCAACGTCTTCTGACTAAATCGCTTTCGGCCCGGGAGGGCGGTTGCGTTATCGGTAAAAACCTATAAAACACTCGTCGGTTCCGAGATTCTGCTGGGGTGAGTGCGGATTCTCGGGAGAGGTATTTGTAACAAAGGCATAGCGCAATAATGCAGCGATTGCAGAAACTTACACGGGCCGTTCTGTTGGCGGCAGCCGTATTTTCGATCGGGTCGGCTTTGCCTCAGCCCTTTGGCTTCCTGTCATTTGTGACAGAGGCGCAGGCAGCCGTCGCCAGAAGCATTCAGGTGCGCGGCAATACCCGGGTAGAGGACGAAACCGTCATCAGCTACATGACCATCGCTCCGGGGCGCAATTACACCGCGTTCGATGTCGATGAGTCCCTGAAGGCGCTTTATGCAACGGGTCTGTTTGCCACGGTCGATATCACCCCGAGTGGCAGCACCGTCGTCGTAACGGTGACGGAGAACCCGATCATCAACCGCGTTTCCTTCGAAGGAAACCGGAAGATCAAGGATGATGCGCTGGAAACGGCCGTTCGCTCCCAGCCGCGCTCGATGCTGTCCCGTGCCAAGGTGCAGGCGGACGTACAGAACATTCTGGAGGCCTATCGCCGGTCCGGCCGGTACGGTGCATCCGTTGAGCCGCAGATCATCGATCGCGGCCAGAACCGCGTCGATCTCGTTTTTGAAATCAACGAGGGCGCGAAGACCGGTGTCGAGCGTATCAGCTTCATCGGCAACGAGGCTTTCAGCGACAGCCGGCTGCGCGACGTGATCCGCACCCGTGAAAGCGGCCTGTTGAGCTGGCTGCGCAGCACCGACACCTACGATCCCGATCGTCTGGCCGCTGACGAGGAACTGCTGCGTCAGTACTATAACAAGAAGGGCTTTGCCGATTTCCGCGTCGTTTCCGTGAGCGCGGACCTCGATCGCGAGCAGAACATCTTCTACGTCACCTTCACCGTGGAAGAGGGCGAGAAATACGAGATCGGCGACGTGGAAATCGTCTCGACCATGCCCGATGTCGATCCGGACGAGCTGCGCGGACTGCTGCGTACGCGCAGCGGTCAGACTTTCAACTCGCTTCGTGTCGAACAGACCGTCGAAGACATCACCTTGCGCGTGTCCGAGGACGGGTATGCGTTTGCACGGGTTCGTCCGCGCGGCGCACGTGACTACGAAAACAACACGATTTCGCTGATCTACTACATCGAGGAAGGCCCGCGCGCCTATATTGAGCGCATCAACATCATCGGCAACGATCGGACGCGCGAATATGTCATTCGCCGTGAGTTCGACATTGCCGAAGGTGACGCTTTCAACCGGGCGCTTGTCGACAAGGCGGAGCGCCGCCTGCGGAATCTCGGTTTCTTCGAGCGCGTGGCCATCACGACCCAGCAGGGCAGCGCCCCCGATCGTGTTGTGGTCAACGTTCGTGTAGAAGAGAAGCCCACGGGCGAAATCTCCTTCGGTGTCGGCTATTCGACCGTGGACGGTGTCATTGGTGATATCTCGCTCACCGAAAAGAACTTCCTTGGCCGCGGTCAGTTTGTGAAGATCGCCGTTGGCGGCGGCACGGACACCCAGTCCTACGAGTTCCGTTTCATCGAGCCCTTCTTCATGGGCCGGCGGGTTGCCCTGGATCTGGACCTCTACCGCAAGGTGGACGATGCCAACGACTACCGCTCGTTCGACCAGAAGAAGACCGGCGGCGGTTTCGGGTTCACTCTGCCTCTCCGCGAAGAAGAGCTGACCCTGCGTCTGTTCTACAATATCTTCCAGGAAGAGAACTCGGATCCGAACGATCGCTCGACCGACATCAACAACTGTAACACCGCCGATCTGTCCCTTGCGATCTGTGACTCGCTCGGAACGTATCTGACATCGCTGGTGGGCTACGAACTGCGCTACAACACGCTGGACCGCAACGTCGATCCTTCGGACGGCTTCTATGCCTCCTTTGGTCAGGAATTCGCAGGCGTTGGTGGCGACAGCTACTACATCAAGACCGAAGCTCAGGCGCGTGCCTACAAGGAAATCCTTGCAGACTACGGCCTGGTCGGCAGCCTGTCGGTGCGCGGCGGTAACATCATGGCCCTCGGTGACGAACGTCTGCGTGTCTCCGAACAGTTCATGCTCGGCGGCACCCTCGTTCGCGGTTTCGAGAACCAGGGCATCGGTCCGCGCGATGCGGCGACCGAGGATGCAATCGGCGGCCGGTTCTATTTCGCCGCCACGGCTGAAACCCGGTTCCCGTTCCCGGTCCTTCCGAAGGAATTCGGGTTGAGCGGTGCCGTATTCGCCGATGCCGGCTCTCTTTGGGATGCTGACAGCAATCTGGTCAATCTCGTGGAAAACGGCGGCGGCTCGATCGACTCGAACGACTTCAACATCCGCGCGTCCGTCGGCGCCGGCATCCGCTGGAACTCTCCCTTCGGACCTCTGCGCGCGGATTTTGCCTATCCGCTCGTCAAGGACGATGCCGACAAGACGCAGATATTCCGCTTGAGTGGCGGCACCCGCTTCTAAATCGCGGTCATATAGGATAGAAGACGGCCGCCGAGTGATCGGCGGCCGTTTTTGTTGGCGGCAATGAGGATAGTGTCATGTCCGAGCCAAAGTTTTTTACAATGCCTGCCTCCGTGTCCCTGCAGGACATCGCTTCCTGGGCGGAAGCGGAGATCGAGCGCGGGGACGGCTCGCTGGAAATCACCGGCGTGGCGCCGCTTGAAGATGCCGGGCAGGGCGCTCTCGTCTTTTTCGACAATACGGCCTACCTGAAGCAGCTTCAGGCCACCACGGCGGCCGCCTGTCTCGTCACCAAGCGGCACAAGGACAAGGTGCCTGACGGGGTCGCCGTCCTTGTATGTGCCGACGCCTATCGCTCCTGGGCCAAGGTTCTGGCGCGGCTCTTTCCCGAGGCGATGGTGCCGAAGGACCCCGCACCAGTTGCCATATCGGAGCGGGCGAGCGTCGATCCCGGAGCGTCTCTTGAAGAGAATGTGACCGTGGAGCCGGGTGTGGTCATAAGCGCCGGTGCCGAGATCGGCGCCGGGACGGTCATCCGGGCCAATGCGGTTATCGGCAGAGGCGTGAAGATCGGCCGGGATTGCGTCATCGGCGCGAATTGCACGGTCCAGCACTCGGTGCTTGGAAACCGCGTTTACCTGCATCCGGGCGTGTGCTGCGGACAGGACGGTTTCGGCTATGCCATGGGGCCGCAGGGCCACCTGAAAGTTCCCCAGGTCGGCCGCGTGATCATTCAGGACGATGTCGAGATCGGTGCCTGCACCACCATCGACCGGGGCGCGAACCGGGATACGGTGATTGGCGAAGGCACGAAGATCGACAACCAGGTTCAGATTGGCCACAACGTCGTGGTCGGCCGTCATTGCGTCATCGTTTCACAAGTCGGCCTGTCGGGCAGTTGCACGTTGGAAGATTTCGTCGCGATCGGCGGTCAGACAGGCGTGCGCGGTCATGTGACGATCGGCATGGGCGCCCAGGTTGCGGCGGTAAGTGTTGTCAGCGAGGACCTGCCGGCGGGCGGCCGTTACGGCGGGACACCCGCAAAACCGGTAAAACAGTGGTTCCGTGAGGTCGCGGCCGTGAGAAAACTTGCAGAGCGTGGCGGCGGATCGTAAACGATAATTCGAATTGGGACTTTGCGGCGTTAAATCCGCCAAGGGGCATTTCATGGAAGACGCAGAAAATAATACACTTGCAAGCGCAGACATCATGAAAATCATGAAACTTCTGCCGCACCGTTATCCCTTTTTGCTGATCGACAAGATCATCGAGATGAATGGTGATGAAAGCTGCATCGGCATCAAGAACGTCACCATCAACGAACCGCATTTTACCGGCCATTTTCCGGGAAGACCGGTGTTCCCGGGGGTTCTTCTGATCGAAGCCATGGCACAGACTGCAGGCGCTCTGTGCGTTCATGCGCGGGGCGTCGATGCGCCGCCACAGCTTGTTTATTTCATGACCATCGACAGGGCCAAGTTCCGCAAACCGGTGGAACCTGGCGATCAGGTTCACTTTCACGTTCAAAAGATCAAGCAACGTTCCAACATCTGGAAGTTCGATGCCGTCGCCAGGGTGGACGGTGCCAAGGTCGCAGAAGCAGAAGTCAGCGCCATGCTGATAGATGCGTGAGGAAATATGACTGAAATTCATCCAACGGCCATTGTTGAAGACGGGGCCGTGATCGGAGACGGGGTTCGTATCGGGCCATATTGCGTGGTCGGGCCGCAGGTGCAGCTGCGCGACAATGTCGAGTTGAAATCACATGTTGCCGTATCGGGAATAACGACCATTGGCGCGGGAACCAGCATCTTTCCCTTTGCCTCCGTCGGGCACCAGGCCCAGGATCTCAAATATCGCGGTGAGGCCGCGACCCTTGAAATCGGCGAAGGATGTATCATCCGCGAAGGCGTGACGATCAACCCAGGTACGGCGGGTGGTGGCATGTCTACCACGATCGGCAATCAATGCGCCTTTCTGGCGAATTCGCATGTGGGCCATGACAGTCACGTGGGCGACCGGGTCATCCTGTCCAACAACGTGATGATTGCCGGCCATGTCGACGTCGGAAACAACGTCATTTTTGGCGGCGGTTCGGCGGTCATTCAGTTCACGCGGATTGGCAGTTACGCGTTCGTCGGCGGTCTTGCAGGACTTGAGAACGACCTTATTCCGTTCGGCATGGTGACCGGCAACAGGGCAAGTCTGGGCGGCCTCAACCTGGTCGGCCTCAAGCGCGCCAGTTTTCCGCGCGAACAGATCCATGCGCTGCGTTCCGCCTACAGGGCGCTGTTCGAAAGCAACGAGGGCACGCTTCGCAGCCGGGCGGAAGGCGTGGCCGCCGAGTACAGGGACCAGCCGCTGGTGAAGACCGTCACCGACTTCATCCTTGAAAAGGACGACCGGCGGTTCTGCACACCGCGCAGCGAAGACTGACACCATGTCCGGGGCGGACCTGGCAGCCATGGCGCGTATCGCCCTCATTGCCGGCAATGGCCGCCTCCCGTGCCAGGTCGCGGACGCCTTGAACAGCGCCGGGCGTGACTTCCAGGTAATTGCCATCAGGGGCGAAGCCGACGAGATGACCCGCCAGCGCGCCAATGCGGAAATCGGTTGGGGCGAAATCGGCCGGCTTTACGGTTTCCTGGAAAAGACGGGCTGCCGCGAGGTCTTGTTGATCGGGGGCGTGTCCAAGCGGCCCGATTTCACGTCGATTCTGGGAGACTTTGGCACGCTCAAGCGGCTGCCAACCATCATCAGGGCCCTGGCCGGCGGCGACGACAGCCTGCTGACCAAGGTGATCCGCCTGTTTGAAGATGAGGGGTATCGCGTCGTGGGGATCAAGGATGTTGCACCGCAGTTGCTGGCATCCAGTGGCGTCCTGGGCCGTATCCGGCCCAAAGAGGACGACTGGCGGGATTTGCAGCTGGCCTTGAGAGCCACGGAAAAACTCGGTGAACTGGATATCGGCCAGGCGGCGATTGCCGTTGGCGGGCGCGTTGTCGCACTGGAAGGCGCCGAGGGAACCGATGCCATGCTGGAGCGCTGTGCGGAGCTGAAGCGGATCGGCCGGATACGGGCGAAGGCGCATACGGGTGTTCTGGTCAAGACGGCGAAACCGGACCAGGATTTACGGGTCGATCTTCCAACGGTCGGTCCCAGGACCATAGATCTGGCCCAGGCTGCCGGCCTTGCCGGCATCGCCGTGGAAGCTGACGGCGCGCTGGTCGCCGAAAGGGAAGAGACCCTGAGCAAAGCCGATGCTGCAGGCCTGTTCGTGATCGGCATCAACCGCGGCAATGCTGCGGGACCCGGCGATCAATGACCGGCACCCGGCCGACCATATGTCTTGTTGCCGGCGAGGAATCCGGCGATCAACTCGGCTCGGAGCTGATGAAAGCCCTCAATGAGCGGCTGGGGGACGGCGTTGGCTATTGCGGTGTCGGCGGCGAGCGGATGACCGCGCTCGGCATGACCAGCTTCTTTGACCTGTCCGATGTCTCGGTGATGGGCCTCACCGCCGTTCTGGCCCGTTTGCCCCTCATCGTAAAACGCGTCTACCAGACCGTGGATGCGGTCGTGACCGCTGACCCGGACGTTCTGGTGATCATCGACAGTCCGGATTTCACCCACAACGTTGCAAAGCGGGTGCGCAAGAGAGCGCCGCACATACCCATCGTCGGTTATGTTTCTCCGTCCGTATGGGCCTGGCGGCCAGGGCGCGCCAGGAAAATGAGCCGCTATGTGGATGAGCTTCTGGCCCTGCTTCCCTTCGAACCGGATGTGCACGAGCGCCTCGGCGGACCACGCACCCACTATGTGGGTCATCCCCTGAGCGAGAATGCCGGGGAATTACGGCCCAGGGAAGGGGAGCGGGCACCCTTGAACGGCGCTGAAAAGGTTCTCCTGGTTCTTCCCGGCAGTCGGCGCAGTGAGATTGACCGGCTGTTGGATGTATTCGGTGACACGGTTGCCAAAGTGAAACAGGAGCTGCCGGAGATCCAGATCGTTCTGCCGGCCGTTGCGCATCTTGAAGACAAGATTCGTGCAGGCGTCTCGGACTGGCCTGCGATGCCGCAGATCGTCACCGGCCTGGAAGCCAAGAAGGCGGCATTCCGCCGTGCGCATGCTGCGCTGGCAGCCTCCGGCACGGTGTCTCTGGAACTGGCGCTTGCGGGCGTTCCGATGGTCGTGGCCTACAAGGTTGACTGGGCCTTCCGCAGGCTCAAGGAACTCAACCGCTTTTTCAAGGTCGCCAGCGTGGATTCCTTCGTGCTGCCGAACATCATTCTCGGCACGAAGGCGATTCCTGAATTCCTGGACGAAGAGGTGCAGGCAGATGTTCTGGCCGCTCATCTGAAGGAACTTCTGACCGACAGCACAGAGCGGCGGGAGCAGGTCTCAGAGCTGACGCGCCTTGACGAGGTGATGAGCCTGCCGGACGGCTACAGCCAGCGTGGCGCGGCTGCGGATGTCGTTCTGGGGGCCATGAAAGCGGAACGGCGATAGGCACCGGTTTGCGAGCAGGCTTCACGGTTCCGGTGTCGCACCAATAAAAAATCGACCCGGGATGCCCGGGTCGATTTGATTTTGCACCTATTGTCTTAGCGGCGCTGGTCGATCGGCGTGTAGTCGCGCTTGGTCGCACCGGTATAGAGCTGACGCGGGCGGCCGATGCGCTGAGACGGATCTTCCACCATTTCCTTCCACTGTGCGATCCAGCCGACGGTACGCGCCAGCGCGAACAGCACGGTAAACATGGTGGTTGGGAAGCCGAGCGCACGCAGCGTGATGCCCGAGTAGAAGTCGATGTTCGGATAGAGCTTCTTCTCAACGAAATAATCGTCGTTGAGCGCCATTCTCTCCAGTTCCATCGCAACATCGAGGAGCGGGTCGTCCTTGATGCCCAGCTCGCCCAGCACTTCGTGGGTGGTCTTCTGCATGATGCGCGCACGCGGATCATAGTTCTTGTAGACCCGGTGACCGAAGCCCATGAGACGGAACGGATCGTTCTTGTCTTTCGCCCGTTCCACAAATTCCGGGATCCGGTCAACGGAACCGATCTCCGAAAGCATGTTGAGAGCTGCTTCGTTCGCACCGCCATGGGCCGGACCCCACAGGCAGGCGATGCCGGCGGCGATACAGGCAAACGGGTTCGCCCCGGAGGAGCCGGCCAGACGGACCGTCGATGTGGAGGCGTTCTGCTCGTGATCCGCATGCAGGATGAAGATGCGGTCCATGGCGCGCGCCAGGACCGGGTTCACCTTGTACTCCTCACAGGGAACAGCGAAGCACATATGCAGGAAGTTGGCCGCATAACTCAGGTCGTTGCGCGGATACACGAACGGCTGGCCGACGTGGTACTTGTATGCCATTGCGGCAATCGTCGGCATCTTTGCGATCATCCGCAGGGAAGCGACCATGCGCTGGTGCGGATCGGTGATGTCGGTCGAGTCGTGATAGAAAGCCGACAGCGCGCCCACGGTTCCGACCATGATGGCCATCGGATGGGCGTCCCGGCGGAAGCCCGTGAAGAAGCGGGACATCTGCTCATGAATCATCGTGTGGTAGGTCACGCGATTGACGAAGTCGTCCTTTTGCACCTTCGTCGGCAATTCCCCATAGAGCAGCAGATAGCAGGATTCGAGAAAGTCGCCATGATCGGCGAGTTGCTCGATGGGATATCCGCGGTAAAGCAGCGTGCCTTCGTCACCATCGATATAGGTGATCTTGGATCTCGCAAGATGCAGTCGAGGTAAAGCCCGGGTCGTATGTGAACATGCCTGTGTCACCATACAGGGACGAAATGTTCACAACCGACGGTCCGATGGATCCGTCAAGAACGTCGAAATCGTGGTCTTTGCCACCGACGTTGAGCTTGGCGTTGTTGTCGGCCATTCAGAAAACCCCTTTACGTTATCCTGTCGCGCCGCCCTGATGACTGGCCCTCACCCGAAGGGCCCCGACTTCGGTTGTCGGACGGCACTGGAGACATTTTCGGATCTTGCGTATCCCATTTACCGCAGTGCCGCAAGCAGGCCGAGATAGCGCTTTGGTCAAAGACAGGCTCGTCCGCGATCCGCCTCCCGCCTGAATTACTTCAGGTGGTGCAGGGTGCGCAATACCGCCATCCGGGATCTATATGGATTGATCCCTGATACGGGCAAGGGATTCCTCCCGGCCCAGGGCGATCAGGACATCATAGATCCCCGGCGAAACCCCGCGTCCGGTAAGAGCCGCGCGCAGGGGCTGGGCAACCTTGCCGAGTTTCAGGTCCTTGTCTTCCGCATAGGCTTTTACGGCCGCTTCCAGCGGCTCTGCATCCCAGTCTGCGACCGATGAGAGCACGCCATGCAACTCGCCCAGTATCGTCTTTGCTTCGTCGGTCAGGATCTTTTCGGCTTTTTCATCGGTATCGAGCGGCCGCTGGCGCCAGAGATATGAGGCGCTTTCAGTCAGTTCCACCAGTGTTTTGGCCCGTTCCTTGAGGCCGGGAAGGGCCGTCAGAGCGGTGTTTTCGTTGTCTCCCGTCGACAACCAGGTCAGCACGTCCGCGCCGTCTTCGGCGTGAACCAGATACACCTTCCAGTGCTCCAGCAGCTCGGCGTCGTCGGTGCTGCGCATGTAGTGGCCATTGAGATTTTCCAGCTTCTTGAAATCGAACCGGGCAGGAGACTGGCCGATGGCGTCCAGTCCGAACCACTTGATCATATCCTCCAGGGACATGATTTCGTCGTCGCCGTGACTCCAGCCGAGGCGCGCCAGATAGTTGCGCAGGGCCTGCGGCAGATAACCCATTTGCCGGTAGGTTTCCGCACCGGTTGCGCCGTGGCGTTTGGACAGCTTGGCTCCGTCCGGACCATGGATGAGGGGAACATGGGCCATCGCCGGCACATCCCAGCCAAGCGCCTGGAAGATCAGTGTCTGCCTGGCGGCATTGGTCAGGTGGTCTACGCCGCGGATGATGTGGGTGACATTCATGTCGTGGTCATCGACGACGACGGCCAGCATGTATGTGGGAGCGCCGTCGGAGCGCATGAGGACGAAATCGTCCAGGTCCTTGTTCGGGATCACCACCCGGCCCTGGACCAGATCGTCGACGACCGTCTCGCCTTCCAGCGGAGCCTTGATGCGCACGACCGGCGCAACGCCTTCCGGAGCTTCCGACGGGTCCCGGTCGCGCCAGGTGCCGTCATAGCGTGGCGGTTTGCCTTCCGCGCGTGCCTTCTCGCGCATGGCTTCAACTTCTTCGGCAGAGCAGTAGCACCGGTACGCCGCCCCGGCCGCGATCATCTGTTCCACGGCTTGTCTATGACGCTCCACACGCGAAGACTGCGAAACGGGTTCGCCGTCCCAGTCGAGCCCGAGCCAGTCGAGACCGTCCAGAATGGCATCGATCGCTTCCTGGGTCGAGCGTGCCCGGTCCGTATCCTCGATGCGCAACAGCATCTTGCCGCCGTGATGCCTGGCAAAGAGCCAGTTGAACAGCGCTGTGCGGGCGCCGCCAATGTGGAGGAAGCCGGTGGGGGACGGTGCGAAGCGCGTGACGATTTCTTGTGCCATGGTGATTTTTTGAAAGTCTCTGTAAGAATAGGGCACAGTCCGCGCCCGTGGTGGTTGCGCGGTCTTAGCACAGCCTTTGGCAAGGCTAAATAGGGGCTTCGTCCGTTTCTTCAGGTCAAACGGGATGGGACAGGTTGGCGAAGGGGCAGGACAGGGATCGCGAAGAGGAAGGCGGCACGCCGGCGGTGACGTTCGCCGGCGTCCCCTCCGGCGCGCCCCAAAGGGCTTCCGCATCGGACAAAGGGGCTTCCGTCCATCGGCCGGTCTGGGTCTTCTGGTCGAAACTGACCTTCCGCAATCCCGCGCCACCCGATGACAGGTACTGGGATAATCAGGGCCTGCTCTGGTGTGCATTCGCCTTTGCAGTCGGGATTGCCGTTTACACGCTTCTGCCGGAAGAACCCCATTGGCCGCTGCTGACGATCCTTGTCGGCCTGGCTTCTCTTCTGGTTTTCTGGACTGGTCGCCAGGAGGCATGGAGCAAACCGGCCATCCTGGCGCTCGCGCTTGCCTGCGGGTTGACGGTGGCGGCCTTGCGCACGGCATATGTCGATGCACCACGCCTGGCTGAACCCATGAACGTCACCCTGACCGGCCGCGTCCTGGAACGCGAGGCGGGGACCAGCGGTGCGCGCGTCCTGCTCGAAGTCGTCTCGGTGAACGAACGGCCGCAAACCGAGGTCGTGTTTCCCGAACGAGTGCGGCTGCGTCTGCCGGCGGATGACGGAGCCGGAACGGGCGAGGCGATCCGCGTCAGGGCCAGGATCTTCCCGCCGCCGGGACCGGTGAGCCCCGGCGGATATGATTTTTCCTATCGGGCCTACTATTCGAAGATCGGCGCGACGGGATTCAGTTATGGCCCCGCGGAGGTGATCGAGGCGGGCGATGCCTCGCTGGCCTTGCGCGCGGCCGCGCAGGTTCAGGCACTGCGGGACGGACTTGCCAACCGGATAAGGTCCGTTCTGCCGGACAGTCCTGAAACGGCGCTCATCATCGCCTTGCTGGTCGGCGACCGCGGCGGCATCAGCGAGGCGCAGGAAGAAGACCTGCGCGCGGCAGGGCTCGCGCATATTCTGGCCATTTCAGGTCTCCACATGGCGCTTTTCGCCGGCGGTGCCTACGGCGCGGTACTGCTGTTCCTGGCGCTGTTTCCCCCGCTGGCCCTGCGCTGGCCAATACACAAATGGGCCGCTGTTGCTGCCCTCGCGGCCGCCGTTGCGTATCTGCTCATCTCCGGCGCTGCTGTTGCGACCCAGCGGTCGTTCCTGATGATCTCCCTCGTGTTTCTGGGCATATTTGTCGGTCGCCGCGGCCTGACGCTGCGCAGCGTTGCGCTTGCGGGCCTGTTCCTTCTGCTGGTTGCGCCGGAGCGGTTGTTCTTTCCCGGTTTTCAAATGTCGTTCGCCGCCGTCATCTGTCTTGTGGCGGTTTACGAGATATGGCGGGGAAGAGACAGATCGTGGCATTTCAACGACCGCCGGGCTGCGGGACGCGGACGCCGATTTCTTCAATTCCTCGCCAAGTGGATTGCAGGCCTCTTCGTCACTGCGCTGGTGGCCGGACTTGCCACCGGGATTATCGGCGCGCACCACTTTGGCCGTATCGCGCCCTACGGCGTGTTGGGCAATCTGCTCGGCATGCCGATTTTCTCGCTGCTCGTCATGCCGATGGGTGTGCTGGCCCTGGTTCTGATGCCGCTGGGTCTATCCGCGTTTCCGCTGACCCTCATGGCTCTCGGCCTCTCACTGCTGCTCAAGATCGCGGCCTTTACGGCGGCTCTCAGTGACGGTGCGGGAGCGGTTGGCGCCTTGAGCGGAATTTCGGCGGTTCTGCTTGTCTCGGCGCTGTTTGCAAGTCTTCTGCTTCCCGGCTGGCGGCGCCTTTATGCGCTGGCGCCTCTTGGCGCAGCGCTCATTTCCATTGTGGTGATGCGGCCGCCCGATATTCAGATCGCAGCCACGGGCAGCCGCGTTGCCGCCAGGGACGGGTCCGGACTGCTGCGGCTTTCATCCGGGCGTCAGTCATTCGTGGGAGAGATCTGGATGCAGCGGGAAGGGGTTCCGGCTGGCGCGATTGGATCGCGTACGATGAAATCGCCTCAACGGCGATGCGATCGCGACGGCTGCGTGGTCCTGGCCCATGCGGACCGGAGCGGGGAGGATACCGGTGGTGCGACGTTGCCTCTGGCAATCAGTCTGCCGCGAACGGCGCAGGCCCTGCCGGCGGATTGTCTTTATGCCGATATTATCGTGACCGACCTGATCGTGCCGCCGGATTGCCGCGCCAGCGTCATTCTGCAAGGGGATATGCGTCAGAAGAAGGGGGCGGTATCGATATGGCTGTCGCGGGAGATCCAAACCAATGAAACGCCGCCGCCAGGGCGCGGTGCGGCGCAAGCAAGCCCGGATGACGGAAAGCTGCCAGGCAGGACCGGAAAACCGGCAATCAGCAAGGTCATATACGCACTTCCCGATCCGCCGCGGCCCTGGCATCGGCCGGGTACCGTTACAAGGACAAGCTTGCGGCAGCGGCTCGATACGTCCGGCCGGTAGCGCTCAACGAGCCCTCGGATCAATACTGGCGGAACAGGGCAACCAGACGGCCCTGCACACGAACACGGCCGGGGCCGAAGATCCGGGTCTCATAGGCAGGGTTCGCCGCCTCAAGCGCGATCGACGCGCCCTTCTTGCGCAGGCGCTTCAGCGTCGCTTCCTCTTCATCCACCAACGCTACAACGATGTCGCCGCTATCGGCGGTATCCGCGCGGCGGATCAGAATCGTGTCACCGTCCAGAATACCGGCTTCAATCATGGAATCACCGCGCACTTCCAGGGCATAGTGCTCGCCGCTGCCGAGCAGTTCCTGAGGCACAGTGATGGAATGGCTGTGGTTCTGAATGGCTTCGATCGGGACGCCGGCGGCAATGCGGCCCATAACGGGAATTTCCATGCCGCCGCTCACCGGCTGAGGTGCCGGTTTTGGAGCTTCGCGTTTGCCCAGAGAACCTTCGATAACTTCCGGCGAGAAACTGCCGCGGGGGCGCGGGGCGCCAAGGCCCGGTGCAATCGAGTCGGGCAGGCGGACAACTTCCATCGCCCTTGCGCGATTCGGCAGCCGCCGGATGAAGCCGCGTTCTTCCAGTGCCGTAATCAGCCGGTGAATACCGGACTTGGAGCGCAGATCCAGCGCATCCTTCATTTCATCGAAAGACGGCGGCACTCCCGTTTCCTTCAGTCTTTCGTGAATGAACATGAGCAGTTCATACTGCTTGCGCGTCAACATATAGGCTTCCCCTGACCACGTGATGGGCTGGTACAAATCAAGAACACAGTACCTGTTCCTATTGTGTTCCGCAAGGGTAAATGTTCTCTTGCTGTTCTGCAAAATGCCCGCGGAAAGGCCGCAATCAACCGTCGTCGGCTGTCAGCAGCAGCTCGCATGTCACAAGTGTCGGTGCGTGTCCGGCGAGAACCCGGCCCGAGTGTAGATTTCCGTCAAGATCGACACAGCGTATCGGCAGATCGAGGGCGGGGCGATTTTTACGCCCGGCACCCGGCTGTAGCAGGATTTCCGAGATGAGGCCGGTCATGGCACCCGAGGACTCGAATTCGGCGCCTGCGAGGCTTCCCAGCCCGTGAACGTCGACCGCGGTCGATCCCAATTCACGGCACAACTCCGAGATCCCGTGGTGAAGATCCTCGAAGGGGGCGAGCGTTGCGATCAGTGCATTGGGCGGTGCTTCGTCGGCCGTGTTCCGGTCTTCCATGATCCTGAACAGGGTAAACTCGGTTTCCGGATCCGGCTGCGCCTCGAACCGCGCGCCTCGCAGTCCGTAGCCGTGAACACGGGAGGTTTGATGAACGCACAGCGTATGCGGCAGCAGGTGGCCCAGGTGGTACGTGTTATTGCCTTGCCAATAGGCATGGATATGGGCAAACCAGGCGCCGTCCCTGCGGCCGAGGATGGCGACAGCCTCTTCCAGGACCGCGCCTGGAGAAGATTTCGTGTCGCTGTACCAGGCGGCATGGCGGTCATCGATCGCCCGGTCCGGCATGACATAGTCGAACGGCCCCAGCGAAAGGCCGTGAAGCGTGAAGACAGCAGAGCTGTGGCCGGTCCGGTCGGCCCAAGCGCCAAGTGCTTCGAGCAGCGGCTGGCGTGCCGCAATCTCAAGGGAGACCGCTTCGGCGCGGCACAGCGCATGCGGCCGCCGGTTAGTGGCCCGGGGGCCGGGATGCCGGATGTCGGCGAGCGTTTTGGGGGCCGGGCGTCTCATAGCAGGCCTTGATCACTCAGGTATTCACGCACCAGCTTCTTGGTGATCTTGCCATAGGCGCTGGTCGGCATCTTGTCGATGAACAGATAACGCGCGGGCAGTTTGTAGCGTGCGACCTTGCCGGTGAGGAATTCCGCAAGGCTTCCCGGGTCAGCCGCTTCTCCCGACGTCGTCACGCAAACGGCGAGCCCGACTTCGCCCCAGTGAGGATCGGGTATGCCGAGGATCGCGACTTCGGAGATGGCCGGATGGGAGAGCAGCACTTCCTCCACCTCCTTCGGGTAAACGTTCGAGCCGCCGGAGATGTACATGTCCGAGGCGCGGCCGGTTAGGTAGAGAAAGCGCTGTTCGTCCATGTTGCCGATGTCGCCGGTGCGGAACCAGCCATTGCGGAACGATTTGGCGTTGGCTGCGTCGTCCTCCAGATACCCGGCGCAGACCGCAGGACCTGCCACGCAGACTTCCCCCGTCTCATGCGGACCGAGCAGGGTGCCGTCCTCGTCCTGAATGCTGACCTCGATCCCCGTGCGTTCTACCCCGCACGTGCCGATGCGCGCCTGCGGTCCATCCTCCAGAAAATGGTCCTGGGGCCGTAGCACGGTGATGTTGCCGGTGACTTCGCCGAGCCCGTAGTACTGGACCAGCACGTGTCCAAGCTTTTCCAGAGCCCGTTTCTGGTCTTCCCGGTACATCGGAGCGCCCGCATAAATCACATGGCGCAGGCTGGAGTGATCGAAGCGGTCGACGGCCGGATCCTCGACCAGGCGCTTTACGATCGTGGGGACCGTAAACATATTGCTGACCTTGTGCGTCTCGATCAGCTCGAAGGCGGCCGCCGGACTGAAACCGCCGCGCGGCATCAGGATATGCGCGGCTCCCGTGGACAGTTGTGCGATCAGCTGCAGGCCCGCCCCATGGGAGAGCGGCGCGATCACCAGGGAGGCATCCACCTCGCTCGTGCCGGGCAGCAGGTCGGCCATGTAGTTGACGGCAACGAACCCGATCTGGCCATGCGTAAGCACCACGGCCTTCGGGCGGCCGGTGGAGCCGGAGGTGAAGAACAGCCAGCAGGGATCGTTGTACTCGACGGGAGCGTTGGGAAACCGTTCGCCGAGGTTACCGGAGACGAGGTCTTCATAGGAGGCGCCGAAGGAACTTTCGCCAACGCTGATGACGCCTGCCATGTCGGGCCGGGAATTTGTTACGGCCTCGGCCTGGGGTTTGAATTCTGCATCGCAGACGAAGACCTTGGCGTTCGCCTTTGCGGCGGCATAGGCGGTTTCGTCCGGTGCCTGGCGGAAGTTGCAGGGCACCCACACGGCCGCCAGGCGGAAGGCAGCAAGCATGATCTCGGTCATCTGGTTGGAGTTCTGCGCCTGGACCAGCACAGTGTCACCCTTTGAAACACCGTATTGCGCGTGCAGCGCGCGGGCGATGGCGGAGACCCGGGCGTCAAGTTCCGCCCACGTCCAGGTCCGGTTCTCCCAGACGATCGCCGGGCGGTCCGGCCAGCGGGCGGCGTTCCTGGTCAGGAAATGCGCCAGATTGGCCACTCGATTGGAACATCGCTCCATCATCTGGGTAAGGTCCTCACGGGAGAATGTGTTTTGCGGCGACGTTAGGCCGGGCGCGGCTGATTTGACAAGCGGCACCGCCATGGAGACCGTTCCGCTTGCGCGCTAAATTGTGCAAGGATGCACGTCAAACTGGTTTGCCGCAGGAGCAAGGATATTCACATGAACGCTGCAGAGATCACCGATTGGGACGATGCTTACGCGAATGCCGCGCACATTCCGGGGGCAGCGGACTATCCGCCGCGCTGGACGCAGGAGGCCGAGACATTCCGCAAGACATGGATCGAGAAGGACCTTGGAATCGTTTACGGGGACACTGATCGTCAGCGGATGGATATTTTTCACCCCGAAGGCGTTTCAAAGGGGCTCGTGGTGTTCGTGCATGGCGGCTACTGGCTGCGATCTCGACAAGTCCTACTGGTCGCATTTCGCGTCCGGCTGCCTTGGACGGAACTGGTCGGTGTGTCTGCCGTCCTATGATCTGGCGCCAGACGTCCGCATAGCGGATATCACCCGTCAGATCGGCAGGTGCATCTCGCGGGCGGCCGAACGTATCAGCGGGCCGATACGGCTGACGGGCCATTCCGCCGGCGGGCATCTGGTCACGCGGATGATGAGCGAGGATACACCCCTTATGCCGGAGGTGCTGAATCGGATCGAAAAGGTTGTGTCGATCAGCGGCTTGCACGATCTGCGGCCGCTCCGGAACACCCGCATGAACGACACCTTCAAGATGAGCGAAGAAGACGCGGTTGCCGAAAGCCCTGCATTGAAAAAGCCGGCCGGGCCTTGTCCGGTCGTGGCGTGGGTTGGCGGGGCCGAAAGACCGGAATTCATCCGTCAGTCACGCCTGTTGGCAGAGGCGTGGCCGAATGCCGGGTTCCATGAGGATCAGGGGCGGCACCATTTCGATGTCATCGACGGCTTGAAAGACCCCGATAGCGAACTGACCTCGACGCTTCTGGCCCCGTAAGCTTTTCATCAGGAGATGCAAATGCGCAGAGAGAGTGACAGCCTAGGTGAGATCGACGTACCGGAGGACAAGTACTGGGGCGCGCAGACCCAGAGGTCCATTCAATATTTCTCGATCGGGACCGACCTCATGCCGATCGAACTCATCTATGCCTACGGCATCCTGAAGAAGGCGGCCGCCCTGACCAATGCCGACCTCGGCCTGTTGAACCGGGACCTGGCTGACCTGATCGTCAAAGCCTGCGATGAAGTGGCGGACGGCCGGCTCGATGAGCATTTTCCGCTGCATGTCTGGATGACCGGAAGCGGCACTCAGACCAACATGAACGTCAACGAGGTGATCTCGAACCGGGCAATCGCGATCGCCGGGGGGATTCTCGGCACGAAGGATCCGGTTCACCCGAACGACCACGTCAACATGTCCCAGTCGTCGAACGACACGTTCCCGGCTGCAATGCACATGGCCGCCGCCATTCAGGCGACGCACCGTCTGCTTCCGGGCGTTCAGGCGCTTCATGACAGCCTGCAGGCCAAGGCAGAGGAATGGGACGAGATCATCAAGATCGGCCGGACCCACATGCAGGACGCGACGCCCTTGACCCTCGGGCAGGAGTTTTCCGGATATGTCGAAATGCTGCGGCAGGACATTCAGCGTATCGATTTCGTCCTGACGGATGTCTATGAGATTGCGCTGGGAGGTACAGCCGTCGGAACGGGAATCAATACGCATCCCGAATTCGCCGCCAGGTCAGCGGCGAAGATCTCGGAGCTCACCGGCTTGCCTTTCGTCACCGCTCCCAACAAGTTCGCGGTTCAGGGCAGCCATGATGCGCTTGTGATGCTCAGTGGCGCACTCCGGACGCTGGCAACGTCCCTGTTCAAGATTGCCAACGATATCCGGCTATTGTCCTGCGGACCGCGTTGCGGCTTCTATGAGCTGATCATTCCCGCAAACGAGCCGGGGTCGTCGATCATGCCGGGCAAGGTCAACCCGACCCAGTGTGAAGCACTGGCCATGGTCGCGGCCCAGGTGATGGGCAACGATGTGGCTGTGGGCATCGGCGGGGCGAGCGGGTATCTGGAAATGAACGTCTACAAGCCGCTGATGATCAATTCCATCCTGCAATCGATCCGGATCATGGGCGACGGTTGCACGAATTTTGCCAAGTACCTGGTGGACGGAATGCAGCCGAATGAGAAGCGGATCCAGGAGTATCTCGACCAGTCCCTGATGCTGGTGACCGCGCTCAGTCCGGTGATCGGGTACGACAAGGCCAGTCACGCCGCGCATCATGCCTTTGAACATGACCTGACCCTGAAGCAGGCCTGTCTGGATCTCGGGTTCGTCAGCGAAGAGGAGTTTGACCGGATCGTTGATCCCGCCAAGATGCTGGGCCCCTCCCTCTGAAGGCAAGATCCCGGCCGCGTGCAACGCGCGGCCGGGAGGACGCCGGAAGAACAACAGGAAAGGAAAGCGATTCGTCAGCCGGTTGCTAAAGCAGATCGCGCTGGGCGAGATTTCGCATCAGGTGGCTGATACCGAAGGTCCATTCAGGACATTCGGTGGACAGGCGCACCGTGTTCCTGAGCGTCCCAAAACCCGGGGCGGAAATGGACACCACATCGCCGAGCTTGTGGGTGAAGCCTTCCCCATCCGTGTCGCGGTCTTTCGTCGGAGCGAACAAGGTGCCCAGAAACAGCACGATCCCGTCCGGATACTGATGGTGCCGGCCGAGCGTCTGGCGAACGAGGTCTTCCGGGTCCCGGCTGATCTCCTTCATCGAGGAATGGCCTTCGAGAACGAACCCGTCCGTTCCTTCGACCCTCAGGTCGAGTTCCGCGGCCCGCACGTCCTCGAGGGTGAAGGTTGCGTCGAACAGACGGATCATCGGACCGATGGCACAGGAAGCGTTGTTGTCCTTTGCCTTGGAAAGAAGCAGGGCCGACCGGCCCTCGACGTCCCTGAGGTTCACGTCATTGCCGAGGGCGGCGCCGACGATTCTTCCCTTCGAGGAGACCGCCAGGACCACTTCAGGTTCCGGGTTGTTCCACTTCGAAATCGGGTGCAGTCCCACTTCCGCGCCGGGTCCTACGGAGGACAGAACCTGGGCCTTGGAAAAGACTTCAGCGTCCGGGCCGATGCCGACTTCCAGGTATTGGCTCCACAGCCCTTCGGCAATCAGCGCCTGCTTGACCTTTGCCGCCTGTTCCGACCCGGCCTTTATGTTGCGCAGGCTGTCGCCGATGGCGCCGCCCACGCGCGCGCGGATTTCCTGAGCCTTGTGCGGATCGCCCGCAGCCTGCTCCTCGATGACACGCTCGACCATGGAACTGGCGAAGGTGACGCCGCAGGCTTTGACGGACTGCAGGTCGCAGGGCGCCAGGAAGTGAATGGTGTCCCGGGCGCCCGGCTGTGCCGCCGCAATCACTTCCAGGGAGCCAAGAGAACTGCCGGCGGCTTCCGCCACGAAGGCTGCCGGGTCGTCCATTTCGCAGATCTCGCGGACGGTGGGTGCCGTTTTGGAGGTGATGTCGACCACGTGGCCATCGCGTATCGTGACCACTGCGGGACCGTTCACGTCGGGACGCCAGACGCGGCCGATGAATGTTCCGGTGAGTTCAGCAGGTTCCAGGAAGCTCATGACAGATCCTTGTTCGTCTCAGGCAGATTGCTTAGCGCGAAAAAAAACGCCCAACAATAGCGCCGGCCATTCGAGAACCCAATTAGCTGCCCTTGACGACCGGTTGCCCATAGACCAGATCATGGATGTCGGCCGTCGAGGCCTTCGAAGGCGCCAGGCCTTGCCGCAACCGGCATGCCGGCCTTGTCTCCATCAGGACAGGCGCCCAGACATTTTCCGCTTCCGCATCCCGGGGCGGATATCCCGCCAATAGTTAGATCCGGATTTCAAAGGCAAAAAGCATGAGTTTTACCCCGAAAGGCAAACACCTGATCGCAGGCGAATGGGTCTCTTCCGAAGAGACCTTTTCCAATCTTCCGATGGAAGGCGAAGCTGCACGGTTTGCGGAGGGAACGCCGGCAGACATCGACCAGGCGGCTCAGACTGCCGAAGAGGCATTCTGGTCATTCTCGGCCAGCTCAAGGGCGGACCGTGCCGCCTTCCTGAACAAGATCGCCGACGAGATCGAAGCCCGCGGCGATGCGATCACGGCAATCGGCACAGTGGAAACCGGGCTCCCCGCCGCACGCCTGCAGGGTGAGCGCGGACGGACCACCGGCCAGCTCCGCCTGTTTGCCCAGTTCATTGAAGACGGTGACTACCTCGACAGGCGTCACGATGAAGCTCTGCCGGACCGCAAGCCGCTGCCGCGTCCCGATCTTCGCCTGATGCAGCGGCCAGTCGGGCCGGTGGGTGTTTTCGGCGCGTCCAACTTTCCGTTGGCCTTCTCGACCGCAGGGGGCGATACCGCATCCGCACTGGCGGCCGGGTGCCCGGTGGTCGTGAAGGGGCATCCCGCTCACCCGGGCACGGCGGAGATCGTTGCCGAGGCGATCCTTGCCGCCATAGAGGCGTGCAATCTGCACAAGGGCGTCTTCAGCCTGGTCCAGGGGTCTTCCAAGGAGGTTGGCGCCGCACTGGTCCAGCATCCCCTGATCAAGGCCGTCGGCTTCACGGGGTCGCTCGGAGCGGGCCGCGCCTTGTTCGATCTTTGCGCATCCCGTCCCGAGCCGATTCCGTTCTTCGGGGAGCTCGGCAGCGTCAATCCGATATTCCTGCTGCCAGAAGCGTTAAAGTCGCGCGGCGAAACGATCGGCGTTGGCTGGGCTGCTTCGCTCTCCATGGGAACCGGCCAGTTCTGCACCAATCCCGGCGTGTCGATCGCAGTCGAGGGGCCGGATGCGGATGCCTGTTTGGAGGCTGCGACCGCCGCTCTTGTGGAGGTTGGTGAACAGGCCATGCTGACGCCCGGCATCGCAAACGCCTTTGAAGGTGGTCAGAAGCGGATTGCGGCGACAAGCGGCGTCCGCGAGGTCCTGAAATCAGGCTGTTCCGCGCGCGGAGCCTCGCCCTATCTCTATGCGACGACCGGTGCCGAGTGGCTCGCCAATGAGGAACTTGGTGAGGAAGTCTTCGGACCGTTGGGCATCTTCGTCACCGTCAAGGACTTCGACGAGATGGTTGCTGTCGCAAAGTCTTTCCAGGGGCAGTTGACCGCGACCCTGCATATGGATCGGGACGACACGCAAAAGGCCGGTACGCTCGTGCCGATCCTGGAGCGGAAAGCGGGAAGGATACTGGTAAGCGGATTTCCGACCGGCGTTGAAGTCAGCGATGCCATGGTCCACGGCGGACCTTATCCGGCTTCCACCAATTTTGGCGCAACCTCCGTCGGCACGATGGCCATCCGCCGCTTCCTGCGGCCGGTCTGCTACCAGAATTTCCCGGACGGGATACTTCCTGCCGACCTGGCCTAAACGGTTCCGGAGGCGGATCCCGTATCTGCCTCCGGCTGCGCTATGCGACCGACGCTCCGAATATCTTATCGGCGATCATCTTGTTCTGACCGAGGAGGGCGCGCATTCGGGACCTTGAAAGCTCGGCGTCGCCCGCAACGATGGCGTCCGCGACGCTGATATGCGCCAGGCGTGACTCGAGGTGGTCGGGGACGCCTTCGCAGCGCGCGGTGTAGGAGAAGATCAGCACCGCGTGGACCAGACGCTGCAATTGGGCGAGCATAAGGTTGCCGCTGGCCTGAAGGATCGTCGCGTGGAAGGTGTAGTCGGCGGCGATCATGGCGCTTTCGCCGGCATCGGGGCAGATGCTTTCGGCAGCTGACAGTATCCTGCTGCGCTGCTGCTGACTCGCATTCAGCGCCGCAAGGGCAGCGGCTTCCGGTTCGAAAATGAAACGCAGTTCCGTGGCTTCGGAATAGATCCGGGCCGTCTGCGGACTGTCGTGATCGTGCCAGCGGATGACGTCGGGATCCATAAGATTCCAGTCATCGAACGGACAGACCCGGGAACCGTATCGCCGGGCCGTGCGGACCATCCCTTTACCGCAGAGCACCTTGACCGCTTCGCGTACGACTGTTCGCGACACCCCGAGGGCAGTCACCAGTTCGTCTTCCTTTGGCAGGATTGCGCCCGCTTTGTAGTCGCCTCGGGCGATGCGTCTGCCCAGATGTTCGACAGTATCTTTCACTGCGCCCGTGGGCAGGGACGTGAGAATTCTGTCCGGTAGTTCGAATAGAATGCGGTCTGACGTTTTCATCGAGGCATCCCTGTAGGCCTCAAGTTCGCAGATGGAATACTTCAGGCAGGTATCGAAATTCTATTCTGTTCTACAGAGGAATTCGCCGGAGTACCAGAAGCAAAGCGTTCTCTACTTCTTTTGAGAAGGCGTGGGTTTGCGCAACCGTACCGCAGCGTTTGATTTGGATAAGGCGAGACGTCTTCTGCATCAGTTGTGATGCTTTGTGAGATTGTTACTGTCGTGAGTCCACGACGAAAATCGCAGACAGCGAGCGTCTTGATCACATCACTTCCTGATACTTAAACGCAGAGAGCGAACCGGCATGACTTGCTGCCGGAAATAATTGCGCGGTGCAAAGCCGCTCGTGATCGTAAAGGCAGAAAGAGTTGCAGTAATCGTATGCGTTTCACACGTTGAGCGACAGGGCTGTTCTAATTTACAATTGATTTTTATGGAAAATTTAGAAAACCTACCCAAAATGTCGTATGATCCCACACCCTGATCAACCCGGCGAAATTGTAGGTCAAATGTTGATGAGGCTGCTGGGCATTGTTGTTGTGTCCGTGAATCAACTATTGATAGACCTGTCCGAGGTTGTCGTGAGGATTTTCCCTCCCAGGGGCGAACACAGCAATGCGGAATTGCGCTGTTTCCGATAGCCGGAGACGGGCAGACAGTTTGAGGTGGGCGTCTTGAATCTCAGTGGCAGTACGTCGTTGCCATTTACCCCAGACGAGATGGGTCGCACGAGCCTGTCCCGCACCTTCATTTTCTATACGCTTGGCCTGTTCGCGATACTTGGCGTCATCTTCATTGCCATCCTGACAAAAATCACCTGGGATGCCTCGCATGCGCGCGCCATTCGGGTGACGGAAGCGTTTTTCCAGGCCACCAAGCGACCGTTCGAGCGGGCGATCTGGACCGTCAATGCAGATGCAACCCTTCAACTCATTCGCGGGCTCGAAAGTCTCGACGTGGTCGAAAGCGTCTGGGTGGAAACGCCGGATACGGGAAATTTCGGCGAGCCTGTGACCGGGCCGCGCCAGGCTGAAGCGCTGACCTACACGCTGAACTCGCCGAGCACGATCCTGCACAAGGATGCGATCGGCAAGGTATTCATTCTGATCGACCGGAACACGATTTCGTATGAAATCGTCTCCACGGTCGGCTTCATCGTAACGGCGATCATTCTCTATCTGATACTGCTGGCGATCGTGATCAGGACAGTGTTCCGCCGCCTGATTGGGCGCCCTTTGTCGACAATCGTCAATTACCTGTCCACACCCCGGCTTATCGAGGATCCTCCAAGTGCGGAATTGATGCCCGGCCGCAATGACGAGATCGGCATTCTGGCCAGCAGCCTGCAATCGATGGTCCAGCGACGCCATCTGGATTTGCAGAAGATTCAGGAATACCAGACCAATCTGGAGGAATTGGTGACCCACCGGACGGAGCAGCTCAAGCTGGTACAGGAAGAACTCATTCAGGCGGACAATCTTGCGGCCCTGGGAGCACTGGTCGCCGGCGTTTCGCATGAGTTGAACACGCCGCTCGGCAATGCCCTGATGGCGGCGACGACCATCAAGGATCTGACCGGATCTATCCACCGAGAGCTCGAGCAGAAGACCTTGAGCAAGGAGGGGCTCGAAAACGAGGTCGAGCGGATTTCCCAGACCGCAAGCATTATCGAAAAGACGTTGGGGCGGGCCCGCGAACTGGTCGGCAACTTCCGGCAGGTCGCGGTCGACCGGCAGAGCGAGAGAAGGCGAACCTTCAATTTCGATCATATCATCCGGGAAACCCTGGCCACGCTTCAGCCCACCATCAAGAAGACACCATTCACGATAGAACTTGATCTGAATGCCGACGAGGTCGTCGACAGCTATCCCGGTGCCGTCAGCCAACTTGTTTCGAGATCTTATCGAAAACGCCATCAAGCACGGCTATGAGGGCCGCGAAGAAGGCAGGATCAAGCTATCTTCGCGGATCGTGACGCAGCAGGAGCACGGCCGCAACGGCGGTCGGGGAAAGGCGATCGTCCTGAAATGCAGGGACTACGGAGTTGGTATTCCGGACAAGAATCTGAAAAGAGTCTTTGAGCCTTTCTTTACGACGAAATTCGGCAAGGGAGGCTCGGGACTCGGCATGGCGATCTGTTATCAGTTGGTGACAGAAGCTCTGAATGGAACGATTTCCATTTCCTCGACCGTGGGATCGGGTACGGAATTCACGATTGAAATACCTGTCAGCGCCGAGCAAGAGGCCAGGACACCAATAAGAACAAAGGTGCACTAAAATGGTGATGGACTTTCTTGCGCCTTCCGAGCCGCAAGTAAAAAAAATTACCAAGTCACCATGGAAGATTCTGATCGTTGATGACGATCCGGATGTCCATGAAGTCACCAGGATCGCCGTTGCCGGATGCCAGTTCGAAGGTCGCCCGTTCGAACTCCTGCATGCGCTTTCCGCGCAGGAGGCGCGCCAGATACTTTCGGATCATGACAACATCGCCGTTGCGCTGGTCGATGTGGTTATGGAAAGCGACACTGCCGGGTTGGACCTGGTCAGATGGATCCGCTCCGAACTCGGCAATCACTTTACGCGCCTGATCCTGCGGACCGGGCAGCCGGGTTACGCGCCGCAGACAGACGTGATCATGAGGTTCGATATTGACGGCTACGCGGAAAAGGCCGAGCTGTCCCGGACAAAGCTCATCACGGCACTCGTTACCGCGCTGCGGGGGTACAAGCTGGTCATGTCGCTTGACCTCAACCGGCAGAAACTCAAACAGTTGAATTCCCATTTCGCTGCGATTGTCGATAAGAACGCCCTCAGCGATTTTGCCTCGGCGGTGCTCAGGCATTTTTCGGACCTCGTCGGACAGCCCGTGGACTGTCTCCTTTGCGGACTTGATGCGCTTCCCGAGTACGGCACAATCGACACGGCCAACAGCAGGGTACTGGCGGCCACAGGCAAATTTGCGGACAGGATCGACCTGCCCATCGATATTCTGGATGAGGACGCAATCCGCAAGCTGGTGCAGGACTGCATCGACACCCGGTCCGCGCGATCGTCGGCTGAAGGGGTGGCCCTTCCACTCGTGACCCGGAACGGCATGACCGGAGCGCTCTATCTCGGCATGCCCGCGGAACAGCTGGAGGAATTGCTCGGACCTGAGGTCATCCAGCTTTTCGTTTCCAACGTTTCTCTCGGCTACGAAAAGACGGGCCTGCTGGAGCATATCCGCAACCTTGCCTATGTCGACCGAATTACCGGACTGTCGACATTCTCCGGGTTCATCGAGACCTTTCAGCGCTTTGCCGCTGAACACACGCCGCTGCTGGTCGTGCACTGCGATATTCAGCGCTTCCGGGTGATCGTGGATGGCATCGGGGACGAGAAGGCCGTTGCCGTTCTGAAGAAGGCCGGGCACAGACTGTCGCAGACCTTTCCGGACGCGTTGACCATCGCACGGAAGGAGAGAGATGAATTTCTCATTCTCTTGAAGGGCGGTCAGGAGAACAAGGTTCAGGACATTGTCGCACGGGTCGAACAGGCCTTTCAGGAACCGATCGAGCAGGACGACAACCAGATCACCTTGAGGATGCGCCTTGGCTTTGCTGCCGCGGACGATGACAATCACGAAGCGGAACAATTGGTGCGGTTCGCATCGATTGCACTCAACGACGTCCGGCAAAAGGGGCTTACCAATCACGCCGTCTTCCATCCCCTGATGCAGGAGGCCGCCTTCGAACGGTTGCGGCTTGCCTCACTGCTCACCGGGGGAAGCCATCAGACAGAGTTTTCCCTGCATTACCAGCCGATCATGTTGGCGCGCGACGAGAGCATCGCCTCGTTCGAGGCATTGATGCGGTTTCGTACTCCTGCCGGAAATTTCCTGAACACGGCCCGCATGATCGAGGCCGCCGAGGCCAGCGGCCTCATTACGGAAATCGGGGCCTGGATGTTCAAATCCGCCTTTGCCGAGTTCAGCAAGATGTCCGCGCTGTCGGACCAGGTGCGCTTGAATGTAAACCTGTCACCGCGCCAGGTACTGGCAAACAGGATCTACAAGGATATCGAGGATGCCTCGTCCGCGGCGGAATTACCCCTGCACCGTCTCGTGTTCGAAGTCACCGAGGGCTTGTTCCTCAACAACGATCAGGTGACCCTTTCCTTGCTGACCTGGTTGCGCAACAAGGGCGCGAAGGTAGTCATCGACGATTTCGGGACAGGGTATTCGTCCTTCAGTTATCTGCGCAAGCTGCCGGTCGACGGCATCAAGATCGATCGGAGTTTCATCATGAATATGGACCAGGACGGGGATGCGCTCGCAGTCGTCAAGTCGATCATCGCGGTTGCGCAGGCGCTTGATCTGAGTGTCACCGCGGAGGGGGTCGAAACGGACGCTCAGCGCAAGATCATGCAGGAACTGCATTGCGACTTCCTGCAGGGCTATCTTTATTCGAAGCCGCTGGCAAATTCGGAGGTCGGGTCCTTTATTCAAAAGGCCGCTGGAGCGGGTGTGGCCTTCAGTTAGCCGGTTATTTCCGTTTGTTTCACCGGATCAGGGGCTTGGCCAGGACGAGTTGCGGCCCGCACCGCACGCACGTGCAGGCGCGGGTGCGAACCACCCGGGAGAGTGCGGGGCCGGCTCAGCCGATTTGCCGCCTTTACCTGAACGACTTGCCGCCGAAGTGATTTGACCGCCGGCTCAGGCCGGTTATGGATTCCGGCTCAGATAAGCGATTGAAATTTTGCACAAAACACGCTCTCATAGTCCGAGTGGGGCGCGACCCTGATTAAGACATTGCCAATAATTGCCCAAGCGCGGCATGGGGAGAGACTATATGGATATGAACGGCTCCCACCGGATACCTGCCAAACGGGAAACAGTCTGGGAGGCTTTGAACGATCCGGAAGTGTTGAGAGACTGCATCCCGGGCTGTGAGAGTCTGGAAAAGGTTTCCGACACGGAAATGACCGCCGAGGTCACCTCGAAAATCGGCCCGGTCAAGGCGAAATTCAAAGGCGCTGTGACACTTCTGAACATGAATCCTCCGGAAAGCTATACGATCTCCGGGGAAGGCAAGGGCGGCGTTGCCGGATTTGCGAAAGGGACTGCGGACGTCAAACTGACGGAAGAGGGCGATGAGACCTTGCTGACCTATGAGGCCAAGGCCCAGGTGGGCGGCAAGCTTGCCCAACTCGGGAGCCGGCTGATCGATTCCACGGCGAAGAAAATGGCGGAGGAATTCTTCTCCAGGTTTTCCGAGAAGGTGGGCGGCCCCACGGAGCAAGTAACGGCCGAAGCCGGTTTCGACGACGAGCTTGATCCCGGTGTTGCAGAGGAAGCCAAGCGGATTGCCCTGGAAGAGAGTTCGGAAGACGTCGTGCATGCGTTCGAAGAAGCCGAGCATGCGGTAGAAGAACGTTTTCACAAGGCGGAAGAAAACCTGGAAGCGGCAGCGGGGCGAAATGCCTTCGGAGGCCCGATGGTCTGGGGGCTCGCTCTTCTCGCGGCTTTGATCGTCGTTCTTGCTCTTGCGAGTTGACCCGCCGGGCCGAATTTTGAAATGATCAGGTTCTGACGCTCGTTTCGTTTCGCCAGAATCCACAGAACCGAAAACACGGCGACAAGCCGGGATGCTTTTTGGGCCTTGGCTCAGAGAATTTTATGAGGGAGAGAAATTCATGTCGAAAGTCTCGATGGTTTTGAACGGCAAGACGGTTTCGGCGGAAGTCGAAGACCGGACGCTGCTCGTTGCGTATATCCGCGAGGTGCGCGGATTGACCGGCACGCATGTGGGTTGCGACACTTCGCAATGCGGTGCCTGCGTGGTCCATGTCGACGGCAAGGCGGTCAAGTCCTGCTCGATGCTGGCCGCACAGGCCGATGGCGCGGACATCGTGACCATAGAAGGTCTGGCGGCCGATGGCAGCCTGCATCCGGTTCAGGCGGCATTCCGCGAGCACCATGGCCTGCAGTGCGGGTTCTGCACTCCGGGCATGATCATGACTGCCGTGGATATGATCAAGCGGCACGGTCCGGGGCAACTCGACGAGAAAACCATCCGCCACGAGCTGGAAGGAAATATCTGCCGCTGCACCGGCTACCACAACATCGTAAAGGCCATAAAGGCCGCTTCCGATCAGATGGCCGGTCTGGCCCAGGCCGCAGAGTAAACGGCCCGCACTCCTGACATGCGCGGGGCTTCCTGCGCAGACAATCTGCAAGACCAATCAGCGTGACCGTTGCCAGGAGGAGAAGGGCGCGGCTCTGCTGTCCGCCAGGTCTTGGAAGAGACATTCCGCCCGGGGGCGGTAGCCGGTACGTCCGGTCAGAGGAGGTTTTCCGGAAAAAGGCGGGGCCGGAACAATTGATGAGGGAGAGAGACGATGGCAATCGAGGGGATCGGCGCCCGCGCCCTGCGCAAGGAGGACAAGCGCTTCATTACAGGCAAGGGCCAGTATACGGACGATGTGAGTATGCCGGGAATGGGCTACGCGGCTTTTGTGCGTTCGCCGCACGCGCATGCGAAGGTGAAGGGAATAGATGCCAGCGCGGCTCTGGAGATGCCCGGCGTCGATGCGGTCCTGACCGGCGACCAGCTGATCGGCGACGGCATCGGCAACCTGATCTGCGGGTGGATGATCCATTCCAAGGACGGCTCGCCTATGAATATGGGCGGCTGGCGCGCTCTTGAACCGGAAATCGTGCGCCATGTCGGCCAGGCGGTTGCCGTGGTGGTGGCCGATACGCAGGCACAGGCACGTGATGCGGCTGATGCGGTCGTTGTCGATTACGAAGAACTTCCGGCCGTGGTCGATGCAGTCGCTGCCCTTCAGCCCGGTGCGCCGCAAATCCATCCGGAAGCCGAAGGCAATCTGATCTACGATTGGGAAATCGGCGACGAGGCCGCGGTCAACGCAGCATTCGAGAAGGCGGCGCATGTCACGCGCATGGAAATCCAGAACAACCGCCTCGTGCCCAATCCGATGGAGCCCCGGGCCGCGCTGGCCAGCTACAACGCGGCCGAGGAGCATTATACGCTCTACACTACGTCCCAGAACCCGCATGTGGCCCGGCTGGTTCTGTCGGCGTTCTACAACGTGGCTCCTGAGCACAAGCTGCGGGTGATTGCTCCGGATGTCGGCGGCGGTTTCGGCTCCAAGATCTATATCTATCCCGAAGAGATGGTGTGCCTGTGGGCCTCGAAACGGGTTGGCCGGCCGGTCAAGTGGGTTTGCGACCGGACGGAAGCCTTCCTCACCGACGCTCATGGCCGCGACCACCATTCGGAAGCCGAACTGGCGCTTGATTCCGAAAACAAGATCATCGGCCTGAGGGTCAAGACAGTCGCCAATCTCGGCGCCTACATGTCCTTGTTCTCTTCGGCCGTGCCGACCTATCTCTATGCGACGCTGCTTTCCGGGCAGTACAACATTCCGGCCATTCATGCCAATGTGAAGACGGTCTATACGAACACGACACCCGTGGACGCGTATCGCGGTGCAGGCCGCCCGGAGGCGACCTATCTACTGGAGCGTCTCATCGAAACGGCGGCCCGGGAGGTCGGATTGTCGCCGGCCGATTTCCGCCGGAAGAACTTCATCAAGTCATTCCCGCATCAGACGCCGGTCATCATGTGTTACGACGCCGGCGACTACGATGTGACGCTTGATGCAGCCCTCAAGGCGGCGGACTATGACGGCTTTGCGGCCCGCAAGGCCGAGGCCGCCTCACGCGGCAAGCTGCGCGGCATCGGCCTCTCGTGCTACATTGAGGCCTGCGGCATCGCACCTTCGGCGGCTGTCGGTTCTCTCGGCGCCGGTGTCGGACTTTGGGAATCGGCCGAAGTGCGCGTCAATCCGGTCGGCTCCGTCGAAATCCTCACCGGGTCGCACAGCCATGGCCAGGGCCATGAAACGACCTTTGCACAGCTTGTGTGCGAACGCTTCGGCCTTGATACAAACAACGTCGCCGTCGTTCACGGCGACACGGACAAGGTTCAGTTCGGAATGGGAACCTATGGCTCCCGTTCGGGTGCCGTCGGTATGTCGGCGATCGTCAAGGCCCTCGACAAGGTCGAGGCAAAGGCCAAGAAGATCGCCGCCCACCTGATGGAAGCTGCCGAAGGCGACATCCAGATTGAGGGCGGCGAGTTGAAGGTCGCTGGAACCGACAAGAAGCTGTCCTTCACGGAAGTGGCCCTTGCCGCCTATACGGCCCACAACCTGCCCGAAGGCATGGAGCCGGGCCTGAAGGAGGGAGCGTTTTACGACCCGACCAACTTCACTTTCCCTGCGGGCACCTATGTCTGCGAAGTGGAAGTGGACCCGGAAACCGGCAAGACCGAAATCGTCCAGTTCGTTGCGGCGGACGATTTCGGCAGGGTCATCAATCCGATGATCGTGGAAGGCCAGGTCCATGGCGGGCTTGTCCAGGGTATCGGGCAGGCACTGCTTGAAAACGCGTCCTATGACGAGAACGGCCAGCTTCTGACGGCGTCCTACATGGATTATGTCATGCCGCGCGCCGATGATGTGCCGTCCTTCAGCCTGTCCACGCACGAAACCCTTTGCCCGGGTAATCCGCTCGGCATGAAGGGCTGCGGCGAGGCCGGTGCGATCGGGTCACCGCCCGCGGTGATCAATGCCATCGTGGATGCGATCGGCAACCACGACCTGAGCATGCCGGCATCGGCGGAAAAGGTCTGGGCGCTGTGCCGGTCCTCGATAAGAGAGGCGGCCGAATAGTGATTGACGTGGAGGTGGATCATGGCGCCTTGGAGCGTCCTGTTATGCCGGGAACTTCCCCGGGAGGACCTCCGATCCGGCATGATCCACGTTGCCAGTTCCGGCGCCGGGCTCGTTTCCGGGCCGGCCAGAGATTGACAAAGATAAACCCATTCCTGTGGGAGACATGAAATGTATGAAACAACATATCACCGGGCCGGTTCTCTTGCCGAGGCAGCCGATCTGATGGGCAAATCCGATGACGGCAAGGTTCTCGGCGGCGGGCAGACCCTGCTGCCGACCATGAAACAACGCCTGGCCGCACCAAGTGATCTGGTGGATGTCACCAGGATCGGCGACTTGAAGGGTATCCGCGAAGAAGGTGACGGCCTGTCGATCGGTGCAGCCACGACCCATGCAGAAGTGGCCGCATCCGATCTGGTGAAGCAGACGCTGCCCGGTCTTGCCACACTTGCCGGCGGCATCGGAGATCCTGCGGTGCGCCACATGGGGACACTTGGGGGCTCGATCGCCAACAACGACCCGGCGGCGGATTATCCGGCAGCGCTGGTCGCCCTGGGAGCGACGGTGGTGACGAACAATCGCGAGCTTCCGGCGGAAGACTTCTTCACCGGGCTTTTCGAAACCGCGCTGGAGGACGACGAAATCATCGTTTCCGTCAAGTTCCCGGGGGCGGCGGCAACGGCCTATTCCAAATACCCGAACCCGGCATCCCGTTACGCCATGGCAGGCGTGTTCGTGGCCAAGGCCGCTGACGGATCGGTCCGGGTCGCCGTGACCGGGGCAGGGCAGGATGGTGTCTTCCGCATGGGTGAAATGGAAACGGCACTTGCCAGGGAATGGTCGCCGGAAGCGGTGGCGAAAATTTCTCCGGCGTCCGACGGCCTTCTGTCCGATATCCACGGCTCCGCTGCTTATCGGGCCAATCTGGTCACGGTCATGGCAAAGCGTGCGGTGGCGGCTGCGAGCTGATCATCCGGCAATCGTGTTTCACAAACCCGGCCGATATTCCGGCCGGGTTTGTTTTTTGCTTTTCAGGAGTTTGGCCGCGAACGACGGTGCTGCAAAGCAGGTATATTTCAAAGAGAATTGCAGTCGCTCCGCCAACAGGGGGCAAAACCCTCTCTAAAGAACGAGAACGGGCACCGCAGTTCCGGCCTGTTGCGCCGGTGCATGGGGCGGGCGGACGATGAGCGCGCCGGACCTTGCCAGCAATCCCAGCATGGAGCTGTCCTGTTTGGCAAATGGCGTGACGATCAGCTTGCCGTCCGCGTCTTCTTCGAGCGTGGCACGCACATAGTCCTGCCGGCGGTCATTGGCCGGAAGATCCGCGGCCAGAACGGCCTGTGCGGGAGCGCTCTGCTGAGGTTCGAGCCCGAGCATTGCCTGAAGGAGCGGCTTCAGAAACAGCAACCCGCAGACCAGGCTGGACACGGGATTTCCCGGCAGGCCGAGAACCTTGGTATTGCCGAGGCGTCCGGCCATCAAAGGCTTGCCTGGACGCATGGCGATCCGCCAGAAGGACAGGTCCATGCCTTCCTGTCCCAGGACCTCCTGAACCAGATCGTGATCGCCGACGGATGCGCCGCCAAGGGTGACGAGGATATCCGCGTGCTCCGAGATGGCGCGGCGGACATGGGAAGCCAGTTCAACCGAATCGTCCGGCGATATTCCCAGGTCCAAAGGTTCGCCACCGCAATCCTCGACGAGAGCAGCGATGCCCGCGTGGTTGGACGCGATGATCTGATCCGGGCCGGGCTCGGTGCCTGGGCGCACCAGTTCATCTCCGGTCGCAAGAATGGCGACTTTCGGCCGGCGGATCACCGGCAGGTCGGCGTGGTTCATGGCCGCCGCCAGCGCCAGGTGCCTGTAGGCAAGTTTGAGCGGCGGGGCGAGCAACACATCGCCTTTGGCAAAATCGAGGCCCGCCGGACGGACGTGAGCACCTTTAACCGGTGCTTCCAGAACGGTGACCTGATCGCCGGACCGCTCGGCGTTTTCCTGGATGAGGATGGTATCGGTTCCATCGGGAATTGGAGCGCCGGTGAAAATGCGCACGGCCTGACCCTGTTCCACTGTGCCGGAATAGCCATGGCCCGCAGGGGCGTCGCCAATCACCTGCAGCGTCGCGCGGCCTTCGCCAAGATCCGTAGACCGGATCGCGTAACCGTCCATCGCCGATGCAGCGAAGGGCGGCTGTGTTCGGGTCGAGGCGAGCGGTTCGGCCAACATGCGGCCGTTCGCCCGCTCGAGCGGCACATGTTCCGTTTCCAGTGGAGAAATTCCTGCCAAAAGTCTTTCGAGCGCTTCGGCAACCGGCATCAGGCTCATCAGGTGCCGCCTTCGCTTCCGTCTTTTTCCAACGTCCAGTGGCCGGACTTGCCGCCGGCTTTTTCAACCAGCCGGATATCTCCGATCACCATGCCCCGGTCGACGGCCTTGGCCATGTCGTAGATGGTCAGGCAGGCGAGGGAGCAGGCCGTGAGGGCCTCCATCTCGACACCGGTCTGGCCGCTGACCTTTGTCGTGGCCGTCACAATCAGACCCGGCAACGCGTCGTCCGCCTCGATGTCGACGGAGACTTTCGACAGCATGAGGGGGTGGCAGAGCGGGATCAACTCGTGGGTCTTCTTTGCCGCCATGATGCCGGCAATGCGGGCTGTCCCGATCACGTCGCCTTTCTTGGCATTGCCCGAGCGGATCAGCTCCAGGGTCTCCGGCCGCATGGTCACGGACCCGCGCGCGACGGCTATCCGGTGCGTGACGTCCTTCGCCGAGACGTCCACCATGTCGGCGGTGCCGGTCTCATCAAGATGTGTGAGTTTCGGGTCCTTGCCGACCATGTCCGTCTAAACCGCTTCGGAGAATGGGGGCGGGCGAGGAGCGCTCTGGTTGCCGCTGTGACATCCTCCTGCCGCATCAGGCTCTCGCCGATCAGAAAGGTCGAGATGCCGACCCTGTTCATCCGTTCGAGATCCGCCGGCGTGAACAGGCCGGATTCGCCGACCACGATCCGGTCCGAAGGGACCTGCGGCGACAGCTCTTCACTGGTCTCCAGCCTGGTTTCGAAGGTCTTGAGATTGCGGTTGTTGATACCAAGAAGCCGGGAGGAGAGCTTCAGCGCGCGTTCGAGCTCTTCTGCATCATGAACTTCCAGCAGGACATCCATTCCGAGGCTGAAGGCGGTCTCCTCCAGAGCCTTGGCCGTGTCATCATCGACCGCTGCCAGGATGATTAGAATGCAGTCACCGCCCCAGGCCCGTGCTTCGAACACCTGATACGGGTCATAAAGGAAATCCTTGCGGAGCGCCGGCAGAGAGACGGCATCCCGGGCTGAGGTCAGAAAATCCGGCTTGCCTTGGAACGACGGCGTGTCCGTCAACACCGACAGACAGGCCGCACCCCCGTCCTCATAGGCCCTGGCAAGCTGCGAAGGATCGAAATCCTCCCGGATCAGCCCCTCGACGGGCTCGCCTTCTTGATCTCGGCGATGAGGGCATATGCGCCAGCGGCATGTTTGGCCTCGATGGACTTCAGGAACCCGCGGGGCGCCGATACGTCCTCGATCCGGGCCTTCAGATCCTGCAACGTAACCCTGGCCTTGGCAGCAGCGATTTCATCGCGCTTATAGGCTTCAATTTTCTGGAGGATATCGGCCATTTTCCTATCCGTTCGACGCTGCGACGAGTTTTTCCAGAGTGTCGGAAGCCGAGCCGCTGTCAATCGCATCGGCTGCCATCGCGACCCCGTCTTTCAGGTTGGTCACCTTGTCGGCCACCAGCAACGAAGCAGCGGAGTTGAACAGGACGATGTCGCGATAAGCGTTCTTGTCGCCGGCCAGGACATTTCTCAGCGCCTTGGCGTTTTCGGCCGGAAGGCCGCCCCTGAGGTCTTCCGGACGGACAATCGGCAATCCGACTTCGGCCGGAGATATTTCAAAGGATGTGATCTTGCCGTCCTTCAGCTCGCTTACATAGCTCGGGCCGGTGGTGGTGATCTCATCCATGCCGTCAGTGCCATGGACCACCCATGCCTTTTCAGAGCCGAGTTCCTTCAGAGCCTGCGCAAGCGGCTCCACCCATTTGCGGGCGAAGACGCCCGCCATCTGGCGCTTGACCCTGGCAGGATTGGAGAGTGGGCCGAGCAGATTGAAGATCGTTCTGGTTCCAAGCTCCACGCGGGTCGGCCCGACATGTTTCATCGCCGCGTGATGAAGCGGCGCAAACATGAAACCGATGCCGACCTTGTGAATGCATTCGGAAATCTTCTCCGGGGAGATGTCGATATTGACGCCAAGTTCGGACAGCGCTTCCGCGGCGCCGGACTTGGATGACAATGACCGGTTTCCATGCTTTGCCACCGGCACGCCACAGGCAGCAACGACAATCGAGGTACATGTCGAAATGTTGTAGCTGCCCGAGTTGTCGCCACCGGTGCCGACGATATCGATGGCGCCGCCGGGGGCGTTCACCGGAATCATCTTCTCGCGCATGGCTGTCACGGCGCCCGTCACTTCGGCAATGCTTTCGCCGCGGACGCGCAAGGACATCAGAAAGCCGCCCAGCTGGGACGGGGTGGCCGAACCGGACAGGATCACGTCAAAGGCTTCCCGGGCTTCTTCCCAGCTCAAAGCTTGGCCATCGGCGACCTTGGCAATGAAGTCCTTGAACGTGGTCATGTGGTCAATCCATCCGTTTAAAAATCAGTTCTGTTCCAATCCGACGATGCGGGCAATGGCGGCATTGTTCACTTCGACGCCCGCCTTGTCTTCCTGATCGGAGACGAACTGGCCTATCAGCGTATCCTGGAGCTGCTGGGACACCTGATCGCCAATCGCCGCCACTTCCGGTGCGGACAGGTCGAATTCGGGAACCGTCGCACCGGTTACCTTCAGGACCAGACGGCCCTGATCGGCGGCCGGCGCCGTTGCAACGGTCCCGACAGGGCCGCTGAAGACAGCGGAGATCGCTTCCCGGCCGAGGTCTTCGGACGGTGCGTTGCGCTGCAAGTCAGTTGCGGTTCTGACTTCCAGTCCGGCCTCGGTTGCCAAGTCCTCGAGCGGTGTTCCGCCCTCCGCCTTGGCGAGAAGTTCGGCCGCCGTGTCATTCAGGCGCTTGGCGAGCTGATCCTGCTTCCAGGCGGCGACCACATCGTCCCTGACTTCGTCCAGCGTGCGCTCCCGCGAGGGGATCACTTCAACGACGTCGTACCAAAGGTAGCCCCGCTCACCGAACTGCAGGATATCGTTTTCGATGCCGATATCGCTGTCAAATGCCCCCTCGATCAGGCCTTCGGCATCCGGCAGGTCAGCCTCACCGCCACTTATGGATTTTCCGGAGGAGTCAAATGCTTCCGGGGCCTCTACGGGCAGCGAAAAGCGTTCGCCGATTTCATCCAGCAGCGCACCGCCGGCACGGGCATCCTCGACCTCATCCAGAAGATCCAGGATTTCCCTTTCGGCCTGTTCCTTCGAAAGATCCTGAACGATACCGGCCTTGACCTCTTCAAAGGGCTGCGTGTGTTCCGGCTGGATTTCCTGGACATTCAGAATGACCGTGGAAAACCGGCCCTCGACGGCGCCGCTGCTCTGGCCCTCGGCGAGCGAGAAGGCGGCCTCACCAAGCGCCTCATCGAGGAAATCGTCTTTGGCCATCACGCCCAGTGTAACGTCGCTGTCGCTGAGATTGCGCTCCGCCATCAGGTCTTCAAAAGTCGCGTCGCCCTGGAGTTTCGCAGCGGCTTCCTCGGCTGCTTCCTGAGACGGGAAAGACAGTTGCCGGACTTTCCTGCGTTCCGGCTCGTGGAAGTCCTGCTTGCGGCGCTCATATTCGGCGCGGGCGTCTTCTTCCGCGACCTCTTCGGGACGGGCGAGGGTGTCCGGGGTGAGGGCGATGTACCGGATCTTGCGATACTCGGGCGCGTGGAAGTCGGCCTTGTTCTCTTCGAAATAGGCGCTCAGAACTTCGTCGGACGGATCTTCGATCTCGCCGATATGTTCAGGGGTAACGAGAAGGTACTCGGCTGTGCGGGTCTCCTGCTGATAGGTATGCAGGGCTTCGAGATAGCTCACAGGGGCCTTCATGCCGCCGGCAATGCCCTCGGCCAGCTGACTTCTTTCCGCGATGTTACGGCGCTGGAGCACGTACTCGTCTTCGGAATAGCCGTTTGCCCGCAGCACCTGTTGCAAGCGGTTGCGGTCATACCGCCCGCCGGGACCCTGGAAGGCCGGATCGGACTGGATGATGGTCGCAAGACGCTCGTCCGTGACGCCGAGTTTCAGGTTTTCCGCCGCATCGTTCATTGCAGCTTCGGCAATCAGCTTGCCGAGTGACTGCTGCGGTATACCGAAAGCCGCGCCCTCGGCGGGCGTGAGCGGGCGGCCGAATTGCTGCGAGAGCCGATTGAGGTCCTGCCGGTAGGTCCGTTCAAAATCGAGAAGCGTGACCTCGGTGTCGCCGACCGTCGCTGCCGTGTTCTGGCCATAGCCTTGGAAAAAACCGGTAATGCCCCAGATACCGAAGCTTAAGATCAGCAGGGCGATGAACAGTTTGGCAATCCAAGTGCCCGCGCCCCTGCGCAGTGCGTCAAGCATGACGACTCCCGTGATTCTTGTTTTCCATCAGCCTGTCTGATGGTTGAAGCGGACCGGCCCTGGCCGGAGCGGGCGGATCATAATGAGGTGGCGTCGCTGCCGCAAGGCGGACAGAACACAAAGTTGCCCCACAAACACCGGCGCCCAAAAGGATATTTGCCACGGCTGACAGATTGCAACACACGGGCGCATCTGCTCTATAAACGGCGAGAGAAAATCAGCCTGCAGGAGCAAGCAGAATCATGAGCGCGACGATCAAACCGCTGGTGGCCGGAAACTGGAAGATGAACGGCCTGAAATCCAACGTGGCGGAGTTCTACAAGATGCGGGCCGGGATTTCGGACGATCTGGCCGACAATGTGGACGTAATGATCTGTGCGCCCGCCACCCTGATCGCCGTTCTTGCGGAAAAAGCCGAGGGCGGGGCGATTGCCCTGGGCGGCCAGGACTGCCACGCGGAAAAATCCGGAGCTCACACTGGGGATATCGCCGCGGAAATGCTGCGCGATGCCGGGGCAAGTGCCGTGATCGTCGGTCACTCGGAACGCCGAAGCGACCACGGCGAGAGCGACGCGGACGTGAATGCCAAGGCCCGGGCCGCCTGGCGGGCGGGGCTCACTGCCATTATCTGTGTCGGTGAGACCGAGAGCGAGCGCAAGGCCGGGCAAGCTGTTGAAGTCGTCGAGCGTCAGCTGAACGGCTCCGTTCCCGATGGCGCAACTCCCGAAAACACCGTGATCGCCTATGAGCCGGTCTGGGCCATTGGAACCGGGCTGACGCCAACCGCCGGCGACGTGGAAGAGATGCACAAGGCCATGCGGGACAATCTTGAGAATCGCTTCGCGGGTGCGGGCTCCGCGATGCGGCTGCTCTACGGCGGATCCGTCAAGCCCGCCAATGCCGGCGAACTGATGGCGGTGGCCAATGTCAACGGCGCGCTGGTCGGGGGCGCGAGCCTCAAGGCTGACGACTTTCTGGGGATTATTGCGGCCTATTCGTGAACGGCCGCCCTTGAACCTTCTTTGGCAAAGGGTCAATTGAAGGGTGGAAAGCGGGCGGCGTCTGGTGTAGAAGGCCGCAAATCTTGAAATCAATACAGAATGGTATTCGATGGAAACCGTAGTCATCGTCATCCACCTGATGGTCGTACTGGCCCTGGTGCTTGTTGTCCTCCTGCAGCGCTCCGAAGGCGGGGCACTCGGCATTGGCGGCGGAGGCGGCGGCCTGATGTCGAGCCGCGGGACGGCGAACGTGCTCACACGTGCTACTGCGGTTCTGGCGGTGGCCTTCTTTGCAACCTCTCTGACGCTCAGCCTGATCGCCAGGAACGAGGATCGCCCGGCATCCATTCTGGACGCATCTCCGGTCGCAGGCGAAAGCGCGCCTTCCGCGGCGGATGGAGAAACCGAAGGTGGTTCTGGCGGTGTCCTTGATGATCTCAAGAGGTTGAACCAGCCTTCAGGGCCCGAGGTCCCGGCCGCTCAATAAGCGGCCGCGGCGGCCATTCGGCCCTTTCACCCGACATATGCCCTGCGGCTGAACTCGCAGGGCATTTTTATGTGTTAAGAACGCAACTCCCGAGTGGTCAAACGGCCCTCGGCAAGGATATGGTATTGGTCCATGGCGCGATACATTTTCATCACCGGCGGCGTGGTCTCCTCGCTTGGAAAAGGTCTTGCTTCCGCGGCACTGGGCGCATTGCTCCAGGCGCGGGGTTACAAGGTCCGTCTTCGCAAGCTTGACCCCTATTTGAACGTGGATCCGGGCACCATGAGCCCGTATCAGCATGGCGAATGTTTTGTGACCGATGACGGGGCGGAAACGGACCTTGACCTCGGCCACTACGAACGTTTCACCGGCCGGCCTGCGAACCAGCAGGACAACATCACCACCGGCCGTATCTATCAGGACATCATCGCGAAGGAACGCCGGGGCGATTATCTCGGCGGCACCGTTCAGGTGATTCCGCATGTGACCGACGCGATCAAGAATTTCGTCGTGACCGGAAACGAAGACTACGATTTCGTTCTGGTGGAAATCGGCGGCACCGTTGGCGACATCGAGGGCCTGCCGTTCTTCGAGGCGATCCGGCAGCTTGGCAACGATCTGCCGCGCGGTGAGGCGGTCTACGTCCATTTGACCCTGATGCCCTACATCCCCAGTGCCGGCGAAATGAAAACCAAGCCGACACAGCACTCGGTGAAGGAACTGCGGTCCATCGGCATCCAGCCCGACATTCTTATGATCCGCTGCGACCGTGAGATCCCGGAAACCGAAAAGCGCAAGCTGTCGCTGTTCTGTAATGTCCGTGAAAGCGCGGTCATCCCGGCCTATGACGTCAAGTCGATCTATGACGTGCCGATTGCCTATCACACGGAAGGCCTGGATGATGAAGTCCTTGCGGCCTTCGGCCTGACGGACGCCCCGGCACCGGTGCTCGACCGGTGGGAAGGCATTTCAAGCGCGGTCGCCAATCCGGAAGGCGAAGTGAAGATCGCGATCGTCGGCAAATACACGGTCCTGAAGGACGCCTATAAATCCCTGATCGAGGCTCTCGTTCATGGCGGCATCGCCAACAGGGTGAAGGTCAACCTGGAATGGATCGAATCGGAAATATTCGAAAAGGAAGATCCGGGCCCTTACCTGGAAGGGGTTCACGGCATCCTGGTTCCGGGCGGCTTCGGCGAGCGGGGTGCGGAAGGCAAGATTGCCGCCGCACATTACGCCCGCACACGCGAGACGCCGTATTTCGGCATCTGCTTCGGCATGCAAATGGCGGTTCTTGAGGCGGCGCGGAACCTGGCGGGCATTGCGGAAGCCAATTCCACCGAATTCGGCCCGGCCAAGGAACCTGTCGTCGGCCTGATGACCGAATGGACCAAGGGCAACGAGAAAGAGATCCGCGATGCAAGCGGTGACCTCGGCGGCACGATGCGTCTGGGGGCCTATCCTGCAACTCTCAAGCCCGGCTCGAAGATCGCCGAGATCTATGGAGCCACGAGCATTTCCGAGCGTCACCGCCATCGTTACGAGGTGAATATCGGCTACAGGGAGAAGCTGGAGAAGTGCGGTCTCATCTTTGCAGGGACCTCACCGGACGGGATCCTGCCGGAAACGGTGGAGATCGCAGACCATCCCTGGTTCATCGGCGTGCAATATCATCCCGAACTGAAGTCCAGGCCGTTCGATCCTCATCCGCTGTTCGCATCGTTCATCGGCGCGGCGGTGCAGCAGAGCCGCCTAGTCTAAGGCAACCTGCTCTGTCGTGAAATCACGGAAAGCAGATGGTTGATCAAGCCCGTGATTGAATCCTCACGATGATCGGCGGTTTTGCAGATCTCTCAACAGTCTCAAGGAGCTGTCATGGTACGCGGTCTCGATCATCTCGTCGTTGCTGTGAAGGATCACGAGGCGGCGGCCCGGGCCTGTGCAGGGCTCGGGTTCACCGTGACGCCGGAAAACCGGCACTCCTGGGGAACCGCGAACCGGCTGATACAGCTCGACGGTTTCTTTATCGAACTTCTGAGCATTGCCGAACCCGGCCTGATTCCGGAGCCGAAGGAAAACACGTTCTCCTTCGGGGCCTTCAACAGGGACTTTCTGGAAACCAGGGAAGGGGCCAGCATGCTGGTCCTGGAAAGCAGCGACCCTGCCCGCGATCGCGCCGACTTCGAACAGGCCGGGCTGCAGGTATTCGATCCGTTTACCTTCGAGCGGGTGGCCAACCTGGCCGACGGAACGAGCGTGAAAGTCGCCTTCGACCTCACCTTCGTTCGCGATCCACTTGCCCCCGAGATAGGCTATTTCACCTGTCGCAACAGGTATCCTGAGAATTTCTGGAAACCGGCGTTTCAGACCCACCAGAACGGGGCGCAGTGTGTGAAGGCCGTTTACCTGCTCGCCGGAGACCCTTCCGATCATCACGAGTTCCTCGGAGGCTTTGCAGGCCAAAGAGAAATGCGTGCCACCAGCCTGGGGCTGGAGCTGGAAACGCCGCGGGGGAAAATCTCGGTCCTGACCCCGCGTGCCTATCGCTCGCTCGTCGGGCAGGAGGCCGCGGATGCGGTTCAAGGCAGTCTGCCGCAAATCGCCGCCCTGGAGATCGGTTGTGCCGGTCTTGAGGAGACGAGAATCATTCCCGCGAGCGATTTGTTCGGCCTCACGCTGGTTCTTTCCCCAGTCTCCTAAGATCGAGGAAACGTGGGGCACCGCACCGGCTTCTTGCGAATTCTTGAGCCGTCAAAGTTGAATTAAATTGTCCCTTCGCAAACACAACGCCTGGGCAATCTTCTCTTGTTGAATCAACCAGTCGTCTTATAGTGAACTCCAATCATGCGCCTTGGTCGGCCGGGCCAGACTGCGGAGTTTCACGAATGCCTTTTTTGCGACTTGCCACTATTTCCCGTTCCTTTGTGCTTGCATCCCTGACATCGGTTTTTCTGGCCGGTTGTTCCGACGGGTCCGACGAGGCCGCGGCGCCGGTTGCGCCGCCGCCTTCCGTGACGGTGGCCAAGGTCAGCAGTCAGGATGTCCGCCAAAGCGCTCGGTTCGTCGGGCAGATTGCGGCGGTCGATCAGGTGGATCTGGTCGCCCGGGTCAGTGGATTTCTGGAAAAGAAAGCGGTTCCCGACGGTACCGTCGTCCAGGTGGGCGATCTGCTTTTCTCCATCGAGAAGGCGCAGTACCAGGCCGCTGTGACGAGGGCCGAGGCGGATCTGGCCAGCGCCAAGGCCGACGCCGCGCTGAAGGCCGCCGATGAAAAGCGCGACAAGGACCTTCTCGACAAGGGACACGTCTCGGAAGCTGCCTATGAAGCCACATTGGCGAAGAAACAGCAGGCGGAAGCCGCTGTCGAAGCTGCCCAATCGGACCTGGAACAGGCAAAGCTCAATCTGAGCTATACGGACATTTCCGCGCCGTTTCCCGGCCAGATCGGCAAGACGACCTACAGCGTGGGAGAGGTCGTCGGGCCAAGCACCGAGCCGCTGGCAAAGCTCATCCGCCTGGCTCCGGTCTATGTCAATTTCTCCGTCAGCGAAGACCAGTATCTCAATGCGGTTAAGACGCATGGCCTCAATCCTGCGAACATTTCGCCGGAAAGGTCACCTGCGCTCAGCCTGGTCCTCCCGAATGGCGAAACCTACGGGGAAACGGGCAAGATCGTTTATATCGACAACCACGTCGATCCGACAACGGGGACGATCTCTTTCCGTGGGCAATTCGACAACAAGGACACCAAGCTTCTTTCCGGGACCTATGTCACCGTGATTCTCGAGGCGCCCAAAGCGGAAACCGCTCTGGTCGTGCCGCAGGCGGCCGTTCAGCGCGACCAGCAGGGGCCTTTTGCGCTGGTTGTGACCGACAAGAAGGTCGAGCAGAAGTATATCGAACTCGGTCAGCAGATAGAGACCAATTATGTCGTCACCAACGGCTTGAAAGACGGCGAGGAGGTGATCGTCGAAGGTTTGCAGAAAGTGCGGCCCGGCGTCGAGGTTACGCCCGTTCTTGCGTCCAAGCCGGCGGAGCAAAGCTAGATGTTTTCACGCTTTTTTATCTACCGGCCGAAATTCGCGCTGGTCATTTCCATCGTCATTACGCTAGCCGGATTGCTGGGGTATTTCTCCCTGCCGGTCGAGCAGTTCCCGAACATCACTCCTCCGGTCGTCAATGTTTCGGCGACCTATACGGGGGCGAATGCGGAGGTCCTGGAGGAAACCGTGGCCGCCCCCATCGAGGGGCAGGTGAACGGTGTCGACAACATGATCTACATGCAGTCGACCAGTTCCGCCAGCGGCAGCTATTCCCTGAACGTGACCTTCGGGGTCGGGACGGATCCGGATATTGCGACCGTCAACGTGCAGAACCGGGTCAGCCAGGCAACCAGCCAGTTGCCGAGCGATGTGACCGCGCAAGGGGTGACGGTGCAAAAGGCCAGCACGAACATGCTGCTGGTGATCACGCTTTATTCGCCGGGCGGCACCTATGACCCGGTGTTCCTTTCCAACTACGCATCGATCCGCCTGAAGGACGCATTGGCCCGCGTACCGGGCGTCGGGCGCGCCGACGTCATGACCGACTTCGCCTATGGCATGCGCATCTGGCTGGACCCGGACAAGCTGACCAGTCTCGGCATGACGCCGAGCGATTTCGTTTCGGCGGTAAAAGACCAGAATATCCAGGTTGCCGCCGGCCAGATCGGTGCGCCTCCCGTGCCGTCCGGCCAGCAATTCCAGTACACGGTCAAGGCCAAGGGCCGGCTTTCGACCGTCGAGGAGTTCGAAGACATCGTCCTTCGTACCGGAAGCGACGGCGCCATGGTCAAGATCGGCGATGTCGCCCGTGTCGAACTCGGCGCGCAATCCTACAATGCCAGCGGCGAGTTCAACGGGCGGCCCGCGACCGTTCTTGCCATCTACCAGGCCCCGGGCGCGAACGCGCTTTCCGTTTCCAAAGCGGTGCTGGCACGGCTGGACAACCTGTCGGAAGCGTTTCCGCCGGACATGCAATATGCCGTCCCGTTCAACACGACGGATTTCGTGCAGCAATCGCTCGATGACGTGATCACCACCTTGTTCCTGACGTTTCTTCTGGTGGTTTCGGTCGTGTTCGTCTTCCTCGGCAATTGGCGCGCGACGATCATTCCGACGATCGCCATACCCGTATCGCTGATCGGGACCTTTGCCGTTCTCCTGGCGCTCGGCATGTCGCTCAATACGATCTCGCTGTTTGCCCTGGTGCTGGCAATCGGCATCGTGGTGGATGACGCCATCGTCGTCGTCGAGAACGTTGAGCGCATCATGTCCGAGGAGGGCCTTCCACCCAAACAAGCCACCGAGAAGGCGATGGCGCAGATTACCAGTCCAGTCATCGCGACCACCTTGGTGCTTCTGGCGGTGTTCGTGCCGACCATCTTCATGCCGGGCATCACCGGACGGCTCTATTCCCAGTTTGCGGTCACGATCTCGGTCGCCGTGCTCATCTCGTCGGTCAACGCCCTGACCCTTTCGCCGGCGCTGTGCGGCTTGATCCTGAAATCCCGTTCGGGGCCTCCGCGCGGCGTCATGGGCAGGCTGGATCGCGGCATAACGTCGGTGCGCAACGGCTACACGGCCGCTGTCCGCCGGCTGGTGCGGGTTGCCTTCATCGGGGTCGCCGTCGTTGCCGGCGTCGTTGCGCTGATCGTGACGCTCGGCATGACGCTGCCCCAGGGCTTTCTGCCGGCGGAAGACCAGGGTTACCTGATGGTCGACGTTCAACTGCCGGACGGGGCTGCACTGGAGAGAACGGAGGACATAACAGGCCGCGTCATCGAGCTGGTGGAAAACACGGCCGGCGTCGACGGTGTTGTCGTGGTGAACGGCTATTCGATCCTGAACGGGGCCTCGTCCTCCAACGCCGCCCTGGTCATCGCCACGATGAAGGGCTGGGAAGAGCGTCAGGCGCCGGATCTGCGCATCGAAGCGATCCTGGCGAAGTTCTGGGCCGATTTCTCGACCATTCCAGGGGCGAATATCATCGCGTTCAATCCGCCGCCGATCCCGGGTCTCGGCACCACCGGCGGCGTGCAGGCAATGCTGCAGCAGACCGGTGACGGCACCCCGCAGGATCTGGCTTCCGCAGTCGGTTCTATGGTCTATTCGGCGAACCAGAGCCCGCAGATTGCGCGCGCCTACTCGACCTTCCGGGCGAATGTGCCGCAGATATTCGTGGACCTCGACCGGCAGAAAGCAAAGACGCTGGGTATCAACGTGGCGGATGTGTTCGTCACGCTGCAATCATATCTCGGCTCCTATTACATCAACGACTTCAATATCTTCGGACGTGTCTACCGGGTGATGGTGCAGGCGGAAGGAGAATTCCGCGACAGGGTCGAAGACATAGGCCGGCTCTATGTGCGCTCGACCGACGGAACGATGGTGCCGATGCGCAGCATTCTGACGACGAAGAACGTGCTCGGGCCGCAGATCCTGACCCGCTACAACATGTTCCGGTCCGCGGCCGTCATGGCGGATCCTGCGCCAGGGGCATCGACCGGTGTCGTGATCGGCGAAGTGGAAGCGGCCGCCCAGGAAGCGTTGCCGTCCGGCTATACCTACGAATGGACGGGAACCGCCCTGCAGCAGCTTGGCTCCGGGCAGGTCGTGCTGTTCATTCTGCTGCTCTCCATCCTTTTCACCTATCTGTTCCTGGTGGCGCAGTATGAAAGCTGGACCATGCCGCTGGCGATCCTGATGTCGGTGTCCTTCGCGATCCTCGGCGCGCTGGTGGCCGTGTTCGTGACGGGCAGCGACGTCAACCTCTATACGCAGATCGGAATGATCATGCTGATCGGAATGGGGGCAAAGAACGCCATTCTGATCGTCGAGTTTGCGATCGAGCAGCGCGACAGCGGCAAATCCATCCGGGACTCGGCCATTGAAGCCGGCCATTTGCGCTTCCGCGCCGTCATGATGACGGCGCTGGCATTCCTTCTTGGCGTCGTGCCGCTGATGACCGCGTCGAGCGCGGGGGCGGCCAGCCAAAAGGCCATCGGCTTCGCGGTTTTCGGCGGCATGCTGTTCGCGACCTCGATCGGCGTCCTGTTGATTCCGGTTCTCTATGTCAGCCTTCAGACCGTGCGCGAAAAGGTGAAGGGCTGGCTGGGAATCGGACCGGAGACGAGGCAGGAAACTCCGGCCACGTGAGACGGTCGGGGACACGCCGATATCTCGATGATCTCCGCTTGCCAGCGTGCGCGCGGCGGCAGCCGTGACGGTCGGGGTGGAGGGCCGGTTTGGGTCGTTGATTTGGATTAGCTGGAAGATCACGTGTCTTCCAGCGATCGGGCCAATGATCTTCGGCGCCTGATTAGTAGTGGCCGAAGAACTTTGCGGACATTTTTGAAGAAGTTGGAAATATTGGTGAGCCGACAGGGGCTCGAACCCTGGACCTACTGATTAAAAGTCTTTGACCGGTCATTGTGAGCTATGCCGAGTAGTTGCATGGAGCCTATGTTTACTGCAGAATATAGCCGTTTTAAAGCAATTTTGCCACGTGGCGTTTTTTGGGGTTTTGTCGGGTGTTGAGGTCGTTTGGAACCCATTTGGAACCCAAATTAGATTGACTGACATATTGGGTTCCAGCGCGAAAGGCTGAGTACAAATTGCAAAGGCGATACAGGGTTAGCCCCGCCGCTCGCGCTCGCGAAAAACGTTAACCGATCCGGCTGTGGCCTTCTTCCGGTTTCAGGTTACTTAGGTGTTGGCAGTGGAGCCAGCCCAAGTTCCTTAAGAAACGCATTGTGCTTGGCGGTTGACTCCCTAATCTGCTCCTCGATCTCGACCATTTCCTTGTGGGTGGCCGCCAGATCGATCGCGACCTCCTCCTTGGCCGTGCTCACATAGCGCGAGATATTCAGATTGAAATCGTTGGCCTCAATCTCGTCCATCCCGACGCGCCTGGCGTACCGCTCGATTTCCTCCGGGCGCTGCTGGTAGGTGTCGATGATCTTCGCGATCTGGTCGTCAGACAGATAGTTTTGCCGCTTGCCTCGTTCGAAATGCTCCGATGCATTGATAAACAGAACGTCATCGGGCTTCTTGCACTTCTTCAGGACTAGGATGCAGACCGGGATGCCAGTTGAGTAGAAGAGGTTCGCCGGCAGGCCGATGACGGTGTCGATGTGCCCGTCGTCGAGGAGCTTGCGGCGGATCTTGGCCTCCGCGCCGCCGCGAAACAAGACGCCGTGCGGCAGGATGATAGCCATCACACCGTCGTCCTTGAGGTAGTGAAACCCGTGCAGTAGGAATGCGAAATCTGCCGCTGACTTCGGGGCCAGTCCGTAATTCTTGAACCGCACGTCCTCGCCCAATGCCTCGTTCGGGTTCCAGCGGTAGCTGAACGGCGGGTTGGCGACTACCGCGTCGAAATAGGGCTTCTTCGCCGGGTTGATCTCGCGGAGCATGTCCCAGTCATTTTCCAGTGTATCGCCGTGGTATATCTCGAACTCCGTGTCCTTCACCCCGTGCAGGAGCATGTTCATCCTTGCGAGATTGTAGGTGGTGATGTTCTTTTCTTGCCCGAAAATCTTCCCGATGCCATGCGAACCCATGCGCTTGCGCACATTGAGCAGCAACGAACCCGAGCCGCAGGCAAAGTCCATCACGCTGGCGAGGTGCTTCCGTTTGCCGGTCTTCGGCTCCTGGCTATCGAGCGTGACGATCTCAGAGAGGATGTCCGAGATCCGTTGCGGCGTGTAGAACTCGCCAGCCTTCTTTCCCGACCCTGCCGCAAACTGGCCGATCAGATACTCGTAGGCATCGCCCAGCGTGTCACTGTCGGTCGAAAACTCTGCTAAACCCTGAGCAATCTTCGTGATGATCGTGCACAGCTTGGCGTTGCGGTCCGCATAGGTCTTGCCAAGTTTTTCAGAGCCGAGGTTGATCTCCGAGAATAGCCCGGAGAATGTGCTCTGGAATGACTCGTTCTCGATGTACTTGAACCCGGCTTGGAGCGTGTTGAGCAACTCGCTGTCCTGTGTGCGGGCCATATGGGCGATGCTGGCCCAAAGATGCTCCGGGCGGATGACATAGTGCGCCTTCAGGCGCATCTGCTTCTCAAAGGCCACCACATCGCTGGGATTCTGCTCGTACCATACGGACAATGAGGACCGCCCACCATTGCCGACGGTGTCCGGGTTCGGATAGTCGCGCCCGAGTTCCTTTTTTGCAGCCTGCTCATAGTTGTCAGAGAGGTAGCGGAGAAACAGAAAAGCGAGCATGTAGTCGCGGAAGTCGTCCGCGTTCATCGCTCCGCGGAGCTGGTCAGCGATTGCCCAGAGCGTCTTGCCGAGTTTTTTCTGTTCGTTGTCCGTCATGGGTTCGCTTTCTTCGGCGTAGGCGCGAGATCTGGAACAGCAAATTTGAAGCGGTCGAGTACGTCAGTGAGGATTCTGCGGAACAATTCCTTGTTGTCATCGACCATTTCCACCGGCTCGGTGATGGCGTATTTGCCATGGCTGAGAAGATGAAGCGCACGGTTGTACAGAGCTTCGTCTTCAAGGCCGGCGAGGCAAACTCTCAGATCGTCATGACCGAGGAAACTGGCTGTCCTTTCCAAAATGCTGCGCAGTGCATTGAAGTGATAGGTGTATAGCGTTCCTGTCTGTACGCAACGCTGTAACTCAGCGAGCGTGGCCACATGATGAAAATAGGGCGTGTCGCCCGTGGCCCGCATTGTGAAAGCGCCATCAGCGTCCTGGCGATGTAGGAAGTAGCGCTTTGTGCTGATTTTCTCTTGACCCTCAGGTGTTCGGCCGAGCTCGTTACACATCACGTTAAAAAACAAGGCGTGGTGCGATGAAAAGAGCGTTCGTATGGGGGCGGGTTCATCGTTTTCGCCACGGCGCCTCGCTGCCTTGCGCACAATTTCGGCTAGATCACATGCGATCGCTATGGCATTGTTGTCGTCGAGAGACGAGATCGGGTCATCGATGTAGAGATGTGTAACCCACCGATAGGAATCCAAGCCGTCGATAACGCGTTCACATATTGCCATAAATAGGCACCAGATGAAGATCCGTTCTTCGCCACGCGAAATCTTGATGTTCTCATCAAGTCCCTTACGAAAAGTGACGGTCCAGTTCTCGTAATCGATATCGAATTCGAAGTCGGCGTAGCGTGACAGGTAGCCTGCGATCGTTTCGTCAAGCGCTAGGTCCTTGAGACCATCGAAGAATGAAGAAGCCTCGTTGATCTTAAGATAGCGGTTGGTGTCTTGGTCAAGATCGTTGTGCCAGACGAAAAGATCTTCAGTGTAGGCGTTGAAATAGAGCGTATTGGGCGCGCCTTTGCCCTTCCTCTTGCCCTGATCCTTGAATTCCATTGAAAGGCGGGTCTTCCCGGTGCGGTTGTAGGCATAGATCAGAACACAATGCAGGTCATTCACATCGCTATGCAGCCGTGTGGCCAGGCTCTTTAAGCTCTTGAATTTATGTACTTTCGAAGGCTGACTCATGCTCCAGATGCCTCCGGCCGAAGAAATAATTGCTGCAAGAGGCCTTGCTTGTGACGCTTGAGTGTGTCGAGTAAGCAGGCTTGAACGCTAATCTGATCGTCAAGGCAGGAAAAGCAGTCGGCAATTTTTCGTTGCTCGGCCAACGCGCTTCCGTCTTGAGGTATCGGGAGTGGCATGGAGGCATATTCGGTGCTGTTGATCCCGGGCTGCCCGCTCCGTTCTGATGTGACGTACACCCAATCCCAGTAGCTCGAGGTAGACAGATATGCAGCTAGAAATCGCGAAAATAAAAGCTTTGGATCAGGTCGTACCCTTATCAAAAACCCGGCATAAACTAAACGGCCGTCCTCCTCCCGATAAAGATATGACTTGCCGACACTGGCTCCGGTCCGGGCAAGCACAATGTCACCGGCCTCAAGATACTGATCGTCGGTGGCTTCGATATCAACTGAGGATCGATCACTGGGATGGAATCTACCGTCATCGTTAATGTCAGTAATCCGGATGTACGTCGGTAGATTGTCGGAAAAAGGTACTGCTGGGGCACTTACGCCGTAGTCAGGCATTCGAACCAAAAGCGATGCGAGTGGCACATGTTTCCATGCTTGAGCACCCTCAAACTCAGGGAAGCGAAGACGGGGCACTGTCTCACCAGGCTGGGGGAATAGCTGTTGCATCAAACCTTTCTTGTGCCGCCGGAGAGCTTCGAGCTTCCGACCCTCTGCTGCGATCAGATCGTCTAGCGAACCGAGGCAGTCGGCGATCTTCTGTTGCTCAGCAATATCTGGCAATGCTAAGCGCAGTTCCGCAATATCATTGTAGTAAATTCTTACCCTAACACCGCCGTCGCCGGCTTCGGAGACAAATGAGTTCCATTGCTCAGACTGGCGGAACTGGTCCAGATAATCTGCCGACAGGGCGTAATTGTCCGAGCCGTTAGTACATCGAAAAACCACATAGTCAGGACTGACAAGTATATCATCATCGCCGTTCCAACGCGCAATCGAACCAATGTTGAGTCGCATCGGGTTGTATGCAAACCAGTGTGGGCGAACAATTTTGTATCGAGTAATATTCGACGCGGCCAAACCCTCTTGCATCGGAACGATGCCGTCGTGTTTTCGGACTCCCATGACCGAAGCTGGCGAGAGCTTGTCTCCATTCCGAAGTTTGGCTTCTACCGTAACATCTCGAAGTCTAACGACAGGTAGCCGTCGCCCGACGAATTCAGGGAAGCGAAGCGTGGGTTCGCGAAGAGATCGCACATCAGCCGTCATTATGCGCCACCCCGCTCGTATGCGTTGAGGCCCGAAATCTCCCGGCCATGAGCCCTTTTGATTAAGAGTGGGACCAGGTCGGCCATGAGGGCAAGTTCGCGCTCGCGACGTTCACGCCAACCCAAATCGAGCGGCGCCATCAGGTCCGTAAGTTGCTCGCCGTCAAAGATCATGCGCTGGAGGATGCTGTCGACAAAGGTCGCGAGCGCCTCAGGTTCCAAACCGTGAGCTTGAGCCAAGTTCTCGATCTCCTGGGCTTGCTTCGCGGTCTTGAACTGCTCGTAGCCGATGCGGATCGCGGCCTCATCGAGACCTTCTCCCTCGGTCAACGAGCGGACGTACTCGGTGATTTCCTCCCGCTCATCGAGGAACTTGGCGTCAGACTGGATCAGGCTGATGAGCTGCTCGCGGCTGATTTTGACCTTCTTCGGGTCCTGGCCCGAGTACTTAGCGATCAGCTTCATGATGTAGTCGTAGTCAATGACGGCGGAGGCAAAAAGGACGAACTCGAAATCGAGCTGGTCGACCTCGGGGATGGTTGGCCCGCCAGCCCCATCGGGCTTGCCTTGTTGTTCCTTCAGCCGTTGGGCAGTTTCGAGATAGACGCCACGGAAAGCGCGAAGGTCGTCTTTCTGGAGGGTCTGTTCGATCTGCCCGCACTGCTCGTCGGTGAGGTCGGTATACTGGTCGAGCTGTGTCTGCAGCCGCTGCACCTCCTTGAACCGGTTAATGAACTGGGCCCGTGCGTCGTCGCCCTTCAAGTTGTTCACTTGATCGGGTTTCGCCTCCAGGCCGTGAGATTTCATGAATTCGCGAAGGTCGGCGACAGACTTCCTGAAGCTGTCGATGACGACCGGGGCCTTGTCGACCAGCCAGATTTCCCGGGCCCGGTCGGACTGCGCGCCAGAGAACATCGCTATGGCTCCGTCGACGTTCTCCTGCTGATCGCGGAAGTCGAGGATGTGGCCGTAGGGTTTGGTCGCATTGAGCACTCGGTTTGTGCGAGAGAAGGCTTGGATCAGGCCATGGTGCTTGAGATTCTTGTCGGCGTAGAGCGTGTTGAGAAACTTCGCGTCGAAGCCGGTGAGGAGCATGTCGACGACGATGGTAACGTCAATCTTTTCCTCGCCTTTGCGCGGAAGGTCGCGGTTTGGGAACTGCTGATCCTTGATGCGCTGCTGGACGTCCTGATAGTAGAGGTCGAAGTTGTTGATGCTGTGGTTCGTGCCGTACCGCTTGTTGTAGTCGGTAATGATGGTCTTGAGCGCCTTCTTTTTGCCCTCAGGGTCGTGCCGGTTGTCTTCCTTCTCCTGGGGAAGGTCCTCTTGGATCTGCTGGACATCCTTGTTGCCTTCAGCGGGAGGTGAGAAAACTGCGGCGATCTTGAGGGGAACTACCTCCGGGTCGGCGGATTGGCGCGCGGCCTGGAGCTTTTTGAAGACATCGTAGTACTCGATAGCGTCGTTGATCGACGCGGTCGCGAGCAGTGCGTTGAAGCGGCGGCCCCCAGTCGCGGCATCGTGCTTGTCGAGGATGGCCTGTGCGACGGCCTGTTTCGCGAACGTCTGACCCTGCTTTGGGGCGACGCCGTCCTTGGGTTTGTAGTAGTCGACGTGGAAGCGGAGGACATTCCGATCCTCGATCGCGTGCGTGATGGTATAAGCGTGGAGCTCTTTCTCAAAGAGGTCCTTGGTGGTTCGAAGGGTGGCGACGTCACCCTCGATCTGCTTCGTGGTGGCATTGTCCTCAAAGATCGGGGTTCCGGTGAAGCCGAAGAGTTGCGAGTTTGGGAAAAACTCCTTGATCGCCCTGTGGTTCTCGCCGAACTGCGAGCGGTGGCACTCGTCGAAGATGAAGACCATCCGCTTGTCTCGGAGCTGTTCAAGCCTCTGCTTGAACGTTGATCGTCCCTGAGCGACTTTCTGCTTGTTGTGCTTGCTGTTTTCGTCGAGGGCGAGGCCGAGCTTCTGGATTGTGGTGACGATGACCTTGTCCGCATAGTTGTCGGACAACAGGCGGCGGACCAGCGCCGCAGTATTGGTATTCTCCTCGACGCAGTTTTCCTGAAACCGGTTGAATTCCTCTCGGGTCTGTCGGTCGAGATCCTTGCGGTCCACGACGAAGAGGCATTTGTGGATGCTCTCATTGGACTTGAGGAGCGTCGAGGCCTTGAACGACGTGAGCGTCTTGCCCGAGCCGGTGGTGTGCCAGATATAGCCGTTGCCGCAGTTCTGATCGATGCAGTCGACAATCGCTTTAACCGCATAGATTTGGTACGGTCGCATCATCAGGAGCCTCTGCTCGCTTGCGATGAGCACCATGTATTTACTGATCATCTGGCCAAGCGTGCACTTGGCGAGAAACCGATCGGCGAAATCGTCGAGGTAACTGATCTTCGAATTGTCCTCAGCCGCGAATTGGTAGATCGGAAGGAAACGCTCATCCGCATCGAAGGCGAAGTGCCGCGCGTTGTTGTTGGCGAAGTACCACGTATTAGTGCGGTTGCTGACAATGAAAAGCTGAACGAAACAGAGGAGCGTCTTGCCATATCCGTTGCCCGGGTCGTTTTTATAGTTGATGATCTGCTCCATCGCCCTCCGCGGGCTGATCCCAAGCGTCTTTAGCTCGATCTGAACGACGGGGACGCCATTGATCAGGATCATGACGTCGTAGCGATGATGGCTGTTATCCGTATTGATGCGGAGCTGATTGACGACCTCGAAAGCGTTTTTGCACCAGTCCTTGATGTTGACGAGGGTGTAGTTGAGCGGTGTACCGTCATCGCGGATAAATGCTTCGCGGTTCCGAAGGGAACGGGCGGCTTCGTAAACGTCCGGTGTGACGATTTCGTCGAGGAGCCTTTGAAACTCTCCGTCTGTGAGCGTGACTCGATTCAGCGTTTCGAATTTTTCCCTGAAATTCGCTTCAAGCGTGACTCGATCGCGGATGTCGGGGCGATACTCGTACTTGAGGTCACATAGCTTCGTAACGAGGAACTCTTCAAGGTCGCGCTCGGGTGTGGTTATCGCCATCGCCGGAAACTTCTCCTTTTGGCGTCCGCTGAAAGCATTATAATATTGGGTGCGACGTACGAATGTGATCAGTCACTGTTTGCCGCGTCGCGTCGAGTCTGTCGGGGCCGGTCTTTTTGTCATCGGTTTGATCCATTCACGTGCCGTTCCGCTCGTGCTCGGCCGATCATCGAGGCGTTCCATCTCAAAAAAATCCTTGACCGCTGCCATCGCTACCATGGCTAGTCGCATACACTTCGTAATCCCCGCCGCTTTGGCGCGAGCAAAGCGGTACGGCCTTTGAACTCGCACCTCGCTTTTTTGTGCTCAGCGCTGTTATGAGCTGATTCCCGCCATCTTGTCGTCGATTTTGGTCAAATTGCCATTAGTTGCAATAGCGCCCGTTGACGTGAGACCTGCGAGAAGAGTAGTCCAGTCGCCGACGGGATTTTTGGCCTTCCGGGCAATCAAGCCCACCCTAGCCGGTGCAACCAACGGAACTCGTTGAAACAGTCCCGGTTCCAAAGCATCAAAAGACCGGGCATATCGTAGCCTGGTCGTACTGGCGCACCGGCATTGCCCGCTTGAAACCCGGCTTGTGATATCCAGATCACCGAAAGTGGCTTCATTCACCCGCGCCACTGTATCCACTGCAACGAAATCCACGACCCGCGAAGAAAGCCAACATGCCTGATGCGAATCAGGTCGGAAAATTAAGACTCATGGAGATGGCCACCCCGTTCCCGAGGTGGCCATCTGAGCTAATATGCTGGGCTTAACACAAAGCTTGTTAACGCGGGGCTTTTTCTTGGCGTGGCACGCTCTCAGCTGCAGCTTGTAGGAGGCTTCCACCGCCCGTCGCCCTTACCCTGATCAATGCGCCACCGCTTCCAGGCTTCGATCTCAGAACGCAGCCAAACCGTCTTCCGGCCGATTAGCGTGAAGCACGTAGGAAACGTGCCTGCCTTCATGAGCTGGTAGATCGTCGATTCGCCGAGCTTAGTGTCCTCAATCACTTCCTTGATTGTCATGATTGCGGTGTCACTGGCAAAGGCTTCCTTCTCGCGGGCCGTCAGCATCTCCGGTGAAGCTTTCATGTGTATTACCCCCCGACGTGGATTCCAATGCGGGCGAGCCGCTGTTGCAGTTCTTCGCGTGCCTTGTCCTGATGCCAGGCCTTGACCGGCGTGGGGAGGGGCTCCGGAAGTTCCCAATGGTCGCTGACGTCGCTCGGCACCATAAAGTCGCGGACTTCGGAGGCGGTCAACATCTTATCGATACGCCGCAGGTACTTCAGACGGTGGAACATGGCGTCGTCGTCGCCCTCGTCCTTAAGGCCGGCCGCTTCGTTGATGACGTCTGTAAGATCACCCTTTGCTTCGCGGAAGGCATCCATGAAGGCGGATGGAGCGTCCGTCTTCTGTGCCGTCAGCCAGAGGAACGGCCACGACGGTTCGCCGAAAAAAGCTGCATGGAAATCGAACAGTAGAGCATGCGCCTTGTAGCGCTCCTCGGCGCGGTCAAACATCAGGCAGCAGTGCTGCGCGACAGTGTAGGTGACATGGCTGGTCGCGCCGTTGAATCGGGGGATTTTGACCAGGTTCTCGACCAGGTCGGGCCAGTAGATGTCCGCGGGAATAAGATTGGCCAAATCGATGACGCGGCCGGAGGCCATACGCATGGGGACGGCCATTTCGCGAGTGGAAACGGGATTGATATGTTTTGTCATCGTCCATCCTTAATGGCTTGGCAGGCTGTGACCGCCTGGCCGTGAAGGTTCATGGCATTTTTCTTGATATTTTCAACGAGGCGGAGAATCTCCGTCTTGTCGTGGGGGCGGATCGCGAGGCAGGTTTCGAGGTCCGTCTTGAGAGTGCCGAGCGCGGTAACCAGATCGGCCGTTTCGGTCAGGAACCTTTCGGCCCGGTGCGCGGCCGGCGGGGCGATGCGTTTGGCATCGCCTATCTGGATGGGGGAGTGCGGCCGCACGGACGGTTCGGGGCAGCCAGGACCGTGAACGAGGCCCGTGGCGCCCTGCTGGCGTTTATGCTGGACCACTGCGAGGGCCATCAGCTCGCGCTTTCCGTAGCCGGTCCGGCCATGCCGAGGGCATGCAGGTAGAGAACCAGGACGGCCTCTTCCTCTTCGCGTTCGTGGGGCTGTTTCTTGCGCAGGGAAACGACCTTGCGCAGGATCTGGACGTCATAGCCATTACCCTTGGCTTCGGCATAGACATCCTTGATGTCATCAGAGATGACCTTCTTTTCTTCCTCAAGACGCTCGATGCGCTCGACGAAAGCGCGCAGCTGGTCGGCCGCGACTCCACCCGGATCACTCATTGACGGTCTCCTCGCATTAGCGATCAAGTCGGCCTCACGATTGAAGCGGCTAATGTTGATGACGGTTGGAGTGGGCTCGCACGCGTTACCGGGCCTTGTGAAGCGTTGAGCTAAACAGCCTGACTTCCCAGATCCTTTGCTCATCGAGCTGCAGGAAATTTTCGTCCGGCCCCGCAAGGCTCATTCCAACCTGCACAATGAGAAGGTATAAAAGATACCTCAACACGTCAAGCTGCATGGGATATAAAAGATACCCCATTAACGAAGTGTGCAATGTATGCACTTAAACGACCGGTTGCCATCCGTTTGGGATGACAACGTGAGTGTTTATTCAGACATTAGCTGAGGGGCAGATTGATGTGGCTGAGGTTTAATGGGCGCGGTAGCCGGCGCCGGGGTTCGCGTGCGAAGGTGGAATTAGCGGCACGGGAACTAAAGAGAGCCTTGGAGGACTTGCACGGTGGATACTGGGATATCCACCTCAATCATGAAACGGGATTGGTCGCAGTATCCCGCGACTTCTCCAAACGGGAAAGCTCGAACTCGATAAAGTCGGAAACCCGGGATTGAACGTCCTCGGGTGCGCGAGACAGGCGTTCGAAGAGTGCTTGCAAATGCTCCAGATTGGCATCGCTGTCTTTGGGTGTTCCTGCCCCAAGATAGAGCCAATTCAGCGAGACTCCGAAAAGGCGCGCGTAGGCGCGCGCCTGCGCCATCCCAAAGCCGTTTCGGCCCTGTTCATGCGCCTTATAAGTGTTGACACTTATATTCAGCTCATCGGCCACCTTTTGCGGGCCGTTGAAACCCGCAGAGATGCGGGCCTGCCGAAGCCGCTGAGCGCGTTGCTCGCGCAAGTATCGTTCTTGATCAAAAGACATGGTATGAAAAATACCCCGACTAGTGGGTACAAGTAATACACTTTGGTGTTGACATGAGTGGGTATTATTTATACCTCTCGTGTCATGAGACACTCAGACATTATCGACAAATGGCCCTCCCTTTCCGAGTTTGCTGCCGATCTGGGCGTTCGCTACGGCACGGCAAAAGCGATGCGGCGCCGAAGCTCGATTCCAGTGGGGCACTGGGAAGCCTTGATTGAGAATGCTGAGCGGAGGGGCCTCCCAAGTATCACAATTCAGGCGCTCGTCGCCGGTGCTGCCAAAGACGGTCGATCGTCAGCCGCCTTGGCCGCAAAACAATCCTCGCAAAGGTGCGCATCCCAGTCATCGCGTAAAACAGCGGAGGCTACGCAATGATTTTTCGCCCCACGACCGAACACGATCGTTCCGCGATCAAGGCAGCGTTTCGAAGGCTACTGCGGGATGCGGGCGGGCAATCCGAAGCGGCCGCTGCAACCCGCGTGGGGCAGCAGGCACTTTCCCGGTACGGATCGCCCCACCATGAGACCGATCACGTTCCCGCGGATGTGCTGATGGATCTGACCATGGATGCGGACAATCCGGAGGTTATCCGCACGCTTTGCCGATTGGCGGGTGGCGTCTTTGTGCCGCTGCCTGCCACCCGGCGAAACGATGCCTGCTGGCCGCAAGAGCTCGGGGCAATGGTTCGCAGCGGGGCGGAGGCTGCTGAGTCGATCTGCAAGGCACTTAGCGACGACGGACGGATCAGCCTCGAGGAAATACAGGACCTCGATATCCGCAACAAGCTTTCGGCAGCTATCGAAGCGCTGGCTGTGCTCGACGGCCATGCGCGGCAGGTGGAGGGAGTGGAATGAACCAGTCCACCCGCATTCTACCGGATCTGACGGCCGAAGCCGCCGATTTCGGAGCCAAGCTTGGTCGTGTTCTTGATCCCGTCGCCATGGAGCGTCTCTCGAAACTGCACCCGGACGGCGTGCGGGTTTTCGACATTGCCGACCATCACGGTATTGGCTGGAAAGACGCGTGCGACGTTGTCGCTGCCGCTGAGGCATCCGGGAGAATGAAGGTCCGGCGCGGTCCGGACGGCGTTGTCCGCTTCATGTGGATGCCGGGCACGATGCCGCCGCTGACAGGTCTTGAGAAAGCGATCTTGCGCCAGGCGCAGCGGGATCTGGCCGGTGGTCCGGACGAGATCTGGATCACTGGTGTTGCTCACACTCTTGACGTGAGCGAGCAGGCGGTGCGTCACGCACTCGAATTTCTCGTTTTCGCGGATCTCTTGAAGCGCGTGGGCGTTGGCTACGCGCTGACCAAGCTCGGGCGGACAGAGGGGGAGGTATGATGAACGAGACCTCGACGGGTCGCGCTCCCATGGACGCGGCAGCTGCGGCGCTTTGGTCCGTATTCCCAGATGGCGCTCCGCCCGATGTTCATGAGCCTACTTACGACGTGGACGAGGCCATTGAGCGGTCGGAGTTGCTCTTCGCATTCGGCTGGCCTGCCGCTGAAACTCTCCGTCCAGAACTGTTTGCCGAGGTGAGGGGGCACCTGTTTTGACGCCGACCACCTCTTATCTGGCGGGACAGATCGTCGCTTGTGAGTTCACCGGTGCAGTCAAACTCGACACTCTCTTGCCATCCAGCGAACGTTCAGAAAGCCTATGGTTTAAACTTCGCAATCAACTCGGCCAAGTTCGGTGGGCCGTCAACATGAGACGGTGGGTCAATGGGGCGAAACAGCTCTGTCAAAATCATCAACCGCTCGCCATCAGTGAGCTCCTTTTCAGGGATCTCCTGCAAGCGCACATAGGAAACCAACAGTGCAAGCCGTTGTCGGGAATCGTTTTCGAGTGCGAAATGGGACTGACTCTGGCGGCTCAAAATTCTAAGCAGCCAAGCAACGCCGAGGATGGGAATAAGTATTCCCTTAAGACTCAACAGTGCGATGAGCCAGTTTCCATTGCCACCCGCGTACAAAGCCGTCGCGTGGAAATATCGTTGCCATGGGGTGGGGCAGTAGGGGGCATTGCCACACAAATGGAAGAACGTCGTTCGGAGCACGCCCGTCTGACCAAAAAAGAGGAAAACCAGTGCAAGGGCAAGAATTCCTACGAAAATCCAGAAGTTGATTTCTCGGCGTTTTTTATGAAATCTCGCTTTTTCCCGCCAATGCGAGGTAAGGCGCTCCAAACCTTCGGCTGTTGCTTCGGCACCCAACGCCGCGTCCGTCTTCTGGAAGGCTGTCCTTTTGATTTGTTCTGCTTTGTCTTCTATTTCGATGGCATGTTCCGTCTTCTTCTGTGCCTTTTGGAACCGTTCATTTGCTTTTTCTTCTACATACCTACGGTACAGATCCACGCCCTTTTCGAAGGTCTGTCGAGCAGGGAGTTCAAGATTGTCGACGAAGCTCGGGATTTCCTCCTTCAGTTCGACGAGGAATGTTCCTGCAATATCGGTCTGGCTGAAGTGGTTTGCGCCGAATTCGCGCAATTTTTCGTGGTCTATAACGGGTATTTCTGTAAAACCAAAGACAGAATAGTCATTTTCACTTTGTTCAAATTCAGATTGGATAATATAACTATAAATTCCGTTTATAATGTTTATAATTTGGTTGATAGCACTAAGCATTTCTCCGGGAAGTTCCGGCTTTGCGTTTGTGGAATTCTTCTTCTGCACGAAACGTCGCATGTTTTGCAGCGCGATGCCGCTATCGAACCCAACGGAAGCTGTGAACTCAAACCAATTTGCAAGTATGCTGCCGCGGTGCGGGACCAACTGACTACCAGCATCGATGAATTCGCTTTGCTCAAGAACAATATCTTTCAGTGCGCGGCTGCTAAAGAAAGTTCCCATAAATCCCCCGATTCAATTTCATTCATCTCTACAAGCGTTGGTTGATTGTCAAATTGGCTGTTTTCCCCCATCCGCGCAAGCCGATCGGATTAGGCTTATGAAACGCTTTACGGAAGCCGAAAAGCAGCGGGTCAAGGATCGCAACCCGATCTCGTCGATGGTCGGCCGGCACGTGACCTGGAACCGGGCAAAGACCAATCCGCATACCGGCGATTATTGGGCGTGCTGCCCGTTCCATGCCGAAAACACGCCATCCTTCCACTGCGTGGACAGCGAACATCGCTACAAGTGCTTCGGGTGCGGCGCGACGGGGGATCAGTTCACCTTCCTGGAACACGTCGAGGGGTTGACGTTCGTCGAGGCCATGGAGCAGCTTGGCGGCAACGCGGAACCGGAGCCACTGAGCCCGGCGCAGATCGCGGCTGAGAAGGCGAAGGCGGACCAGAAGAGGCGGGAGCAGGAGGCGTTCGCCGAGCAGAAGCGACAGGAAGAGATCCGCAAGTCATTGACTCTTTGGAACTATGGCGGCCGTGTCGGTGGAACCGAAGGGGCCGATTATCTGCGCGGTCGGGGGCTGGCGCCGCTGCCTTTCGTTCTACCGCTCCGGTTCAACCCTCATTTCAAATACTGGCATCAGCGGCCCGTAGCGGGGCGGAAGCGGCAGGAACTCTTCGTGCTCTTCTCCGGCCCTGCGATGCTGGCGCCGATTACCGGGCCGAATGGCGAGTTTCTTGGTGTTCACATCACCTATATCGACCCGCGACGACCCGGCCGGAAGGTCGAGATAGAAGATCCGTGTGCGGAACCACGCGAAGACGGCAGACCCGAATTTGTCGCTGCGAAGAAGATCCGCGGCTCGAAGCGAAATGCGTCCATCAAGCTTCTGCAGCCGGAAGGCTTCACCCGGCTTGTGATCGGGGAAGGATGGGAAACCACGGTCTCTGTCGCGCTTGCCGAATTCGGCACGGAGCGGTTCGGCAGAACGGCCTATTGGACCTCGATCGACCTGCAGTCCATGGGCGGCCGGGCCGTGGAAACCGTGGCGCATCCTCATCTTAAGAACAAAACGGGAAAACCCCTGAAGGTACCAGGACCCGTGCCCGACATGGACGATGTCAAGGCGCTGACGATCCCCGACCAGGTCGAGGAAGTGGTCCGGCTCGGAGACGGCGACAGCGATCGCTTCACGGCCGAACAGGTGATGAAACGCGCGCATGCACGCTGGGACCGGCCCGGGCGCCGGCAGTTCGATGCCTGGGCGCCCGAGGGGCGGGATTACAACGACTTGCTGATGGGGGCGACGTGAGCGGCGACAGGAAGAACCCGGAAGACGCTGCCAAGCCGGACATCCATGAACAGTTGAAAGCCGAGCTTGCCGCCCGGATCGCTGCGGAAACCGAGGCCGAGGGAGATCAGGTCCAAAGGGGTATATCGCCTGACGGGGAACCGGACAACGCTCCGAATATGCGGCTCGCGCACATCCGGGAGCTGATCGAAGGGGCAAGCGTGCTGGCTATGGTTGACGGCGACGGCGATTATCTGCCCGAGGCGGATAGCGACACCGATAATGACACCGGGTCCGGCGCACCGGTGCCACAGGATTGGGGCTATTCTCTGGAGCGGATGAACGCCGAATGGTCGCTGGTACTGATCGGCTCGAAAGTCGCCATGGTGCGCGAGCAGCCGCACGCAAAGGAAGAGGACCGGGTCCGCGTCGTCCAGGTCGACTCTTTCCATCGCCTCTATAACAATAAACCGACGCAGGTGATGACCTCGGACGGCAAGATCAAGACCATCACCTGGTCGAAGCGATGGGAAGGGGAGCGGCACCGCCGCCAGTTCGACGGTATCGAGTTCTTTCCGAACCCGGACGGCGCGAGCGCCACGCGGGGTTACCTGAACCTCTGGCAGGGATATTCGGTCGACCCCAACCCGAGGGCCGGACGATGGACGGTTCTCAAGGACCATATGCTGACGAACATCTGCGACGGGGACCGCGAGCTGTTCAATTGGGTCTTCGGCTGGTTCGCGCACATGATGCAGCGGCCGCGGGAACGGCCGGGCACCGCCCTGGTCGTTCGCGGGCTGATGGGAACCGGCAAATCAATCATGGGCGAGGTGATGGGCAGCCTGATCGCGCCGCATTTCTTCCAGGTGGACGATCCGCGCTATATCACCGGCCAGTTCAACGCTCATATGAGCGCCTGTCTGTTGCTGCAGGCGGAAGAAGCGGTCTGGGCCGGCGACAAGGTTGCGGAAGGCCGGTTGAAGGGCCTGATCACCTCCAAGACGCAGATGATCGAGTCGAAGGGCGTCGATCCCTACCGGCTCGACAATTTCGTCCGGATCATGATGACGTCCAACGAGGATTGGGTTGTGCCGGCCGGCAAGGACGAGCGGCGCTATTGCGTTCTGGACTGTGCCTCTAACGTGAAGGAAAACCACGATTATTTCGGGGAAATGATGGCCGAGCTGGATGCCGGCGGCCGGCAGGCGCTGCTCGCGGATCTCCTGGACTTCGACCTGTCGTCGGTCAATCTGCGGCAGATCCCGCGCACGGGCGCGCTCCTGCAACAGAAACTCCGATCACTCGACAGCGTGGATCAGTTCATTTTCGAGCGGCTGTATGAGGGAGCATTGCTCAAGGCCGACGATACCTGGTGTCCAACGGCCTATGTCACCAAGCAGTTTCTCTATGAGGAATACCTCGCCTCGGCCGACAAGGTCGGCATCAAGCGACGGGCGGATCTCAACCAGTTCGGCAAGTCCCTTCTGAAACTCATACCGGCGCTGAAGGACATCAGGCCGCGCGATGGCGGCTCCCGCAGGCGCGCATACGTGTTCCCGGATCTTGCCACGTGCCGGCAGAGCTTCGAGGAGGCCGTCGGTCAGGCTGTCGACTGGCCGGCCGATCAAAACGACCCGCCATTTCCGAGCGAGCAATCAACACGGGGAGAGACAGGATGATTGGGGGAGATAGGCTTGGCCGCGGTGCCGGTCCACCCGGAGCGTGGACCACGGTCCCGCATGTGGACCGAAATTATTCAATGAATTCAATGGTTGGTCCACATGGTCCACGTGGTCCATACAAAATCGCGCCCCGCGCGCGTGCGCACGCGAAAGGGCGATATACCCCTTTGGACCTGCTCTCTACAGGGCCGGTTTGCCTGGACCACATGGACCGCATCGCTAACCCTTTGAAGGGCAACGAAAAAGGCGGTCCATACAGTTGTTTTTCTGACTGGACCACCATGGACCACATGGACCACCGCTCAATTTGCGAAACCCGGGGCGTTTGAATGAAAAAACGGATCGATATCGAGAAGCTTCTGAAATGGGCCTATTGCGACGAGTTGCCGAAGGCGGGAGCCGGGCAGGGCGGTGCTCTGCTTTCCCGGTCCGCGTGGTCGATGGTCGAAGGCTTCGGTCAACTGCTGACCAGCGTCGATGACAATGAGTACGGGGTTGTTCCGGATTTCGGGCCGATGGATGGCGACCCGCATCCCGACGCGATCAAGGTGCATGCGGCGGTGTGCGAGCTCAACGCTCTGGAACTGGATCTGCCGGAGGGCTGGAACCCTATGCCCGAGATCGCGCGGCATGAAAAGCACTGCAAGATCGTGCTGGACGCCGCGCGCTTCGGCATTGCCAATGCGCGTCGCCGTCCCGTCGACCTGGTCAGGAGACACGCCATTCTCGGCGGTTGCCCTGACACGGACGGCGAGGTGCCGGAGCTGAAGCCGCTGTGCAACGCGAACGGCCAACCGATCTGGTTCCAGATGCGCATTGAACACGCTCTTGACGAGAACGGCGAACCTGTCGAGCACAAATGGGAAACCGAAGACGGGTGGAATCGCAATACCAAAGCGCCCAAGGCCGGTGCCTACCAGAAGTTCTATTTCGACCCGGACCCGACAGAGGTCATCATCGCGCGCGGCGAGTATCAGATCTGGCGCAGCGCTCTGTCGTTCGTGGTGGAAGAACTGAGGGGAAAGCTGGAGAAATGGGACGTTGTCAGCTCAGATCGCCCTGCCTGTCCCTGGGAGAACCAAGAATGGCGCGGGCCGGTCGTCCTGCCGGATTTGAGAATTTCTGCTTGACGTGACAGCGCAACTTGACATAGGAAAGCCGTACTGAAAAAGGTTAGACAACCCCGCCGGCGCCGCCCGCGGGGTTTTTTGTTGGATTGGCGCACGTGCTTGGGATGTATTGGTCTGACGTGTCCGGGTTGAAGACCTTGGACCGCGCCATGTCCAGGCTGTCGGCCAAATCGATCCGCAAGATCGGATCTCGGGCGCTGAACCGGGCCGGCTCGCAGGGGCGGACCAGGGCCGGTCGGGCACTGGCAAAGCAAACCGGGCTGAAGCTCAAGACGATCCGAACTGCGATGGTCCCGCTGCGGGCCTCGGGCACGACTCTCGAATACAAGATCAAGGCACGCGGCGGCGACATTGCCCTCAAGCATTTCGCCGCTAGGGAAACCCGCAAGGGCGTCAGCGCCAAACCGTTTGGGGCGCGCAAGGTCTTTTCCGGCACATTCATCAAGGGCGGCAAATTCCCCGGGCGGGTTGCTCTGGGTATGAGCGGCCATGTGTTTGCCCGTGACGGCAAGAGCCGGCTGCCGATCGCGAAACAGACGTCGGGGGTCATCCTCCCGCGCGAGATGGTGCAGGGCGAAAGCGCCAAGGCCTGGCAATCGACGGTCGGCAAGGTCTTGCCGCGCCGCGTGATCCATGAACTGAGGCGCGAGACCGGCAAGGCTTTCAGCTGATTGATCCGCCAGCGGGGTCATCGAGCCCGCAGCGTTTCTCGATCCGCACGGCGAACCATAGGGACCGTACCCCGGCCTTTCGCCCTCCACGGGCGGGAAGCTCCCGGCTTTTCACCAGTAGGTCGATTTTCAACCGATACACGCTTTGCACGGATGCACGCGTGCAGGCGCACGGATGCACGCATGGACGAGGACTGGATCTCGATAACGGAAGCGGCCGAACGCTTGACCAAGGCCGGGGATGTTGTCACGCGCTCGACCTTGTCCCGGTATCTGAGCAAGCACGGCGAGGCGCTGCCGACGAAACGGAGCGGCCGGGAAACGCAGGTCGACTATGTCCGCCTGCGGATGCACCGGTCGGAGAACATCCGGATCGAGCCGGCGGTGCCGACCCCCGCGCCGATAGTGAAAGAGCCGGCCTTTGCCGGCAATCTGCCCGGCACAAAGGTCAACGGCGCCGCGCGGAAGGCTCTGGCCGACGCCGAGCTGAAGGAACTGGACCTTGCGCAGCGGCGCAAACAGGTCACGCCGACCAGTGAGGTTGACCGTGCCGGACGCGATGCGATCGCGCTCATGAACAGCTCGTTCGAACGTGCTGTCGAGACCGAGGCCGCATCGCTGTCGGTTAAATATGGCTGGGATGAGCGAACGATCCGCCTGGCCCTGAAGAAATTTGTCAGAACCGGCCTGGATGTGTTCCACCGGGAAATCCTGAAGAGCCTCGACGATTTCAGGCGAACGGCCGATGCGCCGCCGATCGACGGCGAGCAGGACGGCGACCAGGTCACCGAAACCCTGCAATGACATTTCACGACACGCGCCAGATGTTTCCGGCTCTGCCTGCCGGAGGGGAGGTGCTGTTCAAAGGGTTGGCGGATGCGACCCGGCCGGTCGAGGACCTGACCATCAGCGAATGGTCGGATCGTTACCGGGTTGTCTCTGCCGAATCCGGTTCGCCCTGGCCGGGCCCGTTCAAGACCGAACGTGTTCCTTATCTTCGCGAGCCGCAGGATTGTCTCCATCCGGATCACCCGGCCCGGCGCGTAACAGCCCGTTGGGCGGCGCAGCTCGGCAAGTCGACGGCGATCGAGAACTGGTTTTGCTTCATCGTCGACCAGGCGCCCGGTTCCATGATGATCACGTTGCCGACGCTGGAAGAGGCAACGAAGTTCAACCGGATCAAACTGCAGCCGACGATCGAGGCAACGCCGCGCGTCTCGCACAAGGTCGTGCCGGTCAACAGCCGGGACGAACAGTCCTCGACGACGTTCTACAAGCGCTTTGCCGGCGGCTTCTGCCAGATCGTCAACGCAGGCTCCTCCAAGGGCCTGCAGATGGTGTCGATCAAGTATCTCGCCATGGACGAGGTCACCGGCTATCCCAAAGACGTGGACGGCCGCGGATCGCCGCGCGACCAGGCCCGCGCCCGTCAGAAAATGTATGGCGATCTGGCGAAGGAATGGCAGGGATCGACGCCGGGCACGGCCGGCGAATGCGCGGTAACGGCAGATTTCGAGGCCGGTGATCGCCGCTACTACTACATTCCGTGTCCGCATTGCGGGATGTTCCAGCCGCTGTTCTTCGAGCAGATGCACGGTGCGGACGCCGGGAAGGATCTGCCGGTTCATTTCAAGTGCCTGAACTGCAACGAGGCCATCGTCGACGGGCACAAGACCGAAATGCTTTCCCGCGGCGTTTGGATTGCTACGCGTGTGCGCGAGGGCGAGCCGAAGGTTCCGCAGATCATCGCGCCGGAGGAAATCGGCACCTGGGAATGCGACCCTTGCGAGGGGCGGTGTCTCGGCTGGCAGCCGAGCTACCATCTTTGGGCGGCATATGCCCCGAAAGAACGCTTCGCCGATATCTGGACCCGTGCCGAGGCTGCCGAAGGCGACACGACCAAAAGGCGCGTGTTCTGCCAGCAGGATCTTGCCGAGCCCTACGATCCGGGTTCCGCCGAGGTCGATCATGAGCAGATCGTCGAGACTGCGCGCCTCAACCCTGTCGTCAGCCGGGCTATACCCCGCGAGGCCGGCCTTCTGGTTTCGACGGCTGACATCCAGGGCTACGGCATCAAGTGGGCCTGCTTTGCCATCGGCCCGAACAGTCAGCGTTGGTTGATCGACCGCGAGGTTTTTGAGGGCGCTCCGGACCAGAGTGACGAGCCATGGATCGCCCTTGCCGATGCTCTCGCCCGGAAATATCCCGGTGCGGGCGGGCTGGAGCGGTCGATCGACCTGTCCGGCGTCGACTCGGGTTGGGCGACGCAAAGGGTCTACCGTTTTTGCTCCGGCCGCCCGAACGTCTACGCGCTCGACGGCCGTGAAAAGCAGGCCGTTGCCTGGCTCGGCACGCCGACGAGTCAGGCGATCGTCGATGAGTACAAGCGCAAGATTGCGCGGGTTCAGCTCTATCCCGTCAATGCCTATGACGTGAAAACCGAGGTCATGGCGGGCCTCGCGAACTTCGTGCAGGGCAAGGACGCAAACGGCCGGTGGCCACGCAACACCTTCCAGATCGCCGCCGATCTTTGCGATGAAGAGCTTGCCCTGGAGCTGACGGCGGAAAGGCTGGTCGATCCGGAAGAGGAATTGCGCAAGGCCGTCAACCGGCGTGCCCGCGATCTGATCAGCCCCAAGGCCAAGAAAGAATGGAAGAAGATCGGCGGCCGGAAAAACGACTGGTTCGACGTCACGGTCTACGCCTTCGCGCTCGCTTGGTACCTGGAAACGAAACTGCGGCTCACTCAGGAGCGTTGGTCCGAGCTGCTGCTCGATGTTCACGGCCAGCCGGCGGCGCCCGATCTCTTCACGGTCGCGGCAGAAGATCCGTTCCACAAGAAAGAACAGCCGAAAATGTCACTGGCTGAACTTTCCAGGGCCCTCAACAAATAGGAAATCATGCGCACATCGGTTCCTGTCATCCCGCGGAAAACGGGTTCTGCGGACGGGCGAGCTGTGCCCGGCGCAGGGTATCTGCGCAATACGGGCTCCGGCCCGGCCGTGTTCATGGCCGGGCCGGCCCTTCGCGACATCTCCGACGACATCCGCCAGGCGTGGACGCCGGCGGCCGCCCGCACCATCGAGGCGCTGCAGAACAACGGCTGGATTGCCGGCGGCGTGGAGGCGGCGATCTCCACGATCATCGGCACGGGCCTTCAGTTGAACGCCACGCCGGATCACGAGGCCATCGGCATGACCGCGAGCGAGGCCGCCAAATGGGCGCGGCGGGTCGAGCGGCGGTATGAGGCGCGGTGCAGAAATGCATTCGAATGCGATGCCGGCGGACGCTGGACCGCAGGGCAGATGGAAGCGGCGCACCTGCGCCAGTTCTTTGCAACGGGCGAGGGGATCACGCAGTTTCTGATGTTTTCCCGGCCGGGCGTTGAAAGCAGGACGCGTGCGCGGCTCCTGCCGTCCCATTGGCTTTGCCGGGACACCGACGTGTCGGAACGGTTGCATCAGGGCGTCCGCCTGGACAGGCACGGTGCTCCGGTTTCCTACCGCTTCCGGCTGAAGGACGGGAACGGCATCACCAGCGATGTCGAGTATCGCGCCCGCGACCGGTTCGGCCGGCCGATCATCAAGCACATTTTCGATGGTCTTCCGGGCCAGCATCGCGGCATCACCGTATTCGCGCCCGTCCTGAAGACAATTCAGAACTATGACCGGCTGTCGGGCTCGACGCTGGCGGCATCGTTTCTTCATGCGATGTTCGCGGCGACGATCGAGAGCGACTATCCGACCGAAGATGTCCTGTCCGCCATCGGGGGCGAGACGCCCATGACCGGCTTCATGAAAGAATTGACCGGGTGGCATAGCAACGTCGATATCAAGCTTGGCGACTACGGCCGAATTCCGCATCTGTTTGCGGGCGAAAAGCTGAACCTCCAGGGGGCGAAATACCCCAATGCCAACTATGAGCCGCTGGCAAATTTCCTGCTCAGGGAAATCGCCCGGTGCCTTGGATGCCTCTTTGAGGATCTGACCGGCGACTATCGCGGCGCCACCTATTCCTCCTTGCAGAACGGCATCGCCAAAATCTGGCCGATCACGCAGTACCGCCGCAAGCACATCGCCGTTCCCTACAAGCAGGCCGATTACGAGGCCTGGCTCGAAGAGGAAATCGACACTGGCCGCACACCGTTCCCTGGCGGCATTCGTGGCTTTCTCAATAGCAAGGCGGCCGCCTGCCGGGCGGAATGGCGCGGGCCGCCGAAGCCCGTTGCCGACGAGCTGAAAGCCGCCCGCGCCGACGAGATCTATTACGGCCTCGGCGTCAAGACGCAGGGGCGCATTGCTGCCGATCGCGGCGACGATATCGAGGATATCCACGAGGGGCTGGAACGCGAGCGGCAGAGCCGCAACGAACGCAATCTGCCGCATCCGGGCGAACGCTCGGAAGACGCCAGGATCGGCACCGACAAGGCAATCGACGAGGAAAGGGACGAGAAATGAGTTCGATCTTCGACGGGGTCGACATGAGCAACCCTTGCCTGGTCTATCCCAAACTTGAAGAGGTTCTGAACCGCTTGCTTGCCGGGGAAATGGTCGTGCGTGCGCGTGTTGGCGAGGACGAACGCCAGTGGCAGCAAAGCCAGATCCCGGCGCTCCAGGCGCGGATCCGGCAGCTCAAGAGCGAATGCGCCCGCAAGAGCGGGCAAAGGCCACCCCGCCGGGCGATCACCTTCGGATAGTTTCATGACCTTTCTTGCAAACCTTGCCGACAGGGTGCTCAACCGCCCCCTGCTGATCACGCCTGAGAAGGCGCAGGTCATCATGTCCGTGCTCGGCGGGCGAATTGGCGTCAATGCGCCGTCTGCCGACCGCTTTGAAGGCGATCCCTACGAGCGGGACGAAGAGGGGCGGATCGAGCGGGACGCGTGGGGCTTTCCGGTCCTGGCGCCGTATCGCGTGACGGAAGACGGCGTCGGGATCATTTCGATCGTCGGCTCGCTCGTTCACCGCGGCGCCTATGTCGGCGCGTCTTCAGGCCTGGTCTCCTATGAGGGGGTGAAGCACCAGCTGAAGAAGGCGCGCGAGGACGATCGGTTGAAGGCGGCTATCCTCGATGTCACATCGCCTGGCGGCGAGGCCATCGGGGCATTCGAAACCGCCGCACTGGTGAGGGAACTTGCCGCTAAAAAGCCCGTCATTGCCGTCGTCAACGGCATGGCGGCATCGGCCGGCTACGCGATCGTGAGCGGAGCGACTGAGATCGTCACGACGCCGTCAGCGGTTTCCGGATCGATCGGCGTTGTCCTGCTGCATGCGGATATTTCCAAGGCTCTGTCCGAAGAAGGCGTCAAGCCGACGCTGATTTTCTCCGGCCGGCACAAGGTCGATGGCAATCCCTTCGAGCCGCTGTCGGACGACGTGAGGGCCGGCCTCCAGGCGGAGGTGGACAGTCTTTATGAGCAATTCCTGAAAACCGTCGCCGCCGGCCGCGGCGATCGTCTTACGGAAGAAATGGCGCGCGCGACAGAAGCGCGAACCTTCTTCGGCACAACGGAAAATCCGGACCTGGACGCTGTCAAACACGGTCTCGTGGATCGTGTGGGCACGTTCGAATCGGTTCTGGAAGAACTCTCCCGCGCCCGTGGCGGGCGCTCAACCGTCCAAACGAGAGGAACTCAGATGGGCAATCAGACCAGCGCGCCCGCCGCTGAAAATGCGGGTATCCCCCAGGCCGATCACGATGCGGCCGTCGCCAATGCTGCTGCTGAGGGCCGTCGTGCAGGCGCATCGGCAGAGCGTGAACGCCTGATGGCCGTGCTGTCGGCCGAGGGGATCGCGGGCAACCCGGCCCGCATGAACCACGCGCTGGAGCTGGCTGCCGAAGCACCTGAGATGTCGGCCGAAAAAGTCGTGGCCATGACGACGAAGCATGTCGGCGCCGCTGCCGATGCCTCCGCCGATCTGAGCCTCGACGCCCGCCAGTCGGATCAGGACCCGATCGGCGAGGCCGCTGGCGCTCAGAAGGCGGAAAGCGGCCTGTCGCGTACGCTCGGCGCCCAGATCGCGAGGATGGCCGGCGCCCAATAAGCCGATCCGCCGGAAACAGAAACGGAGTTTCTTCACATGCTTGCTACCTACAAATACACCGGCAAAAAGCGCCGGTCGCAGCTCGTAAAATCGGAGAGCAATCCCGAATTCACCCGCGAGACATTCACGCTCCTGGCCGGTTCGGGCGCCGCGCGTGCCGTCACGATCGGCACGCTTCTCGCCATGACCTACGGGGTTTCGGCCGTCGACGTTGCACAGGCCGCCGATGCCGGCAACACCGGCGACGGCGTGCTTACACTCTCCGATCCCGCCTACACCAACGCGGTCAAGCCGGGCGACTACACCGTCGTTTGCACGACCGGCGGTGCCGATGGCGTTTCAAAATTCCGCGTCGAAGATCCCGATGGCAATCATGTCGGCACTGCGACTGGCGGCGCGGCATTCGCCAAGCAGGTCCGCTTTACCATCGCTGGCGGCGCGGCCGATTTCGTCGAAGGCGACAAGTTCGTCGTTTCCGTTGCGGTCGAACTCGGGGATGCCACCAACAAGGTCGTTGAGTGGGACCCGAATGCGGCAGACGGCACCGAACGCATTTGGGGCGTGTCGCTGGTTGAGCTGGAAGCGCAGGACGGCGCGGACGCTCCGGGCGGCCTGGCTCTGCGCCGCGGCGACGTGATCCTTTACGGCGCGGAAATCGCGTGGCCTGCCGGCATCACCGATGCGCAGAAAGCGGCCGCGATCGTCGACTTGGAAAACATGCGGATGTTAGTGCGCTAACACGAACCGGCAGCGGCCTCCTGGGGCCGCTTTTTTGTTGATCCTCAAGAGGACCTGATATGGCTGAATTTGACTTCCTCTATACGAATTCGGACCTCACCCAGGAGGTGAACCGAATTCCGAACCAGTTCGGGCTGCTGCACGCGCTCGGCATCGCGCCGTTCGAAACCAAGAACTCTCGCTTCGTGCGCATCGAGTTCAAGAACGGCAAGATCTACGTTCTGGCGGCGCGTCCGCGCGGTGCGCCCGGTACCGTCGGGCCGGACGAGACCGAGGGCGGCGTCATCTTCGAGATCCCGCACTTCCCGCATCTGGAATACATTTCCGTCGACGATGTGGACGGTCTGCTCGAAGTGGTCAACGGCACGGTGACGCCGCGGTCCCTCGATCGCGAGCTGGCCCGCAAGCTCATGAACATCCGCAAGCATCATTCCATCACCCTGGAATTCATCCGCCTCGGCATGCTCAAGGGCCTGATCACCGACGGCGAGGGCACCGTTCTTTACGATCTCTACGATCTCTTCGACATCACCAAAAAGACCGTCGATTTCAAGCTCGGCACGGCCGACACCGACATTCGAGCCAAATGCGAAGAGGTGGTCGATCATCAGATGAACAAGCTGCAGGGAGAGACCACGAACGGCGTGCAATCAGTGGTTTCGTCGAGTTTCTTCAACAAGTTCATCAGCCATGCAAAGGTCGAAAAGTTCTGGCTGCAGGCGCAGAACAGCTCGGAACACCGCGAGTTGAACCGCCAGATGATGGGCGGCAGCTGGGGCCGCGTCTTCGAATTCGGTGATATCCTGTTCCGCGAGTACAAGGGCGGCCTGCCGGTCAAACGGAAGGACGGTACGATCGAGACCGTCGCCAATGTCGAAGCCGGCAAAGGCCATGCTTATCCGGGTGGCACGCAGGATCTGATGAAGACCTTCGAGGCTCCGGTGCATCACATCGCCCATGCGAACGACGCGCCCGAACAGGACATGATCTTCATTTCCCGCAAGGAACTCGACCACGGTGAAGGCTTTGAGCTGAAGAGCCAGTCCAACCGGCTTGCCGTCTGCAAACAGCCGGAGTGCCTGGTCGAACTGGTGACCTCAAACTGATTGAGGCCAGGGACTTATCATGCCGATCGTTTCCGGCAATGCCGAGATAAACAGCGCCGTCATTGCCGGAAACGACAAGGAATTCGCAGAACGCGTGCGGATTTCGGGTTGGGTCCAGGGCCGGGAAGATCCGGACCGGGAGCCCCGGGAAATAGATGCCGTGCTGCGAACGAATACCCGCGCCGATCAGAACCTATCGGGCGACCGGTCGGGAACGTTTGCGACGGATATCCGAACCGGCGGGGCCACGCTCAGGATCGACCAGGTCGCTTATCCCGATCTGGATATCAGGAAGGGCGACACGGTTGTCGCTTTGGAGCGGCCAGGATTGCCGGAATGGGAAGTGTCCTCCGTCGATCCGCGCGGCCGCGGCCGCATGATCGTCAACCTCGGAGACAAGTCATGAGCCTTATCCGCATTGCCTTGCGCCAGGCTGCCGTCCTGGCCCTCCGGAACCGCACGCTGGCCGAAGACAACGTGCTCGACAGTGAGATCGGCGTCCTGGCCGAAGACAGCACGGGGCTCAGGGTCAATCACAAGCAGCGGTTCATTGCAGTTTATACGGACGAAGCCGAGGGCAAGCCCGACGAACAGCGCTTGTTTCACGAAAATGGCCTGGTCAACCTCTGCATCGAATTCGGGGTTACGACAGCCATGGTCGAGCGTGTCGAGGATCCGGACAATCCCGGGCGGTTCATGCAGACCGTCATTCCGGGCATTCCCTTCACCAACAGGATGCCGGAGTTTTATCTCGATCTCCTCGGCCGTCAGATCCGCAGCTGCCTTTCCGATGGATCAAATGAAGCTGCGGAGGTCTTTCGCAGTCTTATCGGTCGTGTCGTCAAGGTGACTTGCGAGCGCGCAGGAAGCGCCCGCGAAAACGAGCGCGTTGCCGCTCAGAAACTGACTTTCTCCGTCCAGGCGCTGAGGGACCCGCAGTTCCTGAGCGACGTGCCGGAAGGGGCGCCGCTCGCCAGGTTCTTTGCCCTGTTAGAAGCCGGCAGCGCGGACGATCGGAAGCTCGCCGACCTGATGCGCGCGCAGATCCCGGCGACGCCCGACCACATCGAGGCAGCGCGCGCCCGGATCGGCCTGACGCTTTCCGAGCTGAAGGAGCTGGGGCTTGGGTTTATCGACGGTGCCGACGAAGCCTCCGTCATCGACACCGTGACGCTCGATGTATCCGGCGCCGAAAGCGTCGAGGTTGCAAGCTGATGTTCGACATTATTACCGGTCAGGTTCTCGACCTGCAGATGCTCAAGACGCGTTTCGGCCAGATGGTCCGCGTCGGGCCGGTCGCGGAGATCGACGCGGCCAAAGGCTATCGGATCAAGCTGGCCGACACGGAAGATGGCCCATTGCTGTCGCCATGGCTGCCGCATCCGGAAAGCGGCGGCCAATCGTCTTCCTGGATGCCGCTATCCATTGGGCAGGTGGTCGGCATTCTCAGCCCGAACGGAGACATTCGCCAGGGTGTCTTGCTGCGCGGCGGGTTCACCGATGGCAACCAGCCGCCGAGCGCGGATCTTGCTGCCAACGTCCTGAAAGCCTTCGGCATCACGATCACGATGAAGGACGGTGAGGTCAAGATCGAAGGCGACGTCACGATCAAGGGCGATGTGAAGATCGAAGGCGACCAGGAAGTCAGCGGCGATGTGGATTTCACCGAAGGCCATGTGCAGCACAACGGCATCGATATCGGCGACACGCACGTTCATGGCGGCGTCGTACCAGGCGGCGCCGATACGCAAGGCCCGCACTAGAGCATGCTGCTCTAGCACTTTGAGGGCGATCAACTTTTCCGCCTTCAGGTGTGGCCTGAAGGCGGGTTGATCTAGAGGGACATCATGCAGAAGAAAACCTATTACGTTGCCGATGGTGTCGGCACGATCAACGGCGCGCGCGTGCCGAGCTCCCGGACAGTGAAGCTGACGGACGCAGAGGCGCGCTATGACCTGGCGCTGGAGCGGATCTCGCCGAAAAAACCGAAGACCGGCGCGAAGCACAGCGAAGGCGGCGAGGGCGACGGAGCCGGGGACTGATCGATGTCGGGGCTCGACCGCACCACCTTCCGGCTGACCGACAATCTGGCGCACACGCTGCAAAGCGTCGAAGTGATCCTGTCGACGAATATCGGATCGCGGGTCATGCGCCGGCCGTTCGGTGGCGGCGTTGCCGAGCTGCTCGGCCGCGCCATGCAACCGCGCCTCTTTGCGCTCATTCAGCAGTTGGTCGGCACCGCCATCGATCTGTGGGAGCCCCGTCTTTCTGTCCGGCGCGTCTCGTTCGCCGGCAGCGCCGACGAGGTGCGGCTCGGCTCCGCGACCATCGTCATTGAGGTCGACTATCGACCGCGCGGGCATCTCAGCGACTTCGCCGTCGAGCGCAATCTGTCCTTCTCCGTGAACTTTGCGGGCGGCGCCGCTTCAGCATCCGTTCTTTGAGGTTTCATCTTGATCGATCTTGCAAGCCTTCCCGATCCGGAAGTCATCGAGGAGCTGTCTTTTGAGGCCGTCTTCCAGAGCATGCTGGCCGATGCTGTCGCGAAATTTGCCGCGGCCGGGATCGATTACGATGTGGGAGATCTCGAAACCGATCCGGTCGCGATCGTTCTGCAGGCCGCTGCTTATCGCGAAACGCTTCTGAGGGCGCGCGCCAACCATGTGGCGCGCAATCAGATCCTTGCCTTTTCGACCGGCAGCGATCTGGAGCATCTTGCTGCTCATTACGATGTTGCGCGCCTTGCTGGCGAAACGGACGAGCGTCTGCGCGAGCGCATTCAGCTCGCCAGTATCGGCCGCTCGCCAGGCGGCACGCACGAGCGGCTGAAAGCCGTTGCCATGGCGTCCAATGTCACGGTGCGGGACATCGCGACCTGGACAGAGGGCAGGGACCCGACCGTCAACGTCGCCGTTCTGTCGACCGATCTTGGCGGCGCCGCTTCGGCTCAGCTTTTGGCGACCGTACGCGCCGCAATCGAAGCGCCGAACGTGCGCGTTGTTTCCGACCGATACAACGTGGTCTCGGCGGTGCAGACAGTTGTCGATCTCGACCTGTCGGTAACCCTTGCTCCGGACGCACCCGAAACGCTTCTGGACGCTCTGCCGGATACCATCAGGCAGGCGCGGGATCAGGAGGACCTGTTAGGGCTCGATCTCTTCCGCTCGTGGATCGCAAAGACAGCGATGGTTCCGGGCGTTTCCGACGTGGTGGTGAACGCGCCGCCCGATAACGTCGCAGCAGTGCCTTATGAGGCAATCAAGATCGGTGATGTCACGATCCAGTTTGCCGGGCGGGCGCGATGACCGAAACATTGCTGCCGGCGAATGCAACGCCGATCGAAACCGCCCTCGATGAGGCGATCGATCCGGCAGCCGCAATCAATCCTGCGCTGGACTATATCTCCGGCTGGAAGCACAGCCTGCAGCCTTCCGACCTGAGGCCTTACCTGGTCCATGAATTCGGGATGGATGTGCTGTTGCCGTTCGTTTCGACCTATAGCGGTATTCTTGCACTGCGCCGGCCCTGGGGCGAAGTGAGGGGGACGCATGAGGCCGTCTATCAGGGGCTCGCAGTTGTCGGCTATTCCGGCACGCTGCTCGATCCGCCCGCCCGCCGACTGGCCTGGGCGGAGTTCCAGATCGATCTCGACCGCGTGCGGGACGAGCGCGCGGACCTCGACCGGATCGCCGGCATTGTCGATCTCAGCATTCCCGAGCGATCCAAGTTCCGGCGCGGCGTGCATGGCTATGATGTTCCGGCCGCCGAAGGCAGCCGGACGCGCTGGAGCGGTTCCAAATGGGCCAACGAGAGCGGCGTGCGCGTCAACGGCAAGGGACCGAAATGGTCCTTCGGCCGCTCCTATTCCCATGAGTACTCGCTGACGCAGGCGGACCTGACCGCGCTCGGCATCTGGATCCCGGAAATCGACAGCCAGCTTTGGGTCGACATGGACTTCCTCTGGACGACGGCGGACTTCCAGTGGTCGGACGATGCCGAGCGCGCCAGGCGCGTGTCTCTGGCGACCAGCCTTCAGGAAATGCCGGTATGGCTGCGGTTCGCCGACAGCGGCGATCAGACGATCGGCTATCGCAAGGCGGTCTGTCACGGCGTTGAGCAGGGCCTTAACGGCTATGCCTTCGGCACCGATTTCCTGACGCCAAGTCTTGTAAACCCGCTCGGTGTGCTCGTCTTCGCACGCACGGATTTCGGCGACGGTTTCGGCGCCGAGGCCGCATCCGTTTCCGTAGTCTTCGGCGCCACCGTCACCGACGCATCCCGGCCGGGCCGGCTCTGGCTTGATCCGGCCGGCCTTGTCGGTGGCACCGAAATCGCCCAGCTGCCGGTCTCGATCCTCTTTGGCGAGACGGTGCGCGAGCACGTCCAGTTCTTGATGAGGTTTTAAATGGCATTCGAACACGTCTCCGGCCTGCCCGCCGTTTTTGACCGCACGCCTCAGGCGCCTCATGAGCGGACGGCGCTGCTCTTTGCCGAGGACCGGCTTCTCCAGGCTGCGGAGTTCAATGAGCTTCAGGGGCTGGCCCGTCGCCGCTCTCAGGCCATCGGCAACCTGGTCGCGGCCAATGGCAACCGGGTATCCGGTGCGGAAATCAAGATCGCGCTCGATATCGATCCCGAGAACCCGAATGTCACCCCGACCACCGCCAGCATCATCCTGCAGGCCGGCGAGATCTATATCGACGGCAATGTGCTTTCCGTTTCTGCGGCAACATTCGACAATGTCGCCATTGCCGGGGACGTGATTGTCGGCGTTCGCCGCGTCACCACCTATGTCGGCCATGAGGAAGATCCGTCGCTGGTCGGCCTGCAGCCAGGCAGCGATGCGGAAGGCGAGCCGGGAGCTTACCGCGTCAACGAGACCCTTGAATGGGATCTGCTGCACCTGGGCGGCGACGGGGTGTTCGTTCAGGTCTATCAGGTCCGGGACGGCACGGTGGTCGATCAGACGGAGCCGCCCGCCCTGACAGGCGTCCTGGAGACTATCGCCCTTTATGACCGGGCGCGCGGACCGTACATCGTCTCGGGCTGCGACGTGACCGCGCTTGGCAGTGACGGCGAAGGCAAGCAGATCTTTTCGATTTCCGCAGGCGAGGCCAACATTCAGGGCTGGCGGCGCACGCGGACCGATGCCTTTACCCTCTATCAGGCGGAAGATCCGGACCTGGAACTTGTCTCGGCCGAGACCAAGACGTTTACCGATGGCGGCAGCGGCACGGCCGTCTTGACCGTTGGGCGGCCGCCGATCGACACCATCGTCTCGGCCGTCATCACCAAGCAGGTCTCTGAAAACGTCACCCGTGGCCCGGTCCCCAACGGTCTCGACACGCTGCAAAAGGGATCGATCGTCCGCATCGAAAGCGTCACTCAGGGCGGAACCACATTCGATCCGTCCACCTATACGCTTGCCGGCGACGAGATCTCCTGGGCGCCTGCCGGCATTGAGCCGGCCTCGGGAAGCACCTATGTCGTCACGTATCTCTATTTCGAGCAGGTGGCCCCGGATGCCTTCGACGCCACGACGGTGACGCTGTCGGGCGGCGTCACAGATGAAACCGTGCTTTTGACCTACAATTCCAGGATCCCGCGCAAGGATCTCATTTGCTTCAACGTCAACGGCATTCCGGAAATCATCAAGGGCATCTCCGCCCGCAAGGGCGCTCTGCCGCCGAAGGCTCCGGAGGGTCTTCTAAAGGTTGCCGAGATCCACAACACCTGGGACGGCACGCCCACGATCGTCAACAGCGGCACCAAGGTCGCGACCTATGAAGAGATCCGGGCGTATTTTGCACTGGTGCTGAAGGCGGTCGATCAGCTGAACCGGACGCTGATGGAACAGTCGGTTCCGGACAGCGCCGCGATCTCGGCGGACGGCATCTTCACCGACAATTTTTTGAACGACTTCTATCGCGACGAGGGTGTGATCCAGACGGCGTCTGCCAACCAGGGCATCCTGCAGCTGCCGGTTTATGAGGTCTTTGTCCAGTCCGTCGGCAGCCTGGAAATGCTGGACTATACGGAAGAGGTCATCATCTCTCAGCCGCTGGCAACCGGCATGATGAAGGTGAACCCCTACGCCAACTTCAATCCGATGCCGGGCGATCTGCTGCTCAATCCGAACGTGGATTTCTGGACGGAAACCGAAACGCAGTGGACGTCGGACGTGACGCGGGAGTTCACGGCCGCGCCCGGGCAGTCGCCGGGCCGGTCGACAATTACCGAGGAAGTCGATCAGTCCACCCGCGCAGCCGAATTCCTGCGGCAGCTCAACGTCGATTTCGTTCTGGAAGGATTTGCGCCGAACGAGGAGCTGCAGAGCCTGTTCTTCGGCGGCCGGGATGTCACGCCGGCCGGTCCGCTGGTCGCGGACGGCACCGGGCAAATCACCGGCACGATCCAGATCCCGGCGCGCACGCCGGCCGGCACGCATGCGGTAACGGCGGAAGGCTCTGCGGGCGGCTTCGCCGAGGCCTCGTTTGTAGGTGCCGGCGAGATCACGGTTGAGGTCATGCGGCGCGTTCACCTGGTCACGCGATCGGCGCCGCCGCCGGTGATCAACATCATCAACAACATCACGCGCGTGGTGAACGTCACCAACACGCGGGTGAACGACAACATGGCCGGCAACGGCAGCGGCCGCGAAGGCGGAATGAACTCCGATCCGCTCGCCTGGACGTTCGTGCCGCCGTTCGACTGCTTCAACCTGGGCTTCGACGTCGAGGTTGCCGCAGTTGGGGACCCAAGCAACGGATTGCGCTGCCAGCTGGCCACCACCCTCAACGGCTATCCGACAAACGAGGTGCTTGCGGATATCTTTGTTCCCATGGCCGGTGTCCAGGTTGGCGACGTCCTGAAACCGCGGTGGCGCATGCCACGGTTCACGAGTGCGTCTGAGAAATACTGCATCGTCATCATGACCGACGATCCGGACCACGCGCTGAAGGTCGCGACCCTGGGCGAAGTGGTTCCGGAAACCCAGCAGCTCGTCTCATCGCAGCCCTACACCAACGGCGTGCTCTATTCCGGGTCCAACCGGACCGAATGGGTGGCCCACCACGAAAAGGACCTGAAGGTCGATATCGTTGCCGCAAAGTTCTCTCCGACCACGAAGACGATCCAGCTTTATGAAGGCCCGGTCGAAGCGATCACGGATTTTCTTGTCCGTGGGACCGTCGAGCTGCAGTCGTCTGCGGCGCGGTTCCGCTACGAGCTGGAGCGGGCGAACGGCGAGGTCATTCGCCTGGCGCCGGGCCAGGCGCTTGAGTTCGACGATTATGTTTCTGAGACGATCAAGCTGCGGGCGGTCCTTACCGGCACGGACTACTTGTCCCCGGTGCTCTGGCCCGGAACCACGATCATCGGCGGCCAGCTGCAGGAGCAGGCCGACTATGTCACCAAACACTTCACCATCGACGGCGGGATCGGCTTCCGGGCGCTCTTTGATCGGTTCCTGCCGGCCGGCGCGAACGTGACGCTCTCGGTCGATGCCGGCGACGACAATTGGCAGGTCGTGCCGCAGGAGGCCGCGCGGGCGCTTGGGCAGGGCTGGACCGAACCCAAACACACGCTCGGCGGCTTCACCGCACCCAACGGCGGCCGCGTGAAAGTCACCCTGAACGGGACGCCTGCGGCCCGCCCGTCCATCGCGCGTCTGCGCGCCTACGGCTATTGATGAGGTAACCGATGCCGACAGATGCTGTAACGGTCCATAACCAGATCCCGAAGCCGGACGAGGCCAACACCCTCCAGTACGACATGGGCCGGCTGAAGCTGGCGATGGACCTGATCGATACGCTGATTTTCGCGCTCAACGGCGAGTTGGCGGCAAAGGCAGCTTCGGTCCACGGGCACGCAATCACCGATGTCACCGGCCTGCAGAACGAGCTGGATCAACTGTCCCAGCAGATCGCAAGCAAGCCGGGCACCCTGGCGGGCTTGAGCGACACGAACACCGCCGACGTCACCCATGGCATGGTGCTGCAGTACCTGACCGGGGCATGGCAGGCGGTTGCCGCCAAGGCTTCGTTCTTCGCGGTCGATCCGATCTCGGGGCTCACGGCGAACAACGTCCAGGACGCCATTGCGGAACTGAAGGGCAATATTGTCAGCATCCTCGGTGCCGCGCCCGAGACCCTGGACACGCTGAACGAACTGGCGGCCGCTCTCGGCGACGATCCCAATTTTGCCGCTACGGTCACCACGCAGCTCGGCCAGAAGGCAAACTCGGCGGATCTTGGAGCACATGCCACACAGGCTCCGGAACCGGCTCGGCAGACGCTCGGCGTCGAAGTCCAGACCAGGGTTACCGGCGACACGCCCGAGTTCTACGACCCGTCCTCCGCGACCTGGAAGAAATTCGGCAGCGGTGGCGGGGCTCCGGTCGGGTCGGTCATGCCCTGGTTCTCGGACACGCCGCCGAGCGATCTTTGGCTGATCATCAAGGATCAGAACCAGGTGTTCAGCCGGGCACTGTTCCCGCAGCTGTTTGATGTGCTTGCGCCGGAACGCACGGTCGTCTTCACCAACGGCTCTGCGGTCGTCACCGGCATCGGCTCGGACAACGGGTTCGCGCCAGGCATTCCGGTTGAAGGCGCGGGCATCCCGGCGGGGGCGACGATCCAGTCAGTCGATGGGCCCAGCCAAGTCACTCTGAGCGCCGCCGCAACTGCCGACGGGACCACCTGCCGAGTGTTCCGGTATGGCAACGGTGACGGCAGCACGACGGCGGGTCTCCCGAACCTTGCTGGCCGCTATATGCGCGGTTGGGATCCGTCCGCTCTGATCAACGTGGATGCTGGCGGCGCGCTCGGGATCACGCAGGAACACGCCATCGAGAATATCACCGGTGAGGTGGGTTATCGTATCGAGAATGACACCACGGCGCTCGGTGCCTTTTACAGGGACGATAGCAACAAGTGGCACTACACGAACTCAAGTGGTGACGGTGCTTCCGATGGTGCTGCCTTTGATGCCTCCCGCGTCGTCAACACCTCCGAGAGTGAAACACGCGGTAAAGAGGTCGTCGGCACCTGGATCATTAAAGTTGCCGATGGTGTGGATGACCCGGCGATCCTGAACGCGAATGACGTTGTGCAGGACGTTGCCCAAAACACCGCGGACATTGCGCAGAATACGTCGGACATTGCCGCACTGCAGAGTTCCGCGCTGACCTATGTGGAGTTGGAGACCACCTCTTACACTTGGGGTGTTTGGTACACCATGGCGCACGGTCTGGGGAAACGCCCGAAGACCGTACAGCTTTTTGCAGAGTGCACAGTGGCCACCTCAGGCTACGCAGTCGGGGAGCGTGCGCTTCTCGGTACGGTGGACAGATCGAACAATGACGGCTCGGCCTACAACTACGGTATCGGCCTGTCCTATGACGAGACTTCCGTCCACTGGGCATCCGGATCGCAGGCCATGCGGATCACGCCACGAAACAGCGGGGGGACCATGGCTCCCTCATCTTCGAACTTCAAGATCGTTGCGGTGGTAGGTGCTTGATGATCAGAACATACGTAAACCCGGATGGTACGGACCCGGTTGTCGTCGTTCCGCAGGTGATCAACGGCAATCCCGTATACGCACCCGCGCCTGCGGGAAAGGTACTCGTTCCAGGCGAACCGAGCATCCCGAACCCGGTATGGGATTTCGAGGCGGAGGCGTTCGTGGAGCGGAAACTATCACGTGACGAGCTTCCTCCGCTGACGGCTCGCCGGTTCCGTCTGGGTCTCATCAGAGCCAAGCGCTCCCTGTCTGAGGTGGATGCGGCAATCGCAGCGATCCCGGATCAAGCCGAGCGGGAGGAAGCGGAAGTTGAGTGGATGTTTGCGACGAAGTTTGAACGGCTCCATCCCCTGATCGAGCGCCTCGCACCAGCCCTCAATTTCACGGACGAAGAGGTCGACACGCTCTGGCGCAGTGCCCTGCAGCTTTGAAACAGATATCGCGCGTCGGTCTGACGGCCCTCAAAATTCGCAGATCCAAGTCGCCAAGCCGCTCCGATGAGTTTATACTTAATTGCCATATGAATAGGAATTCACTGCTCTGGTGCTTGCAATAGATCAATTAGCGTGGGAGGGGAGCTCATGCCGTTGACTGCAGTTGTTGAACCCGAGGAACTGAAGAAGCTGACCAAGGTATTGGACGACTATTGCCTGGAACGCAACATTCCTGCCGGCGACGGACGCGATAATGTCGCGTACCGAATTCTGGGACTATACAAGAACGGCGTGACAGACGCCGAGAACCTGAAGGCGGCTCTAGAGAATTCTGGAAGCCTTGACGCCACTGGTTGAGCACACAAAGCTTCAAAATTCGAACTGACCTATCTGCACTGCCGTTGTGTGTATCGGGTCTATCTGGCAAGGTGGTGGGGCACGTCAACGTGCATCTGGGCTGACGACCGTCAGCCCCTTTTTTTGCCCATTCCCCCGATGCCGACCGCTGTTTGAACCGCCCTTAAAGCCCCGGCCGGAGACAGCGAAGTTATGAGCGCAATCGTCCCAAATGTTGGTACCCGCGTCTGTTTCGCGGAAGAGGAAATCGACGCGCTTTGGCAGAGCACTTTGCAGCTCTGATTACCCCTACACGGCAAACCACACGCACCGCCCTTGAGGCGGTTTTTTTATGCCTGCCCAGATGGAGTGAGAAATGACGAAACCCATTTTCGGAATGTCGTTCACGCGTCCGGACGACGAGATCGTTCCGGCGCTTGGCGCGGATTTTTCGCAGACGCTGCTGATCGAAACGTCGGAAGACGCTTCCGCGGCTTCCTATCCGTTGGATACGCCGGTGCGGTTCTCCACCAGCGACGCGGCTGCAATGGCGGATCTCGGGACCGGTCTCCTGGCCGATGCCGTCAATGGCATCCACGCCCAGCTGTCGGATCTCAATGCCGGTGCGGATGTGACAGTGGTTCGCGTTGCCGAAGGCGTTGACGCGGCCACGACCGCCGCCTCGATCGCCGCCATCGTCGACGGCATTGCCGGCATTCCGTCCGCGGTCAACAAAACGCCGCGCATTGTCGTTGCGGGCCGGACGGCCTGGCGCCCGGATCTCGATACCACGAACCCGGTCATTGCCGCGTTGGAAGCCAATCTCGGCAAGATCCTGGCTGTCGCCCCGGTGGATGTGGACGACACCTCGGCCGCGAACGCGATCGATGCCCGTGAAACCATGACCTCCGAACGCCTGATGCCGATCGGTGTTGCTGCCCGGGTGTGGGACGGCGCGCAGGTGGTCACCCGGCCGATGTCGCCCCGCGTTGCCGGCCTGATGATCCGGATCGACAACCAGGTCGGCGGGGGGCTGCCGTTCCATCCGTTTGCCAATCGGCCGATTTTCGGCCTGGCCGGCATCAGCCGCAAGATCCCGTTTTCGACGCTGGACGGCTCAACGGAAGGCCAGCAGCTGCTGGCGGCCAATGTGTCGATCGTTGCCGAGGGCGAGACCGGCGTCGATGGCGCGGTCGCCGATGGCGGATACCGTTTCATCGGCACGGATAACGCGCACACCGGCGAGCTGTGGGAACAAATCCACCAGGTGCGCGGGACCGATTACATCGTCACGCAGATCATCGAAATCACCAACCAGTTCCTCGGCCGAAGGGTCTCCGCCGACACGGTCGAGGCCTGGATCAACTCCATCGCCTTTGCGCTTCGCGACCACGTCAACGCTGGCAACATCATCGGCTATACGCCGCGCAGTCAGATGTTCAAGGCCAGCCAGAACAGCCCTGAGAATATCCGCCTGGGTCATCTGAAGCTGGATATCGGTATCGAGCCGTCCCCGGTCTTCAAGCTGGCGGAGCACGAGATCCGCCGCTGGCGGCCGGCCGTCGAGGGGCTGGTGAACGAGATCATCGCACGTCTCGCGAATGACGCCTGATCGGGCGTCGCTCTCTTCATAACGCGTCCAAAAATCACGACAGATCAGGAACAGATCATGCAGACGATTTACATGCTGACGGCCGTTGACGTTCGCCGGGCCGAAAAGGAAGGCACGTCGCGTGCAAATGCGATATCCAAGCTGACCATCCCGCCAGTCAAGTTCATCACCGCCAAACATAGCCCTGGCGGGGGCGTCATGGGTGTTGACTGGACGGTGCCGCGCATTGAGCCGCTGGAGCCTGCCTTCATGATCAGGGGGCTCGACAAGGAAATCTTCGTCGGGCTCGGCCATCGTGACCGTTGGGTCTTTGCAGGTTCCTATAAAGATTTGCGCACGGGCAAAAACGTCTCGGCCCGCGCAATCATCGAGGGGGCGATCGTCGAGTGGGAACCGGACGAGAGCGACCCGGAAGACTTCCAGGGCTGCAATCACGCGCTGAAGGAAGTCACGCATTTCGAGCTGATCCTCGACGGTGAAGAACTCTACTACATCGACTTCTGGGAGCGGATCATGCGGCGGAACGGCGAGGATCTCTTCGAAGGCGTCCGCGGCGCCCTGGGCGCGTAGGCCACCCTTCAATCACCAATCATTCCAGCAGCCGGGTCAAAGCCCGGTTTTTCTTTCGAGGTAACCCATGTCCAACAAGGTGAAATCCGTCGACGTACCGCTTGATGAGCCGGTCGAGCATGATGGCGTCAAATACGAAAAGCTCACGCTGCGCCGGATGAAAGCGGGCGATACGCTCGTGGCGGAAGGCGAGGAAAGCGAGGCGCGGGCAGGTTTCAAGCTGTATGCGGCTCTTGCAGGCGTGCCGTTCGAGGTAATTGCAGACCTCGATCTCGACGACTTCATGACGTTGGTCGAGAAGGCGGCGCCCCTTATGGGAAAGTCTGGCGCCGGCATGCTGGAGGATCTGAAGAAGGCGCTGGCAAAAGCGTAGCCTGGCGAGACGTCATTCTCCAGACCGCGAGAGCAACAGGGACGCCCGTCAAGGATGCGGAGGAGTGGGAGGTCGACGATTTCCTGGCCTACTCGGAGAGTGCCGCCAGGGTCGTGCGGGCGGAGAACCGGTCAAGCAAGGGGCAGGGATCTCGTTAGTGGCCTGCTGTTCAACCTTCCGCGTGCATTTCAGTCGAAAGACTGGCGGTGAAAATTTGACACCTGGTACCCGAAACGGAATGCCGTTTTCGGCCCTGAGCGGACATTCTCTCGCTGATACGCTGCTGCGGAGCAGTCCGCCGAAGCCGCCATTCATTGCATCTGCGAAGATGGGTGGCCGCCAGATGCCGGCAATGCGGGACGTTGCCGCCGTTGGAAAAATGAACTAGAAACTCAGCTTTCGGTTTTCATTGACCAATCTTGCGCTTTGACTTCAAGGGTTTCATCCCTCAGATAAAAATGAAAATGCCGCCCCCCAGACCCTTCCATGGTGGTCCAAGGTGTGGGGTCCATATCGTCTCGAGTATCACCTGAAATTTCATAGAATTCACCCCAGGAGGGTGCAAGCCCACTGAAACGGCACTGTCCCCCATACCAGCCATGGTCATTTACTGGTGTGACACGATACCTGGCGCAGCCGTCGAAGCGGACTGTAATTTCGGGTACTTTTTCGTATTCACGGTAGACGTAGGGGTTTGGCCTCATGTGGGCCAACAGCATCTGACCATGTTGTTCAATCTTGAGACGGACATCGTTTGGATGGGCATTCCAATCTTCGTTGAGGCGCTTGAAAGTCGGCAAATCGTTAGCTTGGAAGTGCCAAGGTAATTCGTCTCTAGGGGTCCAAGTGATCCAAAGACGATCTGGATGCTGGGCCAATGGACTTAGGTCGCCAGAAGGTTTGTTGACCAAGACGGCAATGCTGCCACGGCCAGCCATCTTACAACCAGTCAAGCAAGCTCGTATCCGCCGACCATCGACTTGAACAATGGGTAAAGTGTGGTCTGCAACCCGCAATATGTCACCTGCTTCGGGAACGTGCGTGAGCCGATCTAGCATAAGAACAGTTTGTGGCCTCCCAGATTCATCTTCTGGTAGGCTGAAAATGTCGGTCAAGCGACCTTGTGGTTTGCGCACGTTCTTTTTCCCAACGCCTTGTCTCGCTCGTAGGACTTCACTATATCGCGGCAGAGCTCAACTTTAAAAGCAGCCGTTCGTGCACTTCGCAGCATCGGTCAACATGGAACTCGGAACAGCCATGCGGCGCCGCCGCAGGCCGCCCGTATCCGATCGACTTCGCTGGCGTCGCTTCCGGCCCTTCCCGACATCCACCTGCCGAAATGATGCCGCGGCGCAACCCGCCGAACCGGCCATTCGTTGCTCAGTCGAAGATGATTGCCGCAAGACAGCGGCTGTGCGGACAAAGCCGCCGTTGATTGTGTATGTTGGTCTCGTCAACGGCGGAGCAGCGACATGCGGATTGGGGTGATTGGATGTGGGACGATCGCGAGCGCCGTGATCCGGGGCATCGCGGAGGACGAGCATCAGATCACGGTTTCCGAACGCAGTGCCAGTCACGCCAGTGCACTCGCCAAGACCTACGAGAATGTCACCATTGCGGACAATCAGGGCGTCGCAGATGCAAGTGACGTGATTTTCCTGGGGCTGATGGCCGAGGTTGCTCCGGAGGTTTTGGGAGCGCTGAAGTTTCGTGAAGGTCAAAGGATCATCACTTTCATGGCAGGTGCCACGCTGGAACAGGCGGACGCCATGGTGCGCCCTGCGCGTGCGGTCGCGATCATGATGCCGTTTCCCGGAATTTCCAGCGGAGGGACGCCTATCATGATGCAGGGCGACGCAGTACTGGTAAATGAGCTTTTCGGCGCGCGAAACAGCATCTTCCCCCTGACGAACGGAAACGAGATGGCCGCCTACTTGTGTGCGCAAGCCGTGCTTTCGCCCGTCGCACGGATGGTGAGCGACGCAGCCGACTGGTTGGGAGAACGTGTTTCGGACAAGATGCAGGGCGAAGCTTTTCTGCGGGCACTTGTTGCCTCGAACCTGTCAGAGACCGAAAGCGTCACGCTTATCGAGGCTCTGAACACACCCGGTGGGTACAACCAACGTCTGAGGTTGCATATGGAATCAAGCGGCATGGGCGATGCACTTGCGCGCGGACTGAACGAACTGGAGTAGCCGCGTTGCACGCGGGGACTTGGTCGCTCCGGGCTCAAACCCGCCTTGCGGCGGCGCGAGGCACCAGTCCATACCCTGGCTAGTGCTTGGTCGACACAAACGGCCCCTTTCCGTCATTCGTTCCGACCGCAGCGAAAGGCAGCTCTCCGCCCGTTCGAGTCATTCGCCTCCGGTCTCAAGCATCAAATTTTCACCACTAGTTCGCCTGGCAGCCTTTGTTGCTGCCGGGTACGAGAGGTATGGTCCCGTGGCAACCCTCACGTCTCAACTCATTGTCTCGCTACTCGACCGGGTCTCGCGACCCGCCCGCGTCGTCAACAAGAGCCTTGCGCAAATGCGTCTGCGGGCCGAGGCGAATGCCCGCGCCATGGATGCGGCGCGCGGCCGGATGCTGGACGCTGTCGGTGTTGGATACGCCCTCGCCAAGGCGATTGCTTCGCCGGTCAATGCCGCCCGCGAATTCCAGTCCGTCATGGCGGATGTCAACAAGGTGGTCGATTTCGACACGCCGGACGGCCTTCAGAAGATGAGCACCAGTATTCTGGCGTTGAGCCGGGAGATCCCGGTTGCGGCGAGCGGCATCGGCGAGATCGTCGCGGCGGCCGGCCAGGCAGGGATGGCGGGCGACGAGCTTCTGGAGTTTGCCCAGATTGCCGCAAAAGTCGGGGTTGCGTTTGATCTGACCGCGGCGGAGACGGGCGAAAGCCTCGCCAAGATCAAGACGGCGCTCGGTCTTACCGTTGAACAGACGTCCGAACTGGCCGACGTTCTCAACCATCTTTCCAACACCTCTGCGTCGTCCGCGTCGGATCTACTCAACTTCATGAGGCGTGTCGGCAGTGCCGGCACGGCAATGGGCTTCTCGGCACGGGAGACGGCCGCCATCGGTTCGGCAATGGTTGCGGCCGGCGCGCAGGCGGATGTCGCCGCGACCTCGTTCCGGAACGTCGCCAAGACGTTGGCGCGCGGGGACTCAGCGTCCAAGCGCCAGCACCTTGCCTATAAGAAGCTCGGCCTTTCGGCGACGGACGTTGCAAGCCGGCTGCAGAAGGATGCCGTTGGCACGCTGCAGGATGTCATTGCGAGGATCCGGGCACTGCCGAAGGAAGTGCAGGCCGCGACGATTACCGACTTGTTCGGTGATGAGGCGCGGGCGGTCATGCCGCTGATCGAGAACGCGAAGCTCCTGACCAATTCACTCGGCCAGGTGACGGACGAGACCAAATATCTCGGATCGGCTCAAAAGGAATTCGAGGTCCGGTCTCAGACGTTCGATGCGAAGCTGCAAAGCTTTCAGAACCGCATGACGGAAATTGCAATCGTCATCGGAAACGCTCTCCTGCCGGCACTGACGGAGATCATGGAAACGATCATGCCGATGATCACCTCCGTGGCGGATCTGGCTGCCGCCTATCCGGAGGTGACCGCGGCCGTAGTCGGCACGACTGCCGCTCTTGTAGCGCTCAATATCGTGGCGATCGCCAGCCGGTATGCGTTCCTCTTCCTGAAAGGCGGTGTTCTGGATACTGCGATCGTAATCGCCCGCGGCGCGGGGCTGATCACATCTGCGATGAAACGCCTTCGTGTCGCGGTTTTTGCAGCCGGCATGCTCGCGGCCGTGGGTGGAGGTGGAACGATCTTCGGCATTCTGGCAACCGCAGCGACTGCCGCCGTTGGCGTAATCAAAGGGGCCGCAGCCGCGATCGGAGGCGCGATCCTCGGGATTTCTTGGCCGATCGCGGCCGTGATCGCCGCAGTGGCCGCCCTGGGGATTGCGATCTATCGCTATTGGGAGCCGATCCGGGAATTCACGCTCGGCTTTGCTGATGCTGTCGGCGCCGGCCTTTCTGCTGCCATGACGGCCATCACCGGCTTTGTCAGCGAGCTTACATCCAAGTTGTCGGGCTGGGCTGCCGACCGACTGGTCGATATCGGCGCCATCCTCGGTATTGAAGAAGCGCCGATCCGGGCCGGCCTGGATACGGCGAAGGCGCTGATTTTCGGCACGCTCGACGCCATCGTCGATGCTGTCCTGGCGCTGCCGGCCCGGATAGGAAGCTGGATCTCCGACATCTTCACCCAAGAGGATTATTCGGCAAAGGCAGAGGCAGGGTTCAGGGACGCGGGTCGCAGGGCCGGTCAGGCGTTGGTCGACGCAATCATTGACGCGTTCAGCCAGCTTTGGGAATTCCTTCGCTCGATCCCGGAACGAGTGGTCGATGCCATCGGCAAGATCGACCTGTCCAATATCTTCAGGTGGCCGTCAATGCCTGGTTGGCTTGGCGGCGGCGCTCCCGCGCCCGCGAAAGCAGCGCTCGATGGTGCCCGGGCTGCCGGCGGACCGGTGGTTGGCGGCCGGACCTATCAAGTGGCTGAAAAAGGCAGTGAACTGTTCACGCCAGATCGTGACGGGTTCATTCACAGTGCACAGGCCACGCGGCGCATTCTCACCGGAAGCGACGCTGCGGAGGCATCTCGCGGACAGGTCAGCATTTCCTTTGGCGATATCATCATCAAGGAAGCGTCAAACGCCCGAGAGATCGCGCGGCAGCTCGGCGACGAGATCCGATCGGAACTGGAGGGCATCCAGGCCGACACGGAATGGACCATAGCGTAAGCGGGGTTGCTTGAATGCTCTACATGATTGGCGCCATTGAAATCGACACGTTCCCGTTTTCGGTCGACGGCGTGACGCGCACAGCGTCGGCCGACATCGCCACCAAACCTTTGCTCAACGGGTTGAAGGGTGCGGAGTTCATGGGGGAGGGGGACGACAAGCTATATCTGCGCGGGCAGATCCTCCCCTCGAAGATCGGCGGGCTGACCGAGCTGGAAGCATTGCATGAGCACATGCGGCAAGGCGCGGCGTTGCCGGTGATGCGGGGTGACGGCCGGAGGCTTGGAACCTTTGCGATTACCGATATTCGGGAGACGCACCAGGAGCTGCTTCGGGATGGCGTTGGTTACGTCGTGCGTCACAGTATCACGCTGAAAAAGGTTCCGCCGCAGCGCGAGGCCGGCAACCAGGTGGTTTCGTATCTTCTGCAACTCTTCGACGCCCTGAGATGATCATGCCGCAAGCAATAAATGTCGTGGGCGATAATCTGACGCTCGACCTAATCCTTTGGCGCAAGTACGGCGTCCGCGGTCAAGCTCTGGTCGAAGAGACCATGGCGCTCAATCCGGACCTGCGCGGCCCCTTCCTGCCGGTTGGCGCCGTTGTCACCCTACCGGATCTGCCGAGTGAGCAAACCGCGACCCGTGAAGTCGTGACACTGTTCGGATAATCACATGGCATGGAAAACCAGATGGGCCGTCTCAGTTGGCGGACAGGATATGTCGTCGGAAATGGCGCCGTATCTGGAAACGATCACTGTGACCGACAAGGCCGGGGCATCGTCGGACAGTTCCAGTCTGGTGCTTGACGATACGGGCGGCAGGATCCGGTTGCCGCAACCCGGCAGCAGTATCGTGGTGCGTCTCAACGGGGTGCAGGTCTTCTCCGGAGTGATTGACAGTGTAAAGTCGTCGGGCTCGCGATCGGCCGGACGGGGATTGTCGGTTTCTGCCAAGGGTTTCGATGTGCAGGGAAAGGCCAAGGAACCGCAGCGCCTGCATCTGGACGATGGGACGATCGGCGATTTCCTCACGAAAGTCGCTAAGCGGGCAGGGTTCGATATGAAGATCGATCCCGCTCTCGCTAATATCGCGCGCGACTATATCGCTGCAGATGGCGAGAGTTTCCTCCATGTCGGTGAAAAGCTTGCCCGTGAACTCGGCGGAACCTTCAAGTTGCGGGGACCGCTGGCGGTCCTGGCAAAGCACGGCCAGGATTTCGGGCTGCCGCTGATCAAGGGTTTCTTCACCGGCGACAGCAGCGGCAATCTGATTTCATGGGACATCGAGCCGGTTTCGACCAGGTCCGTCTTCAAGTCGGTCGAGGTGCCCTATTTCGATCGTAAGAAAGGCGAGCCGAAGACCCACAAGACCGAAAGCGGGGCGGCCGGGGAGCGGTCCGAAGCGGTGAACGTTGTCCGTCATGTCGCGTACGATGAAAGGCAGGCCAGGGACATCGCCGAGGCGCGCAAACAGCAGATAGAACGCGAAGGCGGGACCGGGCGGGTTAAACTGGATCTGATGCCGGAAGCACAGGTCGAGGCACTGTTTCAATTGAGCGGCACCCGGCCAGGCGTCGACGGCACCTATCGGATCGTTTCCGTCATGCATTCCGCCAGCCGGTCAGGCGGCGCGACAACTTCGCTGGAGCTGCAACAGCCGCAGGACGGCGCCGGCAGCGACAGCCGCTAAGCGACATCAGATCAGAGCTTTCAACCAACCCGCCACTTCGGCGGGTTTTTTCATGCCCAACGACGAGGAGGGTGACGTGAGCAAATTGACCTTTGAACAGTGGCTGCAAAGCCGTCTGACTGCGCATGGTTTCGCGTGCGGCGAGATCGACGGCATTATCGGCCCGAAGACGTTGCACGCCCTGCGGGCTTTCCAGCGGGCAAAAGGGCTGGCGGAAACCAGCCGCGCCGACGAAGCAACGGTGACCGCTCTCAGGCAACCGAGTTCACGGGTTCCGGCCGAGGTGAGCGGCTTCATTCCGGATCGTGACAAGGACGAACCGGAGGACGGTCGGCGCTCCGTTTGGCCCCGGCAGAAAGATGCCATGTCATTCTTCGGTGCACCCGGAACCAACCTGGCCCGCGTTGAGGTGCCCTGGAACATGCGGCTTGCCTGGGACAAGGACGTGACCGTTCGCCGGATTACCGTGAACGCCAAGGCCGCGGCTTCCGCCGAGCGGGTGTTTCACAAGGTTCGCGGGCTCTACTCGGACAAAGAGATCAAGGATCTCGGTCTGGATCTCTTCGGCGGTTCGCTGAACATTCGACGGATGCGGGGCGGCAGTCGTCTGTCCATGCATGCCTTCTCCATCGCGATCGACTTCGATCCTTTGCGCAATCAACTGTCGTGGAAACGGCCGCAGGCGCGTCTGTCGCTCGACGATGCAATTCCGTTCTGGCGGGCATGGGAGGCCGAAGGCTGGGTTTCGCTCGGCCGCGCCCGCAATTTCGACTGGATGCACGTCCAAGCGGCTCGCCTCTAACCGGCGAACAAGATCCGGCCGAGCGGCCCGGGCGTTTCGAAAGCCGCTTCTTCCTCACCCTGACAATCGGAGATCTGATTATGATCCGCTTCGCATTTGCGGCGCTGATGGCGCTGTGCATTCTCCCGACCGCGGCTTATGCGGCCGACACCACTGTCGACCTTACGATCCTGACGGGCAACGTCCTGGAACTCGTTCTGACCGGTCTTTCTGCCGTTGCCCTCTGGCTCGTCCGCAAGGGCATCGACGCGCTGCGGGAGCGCACCGGGCTTGAGTTGGACGATCAGCTGAAGAGCAGGATCGACGACGCCCTGTTCCAGGCGCTCCAGTACGGCAAATCGAAAGTGCTGACGGCGCTGCAGGAGCAAACCTTGACCGTCGACGTCCGAAACGAAGTCGTGAAGCATGCGATCGACTATGCGCAGGCCTCCGTCCCCGGCGCGCTCGACTATTTCGATATCAGCCCCGCACGGCTGGTCGACATGCTCGAAGCACGGCTCGGTCTCGACCTGGACCTTGACGGTGACATTGCCGGCCGGGCTGCATGAGCACGCTGCTTGCGGCTTTGAAGGCCATTCTAGTCGATTGGCTTGCCGGCATTGCCGGCGAGCTGTTCCGCCAGTGGCGCCATGACCGAACGGTCAAGCAGAACGCCATCCTGAAAGCGCAACTGAAATCCCGAAAGGCGATCGATCGTGCTCAGAAAACGACTGCTCAGCGCTCTCTTGATGCTGTCCGCGACCGCCTGCGCCAGCACGCAGGGCGGCGGTAACGTAATTTCCGGCGTGTTGGCATCCGTCTCGGCGCCGGAGGCCAAAGAGGTCGGCGACATTTGCGCGGCCCTCGCAAGGATCAAATGGTCGGAAGACGATCCGGACCACATCTCCGAAAGTCTCGCCAGGTCGCTTGACCTGGTCCTCGAAATGGAACGGGAGCACAGCTGCGAATGAGACAGCTTTCTGATTGGTTTTGGGACTTGCCGCTGTCAAAGATGGCTGTCATCGCAGCGTTTGCGGCGATCGGGGCGGCACTGCCGAAGGATCTTTCGACGCGCGACAGGCTCATGACATTTTTCGTCGGGTTCATTCTCGCGCTCGTCTTCGGTGAACCGATGCGTGAGCAACTGGGTTTGTCGGAAAGCTGGGCCTTCGGTATGGCCGGCATTCTTGCCATGACCGGCAGAAATCTCGCGGTCTTCATCATCCGCGCCAGCCGCGACCCGAAGGCATTTGCGAAGGATCTGATGGAAGTGTGGCGCGGAATATGGGGAAACTAGGAACAGTTACGACGACGATTCATGCCTGAAATAGTAATAATAGAATTGCACGAAGGCCATGCAGTGGTAAACCTACGCATTGATCAGGAAAACAATTGCGGATCGAACATGGAAAGATAAAGGTTAAGTTGGCCGTCACCAGGGTCAGCAACGCTGTCACATTCCTCCGGTCAGTAAAGCGCAACTTCACTCCGAATGGATGATTAAAAGCCAAAATTAACTTCCGTGGTAGAGTTTCAAAGGAAATCGGATAAGGTGATTGAGATTAATGCTTGATTATATTCACAGCTATTTGTTGTCTCATAAAGATTTTATCGAGACATTCGCATACTTAGCGACAGTATTCGCGTTTCTTGTCCCTCTACCAGCTTTCGTGATCACAGCATCGATCAAAGTGTACAGCGAAAAGAGAGATCGGGCATTCGGCCTTTTGGACAGAATGAATACGAATGATTCCACAAATTTAAGAAATCAAGTTTCAAAGATTTTCGCAGAGAACGAACAATTTGGAGCATGTGAATTCGAAAAATTGAAATTTGAAGATGCAATGGTACTGCATGCCTACCTAAATGAAAATGAACTAATCGCGCTGCAGCTAAATACCTCTCGAGTAGAGAGGAGGTTATTTTATAGATATTGGCGATCAGAATACATAGGAGATTGGAATAAAATCAGCAAATATATTTATTGGCTCAGGAAGTTTTTAAATAATGATAAAATAGCTAATGAATGGGAACTTGCAGCAAAGGCGGCAAAAAAGGCGAAGTGAGTGACACCTGCCGATGTTTGTCAAATGGCATCGCCACATCGCAAGGACGAGCATACGAAGAATACGGTCTGAGTGTAATTCTTACATTGGTCAGCTGTGCGGTATTGCGGTTCGAGTCGGGGAAAAACGGACTCGTGCCTTGAAAAAGCACGCATAATGGTGCTAATTTGGTATTGCTCGAGTTATCCTAGCTTTCAAGCACCTGTATTCGGTGCCTTTTCTATCGCTATACTAGCGTTCTTCAGCTTTACTATTTTCCCTATCTTCGAGTGCAAGCTCAGTGCATGCTCTTGAGGAGAAAGCAGCTCCTCGTCTGCATTTCGGATTCTGTCCGAGCACTGGTCATCAAAACCATGTTTGAGGAGCGGGCCTTATGGATCTGTTTTCTGAAATCGCTACTATTATCACCGTAGCCGCGAGTCTGTGCACGCTGGGTCAATTCGGATTCAAATGGTGGAGCCGACTAAAGATCAGATAGCGAAAGCGGCTTTTCAGAAAAATGTGGTGAATACTGAACATGACGGATCGCGCTGAGCACGCGAGTGGTGCGGTCCGTCACCAGATTTCCACGTCATCGACTCGTTTCATCTTGGCGGATCTGATGACTGTTATACCCCCCCCCCCATTTCTCGGTGACTTACAGTCGGGCTTTCGTCTTAGGGCAAATCATGATTCACGATGGGAAACAGGGGGGCATGGGTGGTCGCACTTCACTCCGCAAAAATTTTGACGCCGGAACGCTACGCGGTCTGGCAGGGCAGGCAAAGGGATGTAGGTCACCCGTTCCAATGCCGCCATAATGCAGCACCTCGATGAAGTCGCAGCCCCGGTCGCCCCCGGAACCTTGATGATGGACCGGGCCGCCAGGCACATGACCGGAAAGTTTCAGGTGCCGGACAACATCACGATCCTGCCTTTGGCCCCAAGGCCCCGAGGTCAAACCGGTCGAGAACATCTGGCAATTCATGCGCGAAAACTGGCTCTCGAACCGGAAACGGGCACATGGGTTCTGATCAATTGGAACTGGTATAAAGTCCGCAGATAGGAACAATTCGCCAAGTTCTGCACAATGGTCCGCTGCACCGACAAAGCAGTCAGCTCCGAGACAATTCTACGGTTGGACTATTGACATCGCTTCACACGATGATCGACTTTATAAATAGTATTTTTCTGTAGGCCTATTCAAAATCGCTGGGGGGCGTTTCTTTTGTCTGATTCAATTTCATCCGTCGGAGAGTTGATTGAAGCGATTCGAGCAGAGAGAGACCGCGAAGAAGGGGCGGTATGGTACCGCGGTCAATCGAAGGCAAGCTGGCCACTCTTGCCTGGCTTCTTCCGCCAGGAGAACAAAATGTCTGAGGCTAGCTTACTGGCAAGGTTCAAGCAGAGTGCAGCCTTACTCACCGTGACAAAACCTAACAGTTCATTCGACTGGATCTTCTTAATGCAACACTATGGTATGCCAACGCGCCTCTTGGACTGGAGTGAGAATCCATTGGTTGCATTGTACTTTTCTGTAGACAAAAGCCATCAGGATGACGATGCCGCTCTGTGGACGCTGCGCCCGAATAAGTTGAATACCCATGCACACATAAATGACAAGGATGAGCCGGACTACATCCCCTCATTTGATGATGATGAGGTTCAAAGCTATTCGACTGAGCGGGTCCGAATTGATAAGAGGATGCAGCTTTTCCCAATTGCGACAATTGCCACTAGAAACAACCCAAGAATTCAGGCGCAGTTAGGAACATTTACCATACACCACAACGACCGAACTCCTATTGAGGACGTCGGAACAGGCGCGCAATGCAAGAAGTTTGTAATTCCGGCAGACGCCAAGGGGGTGTTACGCGAGGAGCTCTTCCTCCTCGGAATTAACAAACTGAGCCTTTTTCCGGAAATCGCAAGCATTAGCGAAACACTTAAGGAAATTGTGTAATGGCTTATGTTCAGACTTCTACGCTAAAAAACGCAACCATCATGCTTCTTTACGCGGAGAGAGATGAGATAAAGCTTGACCCCGAATACCAAAGAAGCGGTGGAGTCTGGACCTTAAATAAACGTCGCCTACTGATCGATTCTATCCTTAACGACTATGATATACCAAAGCTATATTTTCACGACTTGGGCGAAGGGGAGGTGAGCGAGGGCGGTAAGAGGTATTCGGTCATCGATGGTCGACAACGTCTTGAGACAATTTGGTCTTTTATGGACGGAGAATTCACGCTTTCTGAAGACTTTGAGTATCAGAGAGATAACGATGTAGCTATGGGCGGGTTCACATACGAGGATATTGCAAAGAAATACCCAAAAATCAGAATTAAGTTTGATTCATTTGTGCTTCCAGTTGTTCTAGTCTCCGTGACAGAAGATGATATTGATCTAATCGAGGATATGTTTTCCAGGCTCAATGAGGCGGTTCCGCTGAACGCCGCCGAGAAACGGAATGCGATAGGAGGCGATTTGGTCGCCGCAATCAACGAGGTATCTCGGCATTGTTACTTTACGGATTGCGTGAAGTTTAACGACGCGCGCTACAAGCACCGTGAAGTAGCAGCTCGACTTCTACTTTTGGAGGAATCCCTTGAAGATCGCGGATCTCTCATTGATACAAAAAGAGAGTATCTCGACGGCTTGGCGAGAAGACTTAGAACTGGGAACGAGCAGAAAGTTCAGTTTTTGAAAGAGAATGTGGTTTCCACTCTCGATGTCATGACCTCAGTCTTCGCCAGAAAAGATGATCTGTTATTGGCGCAGGGTATTCAGACGGTTTACTATCTCCTATTCAGAAGCGCCAAGAGATTTGGTGAATTGGGTCGGGTGGACCGCCCTGGATTAGTAGCCTTCAGAAAATCCCTGGCCGAGAATCGTGAAATCGCCGCCTCTGACTACGAAAAGGCCAGTTTTGATCTTCTTGAGTTTGACCGACTGAACCAACAAGGCACCAATGACGCGAGCAGCATTAAAGAGCGGTATTCTATAATCTGCAATCACTTCAAGGTTTCGCTCGACCCATTAATAGCGGCGTAAGGTATGTCATGTCACCCGACGCACTTGTCTATGCAATCAGACTTCAATCGGTCGCTCCGCGTTAAAGCACGACAAGTGCGCTTGACCTGTTTCTGGTCGAAGGACCTTTCATTAACGTACGCAATGTGCTGAGGGCCGGTTAGTTAGTTATGGCGGGACCGACGGTCAGCTTAGGGCTGGGAGGGCCAAGTTGAACACTTTGGGTGGACGTCTGGCTACCCCCGGTTGCTGTAAGCCGCAAGTCTGCTTACGTGAAGAGTTTCGGATGCTGTCAGGCGGACAAAAGCCCCCGAGGACCGAAGCAAACGACCAGTCCACATCCTTTTGGGGCAAATTCACCTTTCCCCTGTACGTTAGAAGAGGTGCGACGACGTCTCAGAACATGATATCGCGGCGGGCAAGGTCAGCCAAATACGCGGAACGTGTCAAACCGCGGGTCTTTGCAGTCTGATCTACGGCGTCCAGTAGCCCGGCATCCATCGTGATATTCGCTTTCACGGTTCGGCCTGTGAGTGTGATGAGCGGCACGGCGATCAGGAACGCGCCATCCGCGAGTTCTTTCGCCACGTATTCGTTTAGGCGAATATCAGTCAACGAGCGGGAAGGCGGAAGGGCTTCGCCTTCGAGGTGCAGAGCAAGAGCTTCAGAAGCGTTATTTACGAGTTGATCGAGATCGTCCGCGGAAGAAAAGCAGCCCGGTACATCCGGGAACTGAACACCATAAGAGCTGTCCCCATCTTGATGAGCAAGCGCGATATAGTTACGCATATTTTCCCTCCTTTAATGCCCATCCAGCTTTTTTTGATCTTGCGGCTGCTTGTTTCCATCTACCATGCCCCAAGGTGGGCGTATTTATATGCGCATACTTGTATGAATGACAATCTTGGTGCGAAACATAATGCGCATTAAAAGGCTGCGATGCGCCCCTCAACGTCGGACAGAAGATCATCGATCGCTTCGGCAACTGCGCGTTTGACCGTCAGGTATTCGGCCCGGTCATAATGTTTGCGCGCGACGTCTGCAGCCCGGCCGTGATTGTGCCAGACGTCGATCCAATCTCGGTTCAGATTTGGATTCCGATCGATCAGTAGCGTTTTGATGGTCCGGCGAAGGTCCCGGGGTTGAAAGGGCTCGGCCTTTTGCCTGGCACACCACTTTCGGGCTGCCTGACTAATGCTGTTCAGGGTCTGCGGCTCGTCCGGCTGATGGCTTTTGGGGAACAGGTATGGGCTGCCAGCATCTGAGATCAACATTGCCGCTTCATAGACAGCTTCCGCCATCCTGGTCAAAGGAAGGTCGTGCGGGTGATTGTTTTTGGTTTTCGGCAAAGCTATCCAGCGCCCCAGCGGTCGTTCCTGGTACCAACTCTTCTGACTGCGGACGATTTCGGAAATGCGTACACCGCCCATACTTATAATGAGTCGGAAGGTCAGTTTCATTTGGGGGCTGACTCCACGGCCGTGATAGCCGTGCCAGAAATCGATCAGCTCCTGCATGGACAACGTCCGATCGCGCGCCTTGCCTTTCATTTTGCCGCCGACATGCGTAACCGGATTAGCGGTTAAGTTGAAGCGTATGTTCGGGTTCGGATTGGTCGGGTCATAATCGGCCGATAGGCCACGGCTAAAGGCGGCGGACAGATAGGCGCGCGGGTGTCCGGTCAGAGCGCCGGCCTCGTGGAACTTCCTCAGCCACCTGGTCACGTCGTCGGGCGTCACGCTGTTTGCGGGAATATCGTTTCCTTCATCGTCGAGACCAATGACGTTGAGCGCACTGTCTTCCCGTTTGATTAGGTAGTTCTCGTATTCGTCTGCGGTCGCAACTTTCTCGGCGCGCATCTGGCCGATTACGAAGCTGAACAGGTCACGCACTGTGCCGACCCTATGGTCGTGTTCGGGTGCCCCTTTTGGCTGCGTCGAGCGAGCTTCATCGGCTGCGTCTGCGGCTCGCTGGCGCGCTTCCTTGAGCCCCATTGCTGGATACTTGCCGAGGGCTATTCTTTTCCTTCCTTCCGGGCCTCTGACCAGGACGGACCACGCCATTGATCGCGAGCCAACGCGCAACCGAAGACCTGGAGATAGACTGTCAGCAAATTCTTGTCGGGTGTCGGCCGGCCTCAGGGACTGAAGCCAGCGATCAGTCATCTTCAGGGTTTCCAAGGCAGATCCTCCGGAACCCAATACGGAACCCAAATCGTTGAGAGTGTCAATCTCTGGGTTCCAAGTGTCATGCAAGGGATTGTTTTTTCTGGAATTTTTGGTGAGCCGACAGGGGCTCGAACCCTGGACCTACTGATTAAAAGTCAGTTGCTCTACCAGCTGAGCTATCGGCTCTCACCAAATTTCCGGTGCAGATGAGCGCCTTGATTGCTGCGCCATCGCGTTGGTGGCGTGTGTTTAGGCCGACATAGAGGACATTGCAAGAGGCAATTTGGATTTTTTCAACAGGCCCGGGGAAACAGCATTTTCGAAGTGTTGGCTTTGAAATCACAAATTTTCAACCTGATCGCACCGAGATTTATCTAGTATTGTGCCATTGAATAGAATACCGGATGGTAATAATCCAAAGAACAGCCCAAAATATTTTTACGGTGCTAATTTACTATGTTCATTTTTAAGAAATTAGGGTCTATTCTCCTGCAAAAACTGTCAGGTAGCGCGGAAAAGCTTTGTGGGGTAACGTTATCCGGCACATGAGAGGTTACATGCACACTACGACGATGGACACTGAAACGAACTCCGTGGAGTTCGATTTCGTGAAGGGACATATCGCTGCGACGATGACCCTGATTCACGGGTTGATAGACCAAGGCCTGATCGACCGGGATCACCTGGATGCCTTTTTCGCATCTTTCATCGGCGATCTTCCGCACAATCGCGAAACCCTGGGACTGCGGCTGATCCTGGATCAGTGGCGGCAGGGTTTGCGGAACGGCGAGGATGAAGAGGAGCTGAACGGCAAGCTTTTTGAAGTCATCAATGGCGGCCGGAACAGCTGAAAATACCTGGATATGACCGGCCGGAGCAGGCCGGAACATATCCTGACCGAAGATCGATTGTGAGGCGCGTTGGCGCCTTTTTTGATTCCCGGATTCTCGGGAGCGACCAGCCGGGCACAAGTCCTGTCGGGCGCTGCCTGTGGCGCATGCCGCGCTGCGTGCGACCGCCGGACCTGCATACAGGTGAGTGAACCTGAATGCCGGTCGCTGTGGAAAACGTTGCGACGGCATGTCTATCCTGCCAAATACTGTGTCAGGTGACAGAGGGGGTAGGGGCTTGTCCAGGCGCATGTTCAACGGCATCAATCGGTCTCATCGGAACATTTCATATTCGCGCGGCAGGTTTGCGCTCAGGGTCCTTGGTTGCATGGCCGCCTTGCTATGCGCTTTCCCGTTCGTCCAGACCGCAGGGCATGCTCAGGAGCAGGTCTTCATCACGATCGGAACAGGCGGCGTTACGGGCGTCTATTATCCGTCCGGCCGTGCGGTGTGCCAGATGGTGAACAAGGAGCGGGCGCGCCACGGCGTTCGTTGTTCGGCGGAAGCGACGCTTGGATCGGTTGCAAACATCGAACAAATCCGCTCGGCCATACTGGATTTCGGCTTCGTTCAGTCCGACTGGCAGCATCATGCGTATCACGGCACGTCGGCGTTTGAGGAGGATGGACCGTTCGAACAGCTTCGCTCGGTCGCGTCCTTGCATTCGGAAGTCGCGACGATTGTCGTGAGGGCAGATTCCGCCTTCCTCGAATTTGATGGCCTGAAATCCGCGAAGGTCAATGTCGGCGGCAAGGGATCCGGTTCGCAAGCATCCTGGGAGGCGCTGATAAGCCGACTGGGCTGGGAGACAAAGGATCTGCAGCATGTGTCATATCTCAAGACATCAGAGTTGGCGGATGCCCTGTGCACCGGTGAGATCGACGCTTATTTTGAACTTATCGGCCATCCCGCAAGCCTGATCGAGGAAACGCAGGCACAGTGCGCAATCCGGCTGATCGGCATTGAAAGCAAGGCGGTGGACGCATTGCTGCGGGAAGCACCGTATTACGTGAACGCGGCCATACCCGCGGAGCTGTACGGCTTTCGGGACCCGGTCGCCTCCTTCGGCGTTGTTGCCACGATCGTGACCTCGGCAAATATGCCGGAGACGATCGCCTATACGCTGGTTGAGGCGGTGGTGGAGCATTTCGAAAGTTTCAAACGCCTGGACCCGGCCCTCAACCGGCTGACGCTGGACGGCATCGTTTCCGATCGAATGCCCGCGCCGCTACATCCTGGCGCATTGAAGTTTTTCCAGGAACAGGGCCTTTTACCTGCTAACAGTCAGGCCCAATAATCGCGAGGCCAGTGACCGCTCGCCAAAAGGTGAGCGGCAATTGTTTTTGCGAAGGGTCTTGATCGGACTAATCAGAGTTCTGACATCCCGGGCAGCCGGGAAATATCGCTTACCAATGCCGGGAACCAAATGATTCAGGATGTGACAATTATCGGCGCCGTGCTGGCTGGAATTCTTTCCTTCATCTCCCCTTGTGTCCTGCCGTTGGTTCCGCCGTATCTCGGCTTTCTGGCGGGCGTCTCGCTGGAGCAGCTTGCGGGACAGGACAGCAGCGACGGGCGGGCGGCTTCACGGCGCGTGTTCTTCAGCGCCCTGGCTTTCGTGCTCGGCTTTTCGACGGTGTTTGTCCTTCTTGGAGCGACGGCGAGCTTTTTCGGTCAGTTCATCCGCCACTATCTGGACTATCTCGGCTACATCGCCGGTGCGGCGATTATCGTGATGGGCCTGCATTTTCTGGGCGTTTTCCGGATCGGGATTCTCTATCGGGAGGCCCGGGTGCATGTTGAAAAGAAACCGGCCGGACCGATCGGGGCCTATGTCATCGGACTGGCGTTCGGGTTCGGCTGGACCCCATGCGTCGGGCCGATCCTGGCTGCAATCCTGTTCGTCGCCGGTGCCAAGGACACAGTCGGGCAGGGGGCCTTGCTGTTGAGCGCATATGCCCTTGGTCTCGGCGTTCCCTTTCTGCTGGCAGCGCTTTTTGCCGCGCCGTTCCTGAAGTTCATGAAGCGGTTTCGCGGGCACATGGGAACCGTGGAAAAAGCGATGGGCGGCGTGCTCGTGCTGACCGGCATCATGTTCCTGACGGGACAGATGGCCGTCCTGTCCTACTGGCTTCTGGAGACATTCCCGGTGCTGCAGACGGTGGGCTGACGCGTCTTGAGGAGCGTCTCTCATCGAACCGGGAGTCCCGCCAAAGCCGCCGAAGGCAATCTCCGAAATCTCAGAAAGCCGAATCCCGGAACCTGGCCGCTGAAACCAGCGGGTCGCCCGCATAGATCGCGGGATGGCAGAGCTCAGTGACATCGAGAAGCTGCAGACAGGCAAGAGATGCATCGGCGGCATTTCCGAATGGGCCGACCATCAGCGCGATCCCGCCTTCGGGCGCCGTTCTTTGCAACAGCAGCGGCCGGAGATCGCCCATGCGTTCTTCGTTCTGTTCCTTGAAATCCGCCCAGGCTTTTGCAGCCGCCGCGGATGTGCTGTAGCGGCCGATCACCGCGCCGAAATCGCTGCGCTTCAGCTGATTTTCCCCGCTGCTTCCGTGCAGCCGCCCCACTGCATCGGAGGGGGCGATCATCGTCGGCTTTGAGGTCGTGCTCGTCCGCGTCGCGGCAAAGGCCTCGGGATCCTGGTCAGCTCCGCTTCCCTGGGGAGGAATGGAGCCCGTCGCCAAAGGTTCACCATCCGGATCGGGCAGTTCCACAATCCGGACCGGCTCCTGCGCCTGGGTCTGGGCGTTGTGGCCGGGGGCAGGAATTTCCGGTTTGCTGTCCGTTGGGACGTCGCCCGAGGGCGCCATTTTGGAGACAGGAACAGGTGGCGCCGGCGCCTTCGTCTTTTGCTCTGCGGCTTCGGGCGCCGGCTCGGTAATGATAACGCCGGGCTCCGGCTCCAGCGCGGGCTTTGCTTCAGCAGGGCCGCTACCGGCGTTGCCGGCGAGCCCGGCGGCAGCTACCTGCTCTTCAAGAGCGGCGATACGGCGCGAATAGGTCAGATTCTGTTCGGACAGGGCGCTCAGCCGGCGGCGCAGGCCGATGATCTCGCGCTGGAGAACCTCGATCTGGCTTCCGGTGAGTTCGCTATCGGACGCCGTGTTGCCGGACCGCGGCATCTGCATGATTTCGACCGGCAAGGATTTGCTGGCAGAACCGATGGACGCCGTGGTCGTCACATCGCCGCCGGATGGCAGAGGCAGACCGGGAATCGCCAGCCGGGACGGGGAATGCATAACTGACCGGCTGCCGAACTGATAGGAGGCGAGCCCGACCGTGCCCATGATGACGGCCGCAAAAGCCCACGACAACAGACCGACACGCGAGGGCGTGAAGGTGTCCCGGACGATTTCCCGGAAGGTCTTTTTAGGCTGCGGCTCCAACAAGCGCCTTTTCCCGACTCCGAATGCGAATCTGATGCACGATAGCGTATCCGTCGTTAATTATGGTTAACGAAACGCAAACCGGAACGGATGATCAGTCAGATCTTTCAATGTTCTGTGGATCGGGGCATATAGGCGCAATCTGGATCTAACGACATCGGGACTTCCATGACTGCTCGCTCTTGCCTTTCCATCGTTCTCGCCGCCGGTTTGGGAACCCGCATGAAGTCCGATCTGCCCAAGGTGATGCATGAAGTCGGGGGATTACCGCTGGTCGGACATGTGCTGAAGGCACTCAAGGAGGCCGGTTCTGACCGGATTTCCGTGGTTACCGGCACTGATATGCCGACCCTGGACCAGCTCGTAAACAAACTCGCGCCAACCGCGCAGTGCCATGTTCAGCAAGACAGGCTCGGCACCGCGCATGCCGCCCTTGCTGCAAAACCTGCTCTTGAAATCGAAACCGACGATGTCCTGATCCTGTTCGGGGATACGCCGCTGGTGACGCCGGAAACTGTCGGCAGGGTCCGCCGGGCCCTGGAAGACGGAGCGGATCTGGTCGTGCTCGGGTTCGAAACCGGCAATCCGTTCGGCTACGGGCGGCTTTTGACGGAAAACGACCGGCTTGTCGCCATCCGCGAAGAAAAAGATGCGACCGAGGCGGAGCGTCAGGTCACGTTCTGCAATTCCGGGATCATGGGCTTTGCCGGCCAGCACGCGCTGTCCCTGATGGAGGCAATCGGCAACAGCAACGCAAAAGCCGAATATTATCTGACCGATGCGGTCGAAATCGCGAATGCGCGCGGGCTGAAGGTCGTTGCCGTTACGGGCTCGGAAGTCGAGACCCAGGGGATCAACACGCGTGCGCAACTGGCTGCCTGCGAAGCGGATTTTCAGGAAAGAATGCGCCTGGCCGCAATGGACGGCGGCTGCACGCTGCTGGCGCCCCAGACCGTCTTTTTCTCCCACGATACCAGGCTGGAGCCGGATGTCGTGGTTGAGCAGAACGTCGTCTTCGGTCCGGGAGTGAAGGTGGCAACGGGCGCCCGGATCCGAGCATTCAGCCACCTGGAAGGGGCAAGCGTCGGTACCGGCAGCGTGGTTGGGCCCTATGCGCGCCTGCGCCCAGGCGCGGTGCTCGGCGCCGATACGCGCGTCGGGAACTTCGTCGAGGTCAAGAACGCCACTTTCGGCGCGGGCGCCAAGGCAAACCATCTCAGCTATATCGGCGATGCAAGCGTCGGATCCAAATCGAATATCGGCGCGGGAACCATCACCTGCAACTATGATGGTTATCTGAAGCACCGCACCGAGATCGGGGCGGGCAGCTTCGTGGGGTCGAACTCCACGCTTGTCGCCCCGGTCAGGCTGGGAAACGGCGTGTTCGTTGCCGCTGGAAGCGTGATCACCAAGGACGCGCAGAAGGATGCCCTGACATTCGGGCGCTCCCGCCAGGTCGTCAAGGATGGCGGGGCCAAGAAGCTGCGTGATCGGCTGCAGGCGAAAAAGGATGCCAAATCATAGTATCGGATATTTAAACCATTCCTTGTCATCTTCTGAAACAGGGATTGATTTCAGCATTCTATGGTCTGTCGTCTAAAGCAGACGGCTGATTGAGACCGTCGTCAAAGGGTATTTCCATGTGTGGGATTGTTGGCATTCTGGGCAAGGTGGACGCTGCTCCGAGGATCGTGGATTCTCTCAAGCGGCTGGAATACCGCGGCTATGACTCCGCAGGTGTCGCCACCCTGGTCGACGGGGCCCTTGTCCGGCGCAGGGCCGAAGGAAAGCTCCGCAACCTGGAAGCCGTTCTGGAAAAGTCGCCCTTGCAGGGCACGTCCGGCATCGGCCACACGAGATGGGCGACCCATGGCGCGCCGACCGTTTCCAATGCTCATCCGCATCAGGCCGGCTCCGTGGCGGTGGTCCACAATGGTATCATTGAAAACTATCTGGACCTGCGGGATGAGGTGACGGCTGCCGGCGCCGTGCTTGCAACGGAGACGGACACGGAAGTTGTCGCACACCTGATCGACCTGGCGATTTCCAGAGGACTTTCTCCCCAGGAGGCGGTTGCCGAGGTCCTGCCGCGCCTGAAAGGGGCGTTTGCCCTGGCAATCCTGTTTGCGGGTGAAGAGGATCTGCTGATTGGCGCCCGCAAAGGATCACCCCTGGCGATTGGACATGGCGACGGCGAAATGTTCTTCGGCTCCGACGCAATTGCGCTCTCCCCCTTTACCGACCGGATCACCTATCTGGAAGAGGGGGACTGGGCGGCGCTCACGCGGTCCGGCGCCAGGATTTTCGATCAGGGCAACCGGCCGGTGGAAAGGCCGGAGGCGAAATCCTCGGTCACGTCCAGCCTGATGGACAAGGGCAATTACAAGCACTTCATGGCCAAGGAAATCCAAGAGCAGCCGGAAGTTCTCGGCCACACGCTGTCGCGCTATTTCGACTACGTTACGAACGAGGCGAAGGTCGCCGGCGCCGAGCATCTCAAGTTCAAGGATCTCTCGCGCCTGATCGTCACGGCCTGCGGCACGGCGTATCTGGCCGGGCTCGTTTCCAAATACTGGTTTGAGAAATATGCGCGCCTGCCGGTGGAAATCGATATCGCCAGCGAATTCCGCTATCGCGAGACACCGGTCAGCAGCAGGGACACCGCGCTGTTCATTTCTCAGTCGGGCGAAACGGCGGACACGCTTGCCTCGCTGCGCTATTGCAAGACCAACGGCGCCGCGACCGGTGCGATCGTGAACGTGCCGGAAAGCACGATCGCGCGGGAAGCCGACGTGGTTTTTCCCACGATTGCCGGGCCGGAAATCGGCGTTGCATCGACAAAGGCCTTTACCTGTCAGCTTGCGGTGCTTGCAGCCCTTGCCTTGCAGGCCGGACGGGAGCGCGGCGTCCTGTCGGCCGAGCGGGAACGGGAACTGGTGCTTGAACTGACCGAGGTCCCCAGCCTCGCGCTGAAGGCGCTCGCCGCGGAGAGCGAAATCGAAAAGCTGTCCCAGCCCCTGTCGAAGGCCAGCAATGCGCTTTATCTCGGACGGGCAACCAGCTTTCCGCTCGCGCTGGAAGGCGCCTTGAAGCTGAAGGAGCTATCCTACATCCATGCGGAGGGCTACGCCGCCGGTGAACTGAAGCACGGGCCTATCGCGCTGATCGACGAGAACATGCCGGTCTTCGTCATTGCGCCGTATGACGGCATATTCGAAAAGACCGTCTCCAACATGCAGGAAGTGGCCGCCCGCGGCGGCCGGATCGTGCTCATTACCGACGAACGCGGAGCCGCGGAGAGCGGCAATGCCGCGGAGCACGTTGTCATCCTGCCGGGGATGTCGGACATCGTTGCGCCGATCATCTATGCGCTGCCGGTCCAGTTGATTGCCTATCACACGGCCGTCTTCATGGGGACCGATGTCGACCAGCCGCGCAATCTGGCAAAGTCCGTAACGGTCGAATAAGCCCATGGCAACGGACCTCAGAATAGTCCGGTACGAGGAGCGTTTCCGGGCCGAGATCATCGCCTTGTGGGAGACCTGCGGCCTGATCCGGCCCTGGAACGATCCCGGCAAGGATATCGACCGAAAGCTGACAGACCGGAATGGCGCCTTTTTCGTGCTGCTGAAATCCGGTGACGTTGTCGGCTCCGTCATGACCGGTTACGACGGCCATCGCGGATCGGTTTATTATCTCAGCATCCATCCGGACCACCAGTCGGCTGGGCTCGGGCAGATGCTGATGAAGCATTGCGAGGATTTCCTCATCGAACTCGGCTGTCCAAAGATCAACCTGTTCGTGCGCCGGGACAACGAAGCGGTAATGCGCTTTTACGAACAGCTCGGCTATTCGGAAGAGGCGGCCGTGCCGCTTGGAAAAAGGCTTATTCCGGATACCTGAGGGCGCTGCGTCCGAATGCCGGGATTACGGACGTCAGGACTCGTTGGAACATTCATCCAAGGAAGGGTCTTTCGGGCCGGAAGGGCGGGTGGCGACATAGACGGCGCTGGCAATGATGGCGAGTGCCACGACGACGGCGAGCCACAGGACAGGCTGTGTCACCAGCAGAAAGACGGCATATCCGATTGCCATGCCGACCAGAGCAAATACCTTGGCCTTGAGCGGGATCGCGCCATATTTGCGCCAGGCAAGGACGGGAGGTCCGACGACGGGATGCTTCAGAATTCTGGCTTCGAGGGCTGGTGAGGAGCGGGCGAAACTGGCGGCGGCCAGTATGAAAAAGATCGTACTGGGCAAAAGCGGTAAAAACGCACCGGCAATACCAAGGCCAACACATCCGATGCCGAGCAGTTTGAATGTGGTTCGCCGCAAAATTGCCTCCGACATCGGCATTTTTCGGATATACCGCTGAAAAATAAACCACGCGAAGGATACCGCGCTGCGATAAAGATGCTTATCTAAGTGCGGAGCTGGTGGAAAGACAAATCTCAAAGGAATCTGATCGGGTCTCGCCTATGAGTCGGAATAAGCAGAAATCAGACAATCCGCAGATCGGCCATCGGCACGGTGCGGCAACACGCTTGCGGAACTATTTTCTGACAGGCCTGGTGATCACCGGCCCCATCGGCATCACTCTTTGGCTGACCTGGACATTCATCAAATGGGTGGACGGCTGGGTGAAGCCGTTTGTTCCCAAGGTCTATAATCCGGACACCTATCTGCCGTTCGCCGTTCCGGGGTTCGGGCTGATCGTCGCCGTTTTCGTTTTGACGATCGTCGGGTTCCTGGCAGCCAACTTCCTCGGCCGGAGCCTGATTTCTATCGGCGATAAAATCGTCGGTCGGATGCCGCTTGTTCGCAATATCTACAATGGCTTGAAGCAGATTTTTGAGACTATTCTTGAAGAACGGGGCGCCAATTTCAATAAGGCCGCGCTGATCGAATATCCGAGAAAGGGCCTTTGGGCGATCGTTTTCATCTCGACAGATACCAAGGGCGAAGTATCCAGGCGTCTGAAGGATGTGGCGGACACGGTTTCGGTGTTTCTGCCGACGACGCCCAACCCGACGTCAGGCTTCCTGCTTTTCGTGCCCAAGAAAGATATCATCGAACTCACAATGAGCATCGAAGATGCCGCCAAGCTGGTCATTTCCGCCGGTCTGGTGAATCCGAAATACCCGGAAATCCTCGAGGACGCGATCGCGGACCCGGAAAAGATGGAAAAGGTCCGCAAGTCCGAAGATGCCTGATCAGCCGGCTCTCAGCAGCCGGATCGCGGCATCCCGCCCGAAAAGGTAGAGCAGGCAGCGCAACGCCTCGCCGCGCCTTGATTTGAGCTCCGGGTCGGTTTCCAGGATCAGCCTGGCATCGTCCCGGGCGACTTCCATCAGATCGGCATGCTCCTCCGCCCGGGCAATGCGGAAACCCGGCGTGCCGGACTGGCGCGTGCCCAGGATTTCACCGCCGCCCCGCAGTTTCAGGTCTTCCTCCGCAATCAGGAAGCCGTCATTGGTCTCGCGCATGATGTTGAGGCGTGCGCCGGCGGTTTCCCCCAGCGGGCCCTTGTAAAGAAGGACGCAGGAGGACGGCTTGTCGCCCCGGCCGACGCGGCCGCGAAGCTGGTGAAGCTGCGCAAGGCCGAAGCGTTCCGCATGTTCTATGACGATGATGGTTGCATCCGGCACGTCGACACCGACTTCGATGACGGTCGTCGCGACCAGGATCTTGGTGACGCCCGATTTGAAATCCGCCATCGCAGCGTCTTTGTCGGCGGCGCTCATCCTGCCATGGACGAGCGATATCCGCTGTGAGAGCTCCTGTTCCAGGACCCTGTGGCGTTCTTCAACCGCGGCCAGGTCAATCTTTTCCGATTCTTCGACGAGCGGACAGACCCAGTAGACCTTCTGCCCTTGCGCAACGGCCGCGCCCACACGGGCAATGATCTCATCCAGACGGTCCAGCGACACGGAAACGGTCTTGACGGGTTTGCGTCCCGCGGGTTTGCCGGTCAAGCGTGAGACGTCCATGTCGCCGAAGCAGGTCAGGACGAGGGTTCGCGGTATGGGCGTTGCCGTCATCACCAGGACATCGACACCCTGTCCCTTGGCTGACAAGGCCAGACGCTGGTGGACACCGAAACGATGCTGCTCGTCAACGACCACCATGCCGAGATTCTTGAAACCGACCGTTCCCTGAAAAAGGGCATGAGTTCCCACAACAAGGTCGGTCTCGCCGGCCTCCAGCTGCTCCTGGCGGATGCGTCTTTCCTTTTGACTGTCCTTGCCGGTAACCAAGGCGATGCGAATGCCCGCCTTTTCGCAAAGCGGCCCCATCGATGCGAAGTGCTGGCGGGCAAGAATTTCGGTCGGTGCCATGATCGCGCCCTGCGCGCCGGTTTCGATCACCTGGGCAAGGGCCGCCAGGGCCACGACGGTCTTTCCGGCCCCGACATCCCCTTGAAGAAGACGCAGCATCCGAACGGGTTTTGCGAGGTCCTCGTTGATTTCCCTGATAGCTGCCGCCTGGCTTTCCGTGAGTTGGAAGGGCAGGGCGTCGATGACGGCCTTCTGCAGGTTTCCACTCGGGACGCGGGCGATGCCGCCGAGCGTGCGCATATGCGCCCGGACCATCGCCAGCGCAAGCTGGCTGGCAAGCAGCTCATCGTAGGCGAGCCGCTCCATATAGAGAGAATGAGGCTCGATGTCGGTTCGCTCCTGCGGCACATGCAGCGTGCGCAGGCTTTCAGCGAAATCCGGCCAGCCGGTCTTGTGCAAATGGGGTTCGTTCAGCCATTGCGGCAGGTCCGGGACTTTCTCCAGCGCCGCGTGAATGGCCTTTTGCAGCGTCTTGGAGGGAAGGCCCGCCGTCAGCGGGTAAACCGGTTCGAGTACCGGCATCGTGGCGGCCTCTTCCGGCTTCAGCGAATAGTCCGGGTGCACCATCTGGGGGCGATCGTTGAACCAGTCGACCTTGCCGGAGACGATTCTCCTTTCCCCTTCCGGAAACGTCTTCTCCAGCCAGTCCCGGCGCGGATGAAAGAAGACGAAGGTGATCTGCCCGGTCTCGTCATGGGCCGGAATCCTGTAGGGGGCCTTGGAGTGCCGGGGTGGAGGCATGTGCCTCCCGATGGTGACGTCCAGTGTGACGATATCGCCATTTTCCGAATAGGCGATGCCGGGCTTGTGACGCCGGTCGATCACGCTCTGCGGAATGTGAAACAGGAGATCGGCAACCGTCGCATCCCTGTCCGGCTGGCCGCCGACCAGTCCGGAAACCAGCTTGGCGATTTTCGGTCCGATCCCGGGAAGCGTTGAAACCGGAGCAAACAGGGGATCGAGGACCGGCGGGCGCATATTCAGGCAAAAACCTCTGGATGTCGGCAGCACATTCGGCGAATGGGAAGCTTGTTCTGCCACGAACCCGGCCACATGCGCAACAATCGGAACATTCTGTGAACTCGGGCGCTGACAAGCCGGAAGACTGACGCTATATATCCGGCACGTTTCCGACCGGGCCGCGTTCTGTTGAATTCCGATTGTCTCCAGCGCGTCTCCGGCAATGCTCCAGATAGGTTCCTCATGTCCGAAACTTCCGGCACGAATATCGAGACTCAGGAGGCAAGGGATCCGAGGCTCAAGAAGATCCTGTTCCGGTGCTGGCACCGGGGCATGAAGGAGATGGATCTGCTGCTGGGCGGTTTCGCCAATGCCGAGATCGACCGGCTTTGCGAAGAGGAACTCCTGGAACTGGAACATCTTCTGACCGCCAATGACCAGGATCTCTATGCCTGGATGACCGGCCGGAAACCTTTGCCCGAAGAATGGAATGGCCCGCTTTATCGCCGGATCATCGACTATCACAAAATCTCCGGCGCGGCCGGGGACGCCTGACAAGAAAAACAAGGACGGTAGCTGTGTTTGACAGCCTGCTCAAAGACCAGGCCAACGTCACGCTGGCCGGCGTGCCCGATGGTGCTGAAAGCTATGCGCTTGCCAGGCTGCTGAGCGAAAGCGCGAGGACGGGCCTGGCGCTCGTGTTCGTTGCCCGTGATGCCACCCGCATGACGATGATCAGCGAAGCGCTGAGCTTTTTTGACCCGAGCGTCGACATTCTTCAGCTTCCGGCCTGGGACTGTCTTCCCTATGACCGCGTCTCTCCCAACCCGGCCATCAGCGCGCGCCGCCTGCTGGCGCTGGGGCAGCTTGCCCGCGGTATCCCCGAAGGCCGGAAGACGGTTCTGCTGACGACGGTCAACGCCGCTCTTCAACGGGTGCCCGAACGGTCTTTCATGGCTGACCAGACCTTTTCCGTGGCTCCCGGCAACCAGGTCGACATGGCCGCCATTGCCGGCTGGCTGGAAATGAACGGCTTTTCGCGCACGCCAACCGTGCGGGAGACGGGCGAATATGCTGTTCGCGGCGGTATCGTCGACCTGTTCGCCCCCGGGTCGGAAGAACCGGTGCGTCTGGATTTCTTTGGCGACACTCTGGAATCGATACGGTCGTTCAACGCCGAAACGCAGCGGACCTCCAGGCAGCTCAAGCGGCTGGATCTGGTGCCGATGAGCGAAGTGGTGCTGTCGGAAAGCGCGATTTCGCGCTTTCGCCGGTCCTATCTGGCGAATTTCGGTGCGGCCAGCCGGGAAGACGTGCTGTATCAATCGATCAGCGATGGCCGCCGCTATGCCGGTATGGAGCACTGGCTGCCGATGTTCCATGAGCGGCTGGAGACGCTGTTCGATTATATCGGCGACACGCCGGTGGTGCTCGATGCAAGCACGCCGGATGCGGTGCGCGAGCGTACCGAACAGGTGAGCGACTATTACCGGGCCCGGCAGGAGGCCCGGGAGACGGGGATGAGTGCCGGGACCGTTCCCTACATGCCGGTTGAACCGGAAAGCCTTTATTTTTCGAAAAACGAGTGGTCGGCAACGATCGCCGACCGGGCAAGCGCCACGCTCGATCCCTTTACGCCGCCGCCGGGCAGCGGCAAGACCGTCATCGAACTGGGCGGCCGCCAGGGCCGCAGTTTCGCGGCGGAAAGGGCTGCAGGCGACATCAACATATTCGACGCTCTGACGGCCCATGTACGTGACCTGCAAAAGGCCGGAAAGCGCACGGTCATCGCCTGCTGGTCCGAGGGATCGCGCGACCGTCTGGGGCAGATCCTGGGCGACCATGGCCTCGGTCCGGTACAGGAAGTCGATACATTGAAGGACGCGGAGGCGCTGCCGGCCAAGACGTCCGCGCTTTGTATCCTGGGCATCGAGCACGGCTTCGAACTCACGGATATCGCGTTTATCGGCGAACAGGACATTCTCGGCGACCGGCTGGTGCGCAAGACGCGCCGGAAGGCGAAGGGCGCCAATGTCATCACGGAGGCGACGGGACTTTCGGAAGGCGACCTGGTCGTTCACGTCGACCACGGGATCGGCCGCTTCATCGGCCTCAAGACCATTGAGGCCGTGGGAGCGCCGCACGACTGCCTGGAGCTGCAATATGCAGGCGGCGACAAGCTTTATCTGCCGGTCGAAAACATCGAGCTGCTGTCCCGCTACGGATCGGAAGACCAGGAAAGCCAGCTCGACAAGCTGGGCGGTGGTGCGTGGCAGGCAAGGAAGGCCAAGCTCAAGAAGCGCATCCTGGAAATTGCCGACGGCCTCATCAAGACGGCCGCCGCACGCGCGCTGAAGACCGCACCGGTGGTGGAAACGCCCGAGGGGGTCTATGACGAATTCGCCACCCGTTTCCCCTATGAGGAGACGGAAGATCAGCTCGGCGCCATCGATTCGGTCTTTGAAGATCTCTCGTCCGGCCGCCCCATGGACAGGCTCGTTTGCGGCGATGTCGGCTTCGGCAAGACCGAGGTCGCGCTTCGTGCGGCATTCATAGCGGCAATGTCCGGCCGCCAGGTGGCTGTCGTCGTGCCGACGACGCTGCTGGCGCGCCAGCACTACAAGACCTTTTCCGAACGGTTTCACGGCCTGCCGATCAATGTCGCCCACGCCTCGCGCCTGGTGCCGGCCCGTGAACTGGTGCAGACGAAGAACGGCCTTACCGACGGATCCGTCGATATCGTCGTCGGAACGCATGCGCTCCTTGGAAAGTCGATCCAGTTCCGCGATCTGGGCCTGCTGATCATCGATGAGGAACAGCATTTCGGCGTGAAGCACAAAGAGCGGCTGAAGGAGCTGAAGTCGGATGTACATGTTCTGACACTCTCGGCAACGCCGATACCGAGAACCCTGCAGCTTGCCCTAACGGGTGTACGGGAACTCTCCCTGATCGCGACACCGCCTGTGGACAGGCTCGCCGTGCGCACGTTCGTGTCGCCCTACGACCCGCTGGTGGTCCGTGAAGCCCTGCTTCGCGAGCACTATCGCGGCGGTCAGAGTTTCTACGTCTGTCCGCGCGTGTCGGATCTGGCGGAACGGCGTGAGTTCCTGGAGGAAAACCTTCCGGAACTGAAAGTCGCCGTCGCCCACGGGCAGATGCCTGCGGGTGAGCTGGAAGACGTGATGAATGCCTTTTACGAAGGCAAATACAACGTGCTTCTGTCGACGACGATCGTTGAATCGGGCCTGGACATTCCGACGGCCAACACCCTGATCGTTCACCGCGCGGACATGTTCGGCCTTTCGCAGCTCTACCAGCTTCGCGGCCGGGTCGGCCGGTCGAAGGTGCGCGCCTACGCCCTCTTCACCGTACCCGCCAACAAGACACTGACGGCTACGGCGGAGCGCCGGCTGAAGGTGCTGCAATCGCTTGAAACGCTCGGGGCGGGCTTCCAGCTTGCGAGCCACGATCTGGACATTCGCGGAGCGGGCAACCTGCTTGGCGAGGAACAGTCCGGGCACATCAAGGAAGTCGGATTCGAGCTCTACCAGCAGATGCTGGAAGAAGCCGTGGCTCAGCTGAGGGATGGCGGTGCCGATCTTGGCCAGGAGCAATGGTCCCCGCAGATCAATATCGGAACACCGGTGCTTATTCCGGAGGACTATGTTGCCGATCTTCAGCTGCGCCTGCAGCTTTACCGGCGACTGGGCGATGTTACGGAAGCCGAAGAGATCGATGCCTTCGGTGCGGAACTAATCGACCGGTTCGGGCAGATGCCCGAAGAAGTCCAGCATCTTCTGAAGATCGTCTACATCAAAGGGCTGTGCCGCAAGGCGAATGTGGAGAAAGTCGATGCCGGGCCGAAGGGTGTCGTCATATCCTTCCGCAACAGCGAGTTCGCCAATCCGGCGGCTCTCGTATCCTACATTGCCGAGCAGGGCGTTCTGGCCAAGATCCGTCCGGACCAGAGGGTGGTTCTCAGCCGGGACTGGGACAAGACGGACGACAGGCTGAAGGGCACGGCGACGATTCTGACGAAGCTGGCGAGACTGGCCGTGGCCGCCTGACGGCACAGGCGGAGAGCCCGTCGTAGGGTTTTTGCATGTTGTGGGCGGAGCGGCTATGCAGGCCGATCAGCGGCACGCGGGCAACCGGACCCGGATCTCCCGTCGCCGGGTCGGCTTCGTAAACGCCTGAAGTCCGCCCGTTTTCCTACGGTCATCGCCGGTCATCTGCAAATTTAACGTGCATTTGATCGGCCGCCTCAAGACTCTATTAAGCCTAGCAACGCATAGTGACGGGACTAAGAGACCAAGAGTGAAGCGTTAAGGTCCGGAACGTGCACCGAGCAGCTACCCGTCAGCGAAAACAGTCCATCCTCCGTCGGCTGATCACGCCTGCAATCGCCATTGCGGCGCTTGGTTATTTCGGCTTCCATGCCATGAGCGGCGAGCTGGGCATGGTCGGCCGCGCCCTGATCGAGAGCCAGGTTTCCGAACTGGAAGCCGAACTTGCACAGGTGAGTGCGGAGCGCCGGGAGCTCGTTTCCCGGGTCAGCCTGCTGCGTCCGGAAAGCCTCGATCCCGACATGCTGGATGAGCGCGCGCGGCTCCATCTCAATCTCGTGCATGGCGACGAACTTGTCGTTTTGCGTCCGGGGCATCAATACGGTGTGAACTGATTTTCAGTTCATTATTGCCACTTAATCAAAATCCGGTTAACAACTAAATGAGCGCGTAACTTCAACGTGTTGCATCGATTTTGCGATGCGAGACGCACGGATTGGATTGACAAGGACAACAGTATAAGTTGCTCCTACCTTTCTTAGGGGAAACGTCACGCCGAGATGAGGGTTATGGCCGCAGCATCAAAGACCACCTCCGCTAGCTCGAAGAGCACCAGCCGGACCCGCAGCACCGCCAAGAAGGCGAAACCTGCGATCGCAGAGTTCGACAAGGACCAGGAACTCCACGCCTACCGCGAAATGCTTCTGATCCGCCGATTTGAGGAAAAAGCCGGGCAGTTATACGGCATGGGCCTCATCGGCGGGTTCTGTCATCTGTATATCGGGCAGGAAGCTGTCGTCGTCGGTATGCAGATGGCCAAGAAGGACGGTGACCAGATGATCACCGGCTACCGCGACCACGGCCACATGCTGGCAATGGATCTCGACCCGAAGGGCGTCATGGCCGAACTGACCGGCCGCCGGGGCGGCCTGTCGAAAGGCAAGGGCGGCTCCATGCACATGTTTTCCAAGGAAAAACACTTCTATGGCGGCCACGGCATCGTCGGCGCGCAGGTGTCGCTCGGTACCGGTCTCGGCTTTGCCAACCAGTACCGCGAGAACGGCAACGTCGCGATGACGTTTTTCGGGGACGGCGCGTCCAACCAGGGCCAGGTCTACGAGAGCTTCAACATGGCCGCGCTCTGGAAGCTTCCGGTCGTTTTCGTGATCGAGAACAACAAGTACGGCATGGGCACCAGCGTGGCGCGCGCTTCGGCCAACGTCGATCTTTCCCAGCGTGGCGCCTCCTTCGGCATTCCTGGCGAACAGGTTGACGGCATGGACGTGCGCGCCGTCAAGGCGGCGTCCGAGACGGCCCTCGAGCGGTGCCGTGCGGGCAAGGGGCCGTACATCCTGGAAATGATCACCTACCGCTATCGCGGCCACTCCATGTCCGACCCGGCGAAGTACCGCTCCAAGGACGAAGTTCAGAAGATGCGCACCGAGCACGATCCGATCGAGCAGGTCCGCAAGCGTCTCGTGGACAACGGATGGGCTTCCGAAGACGACCTCAAGGCCGTGGACAAGAGTGTCCGGGCCCGTGTCGCAGAAGCTGCGGAATTCGCTCAGAACGATCCGGAGCCGGATACGTCTGAACTCTACACCGACATTTTGATCTGAGCCGGGGGTTTTCATGCCGATCGATATTTTGATGCCGGCGCTCTCGCCGACGATGGAAGAAGGCAAGCTCGCGAAGTGGCTGAAGGCCGAGGGCGACACCGTATCCGCAGGCGATGTAATCGCCGAAATTGAAACCGACAAAGCCACCATGGAAGTCGAAGCGGTCGATGAAGGCACGCTCGGCAAGATCCTGATTGCGGAAGGCACGGACAACGTCAAGGTCAATGAGAAGATAGCCGTTCTTCTGGCCGAAGGTGAAGATGCCAGCGCTGTCGATGCTTCGCCGGCTCCGGCTGCTCCGACGCCGGCCGAGGCAAAGGCTCCGAGCGCACCGGCTGTCGCCTCCGCTCCGACGCCGCAGGCGCCTGCTCCCGAAACCGCCGAAGATCCGGAAATTCCGGCGGGCACGACCATGAAGAGCTCCACCGTCCGTGAAGCGCTGCGCGATGCCATGGCGGAAGAGATGCGCCGCGACCCGGACGTCTTCGTGATGGGTGAGGAAGTCGCCGAATACCAGGGCGCCTACAAGATCACCCAAGGCTTGCTGGACGAATTCAGTGCCAAGCGCGTCATCGATACGCCGATCACCGAGCACGGGTTCGCCGGTCTCGGCGTCGGCGCCGCAATGGCGGGCCTCAGGCCGATCGTCGAATTCATGACGTTCAACTTCGCCATGCAGGCAGTCGACCAGATCATCAACTCCGCTGCCAAGACGCTTTACATGTCGGGCGGACAGATGGGCGCGCCGATCGTCTTCCGCGGTCCCAACGGTGCCGCGGCACGAGTGGGTGCACAGCATTCCCAGGACTTCGCGTCCTGGTACGCACATGTGCCGGGCCTGAAGGTCGTCCAGCCCTATTCTGCGGCCGATGCCAAGGGCCTCCTGAAGGCTGCCATCCGCGATCCGAACCCGGTCATCTTCCTGGAAAACGAAATCCTCTACGGGCATTCCTTCGAAATCCCCGACATGGACGATTTCGTGCTGCCTATCGGCAAGGCCAAGGTGGAACGCGGCGGGACGGATGTCACGCTGGTGTCCTGGGGCATCGGCATGACCTATACCATGAAGGCAGCCGAAGAGCTGGCAGGTATCGGCATCTCCGCCGAAGTCATCAACCTGCGCACCATCCGGCCGCTCGATATCGATACCGTGCTGGCCTCCGTGCGCAAGACGGGGCGGATCGTAACGGTCGAAGAAGCCTTCCCGATGTGCTCGGTGTCTTCGGAAATCGCCTATCAGGTTCAGGAAAAAGCCTTCGACTATCTCGATGCGCCGATCCTGCGCGTAACCGGCAAGGACGTTCCAATGCCTTATGCCGCAAATCTGGAAAAGCTCGCTCTGCCGAGCGTTCCGGAAGTCATCGATGCGGTCAAGGCCGTAACCTACACAGCCTGAGGCGAGGGAGGCGGACATGCCAATCAATATTACCATGCCGGCCCTTTCTCCGACCATGGAAGAGGGCAACCTGGCCAAATGGCTGGTCAAGGAGGGCGATCAGGTTTCCGCGGGCGACGTGATCGCCGAGATCGAAACCGACAAGGCCACGATGGAAGTGGAAGCGGTGGACGAGGGCACGATCGGCAAGATCGTCGTGGCCGAGGGAACCGCGGGCGTGAAGGTCAACGAGCTGATCGCCGTGCTTCTGGAAGAGGGGGAAGACGCGAGCGCGATCGGCACGTCCGGCAACGGCGCAGCTTCCAGCGCTCCGTCCGGCGGGGAAAAGACACCGGCGGTTCCGGAAAGCTCTGCTGCAATTGAAGTCGGCGCGAAAGCCGCCTCGACCGGTCCGGTCCCGGCGCCGAAAGGCTCCGACGGGTCACGGGTGTTTTCCTCGCCTCTGGCACGCCGTCTGGCCCAGTTGAACGGCCTCGATCTGAAAGCGCTTTCCGGGTCCGGTCCACACGGCCGGATTGTCAAGCGGGACATCGAGGCGGCTCTGGCGGCCGGTGCAGGCAAGGCGGCTCCGGCCGCAGCTGCTGCGGAAGCACCGAAGGCGGCAGCTCCGGCGACCGGCCCGTCCGCGGACCAGGTCCTCAAGCTATTCGCGGAAGGGTCTTACGAGCTCGTGCCGCATGACGGCATGCGCAAGACGATTGCCAAGCGTCTCACCGAATCCAAGCAGACCATCCCGCATTTCTACGTGTCGGTGGACGTGGAACTGGATGCGCTCCTGGCGCTGCGGGTCCAGCTCAACGATGCTGCGGCCAAGGACAAGGACGGCAAGCCGGCCTACAAGCTGTCGGTCAATGACATGACCATCAAGGCACTGGCGCTGGCGCTCAGGGATGTTCCGGAGGCAAATGTTTCCTGGACGGACGATGCCATGGTCAAGCACAAGCACGCAGACGTGGGCGTGGCTGTTTCCATCCCGGGCGGATTGATCACGCCGATCGTACGCCGGGCGGAAGAAAAGCCGCTGTCCGTCATTTCCAACGAAATGAAGGATCTCGGCAAACGCGCCAAGGAACGCAAGCTGAAGCCGGAAGAGTACCAGGGCGGCACCACCGCGGTGTCCAACATGGGCATGATGGGCGTGAAGAATTTCGCCGCCGTTGTGAACCCGCCCCATGCAACGATCCTGGCCGTCGGTGCCGGTGAAAAGCGGCCCGTCGTGAAAGACGGCGAGCTGGCGGTTGCCACCGTCATGTCCCTGACGCTCTCCACCGACCACCGCTGTGTGGACGGCGCGCTCGGCGCGGAACTGCTTGCGGCCTTCAAGGGCTACATCGAAAATCCGATGAGCATGCTGGTCTGAAGCAGCTCTCCGGCGCGGCGGTACCAACGCCGCGCCGTTTTTGAATGATGACTTCTTTCGCCGGGGAAAACACCATGGCCGACACCAATTACGACGTGATCATCATCGGCTCCGGTCCGGGTGGTTACGTGACCGCCATCCGGTCCGCCCAGCTGGGCCTCAAAACCGCAATCGTCGAACGCGAACATATGGGCGGCATCTGCCTCAACTGGGGCTGCATTCCGACCAAGGCGCTGCTGCGCTCCGCCGAAATCTACCACTACATGCAGCACGCCAAGGATTACGGCCTGTCGGCGGAAAAGATCTCGTTTGATCCGGCCGCCGTGGTCACGCGCTCGCGCGGTGTTTCCGGCCAGCTCAATGGCGGCATCGGCTTCCTGATGAAGAAGAACAAGGTCGACATCATCTGGGGCGAAGGCAAGATCTCCAAGGCCGGTGAAGTCACGGTTTCCAAAACCGCCAAGAAGGCCATGGAGCCCCAGCACCCGGCGCCGAAAGGCACCAAGGGAGAGGGCGTCTACAAGGCCAAGCACATCATCCTGGCAACCGGCGCACGTCCGCGCGTCATTCCGGGCATCGAGCCGGACGGCAAGGACATCTGGACCTATTTCGAAGCCATGGTCCCGCCCTCCATGCCGAAATCCCTGATCGTGATGGGCTCCGGCGCCATCGGCATCGAGTTCGCATCATTCTACAAGACAATGGGCGCTGACGTCACCGTCATCGAAATGATGCCGACCATCATGCCGGTCGAAGACCCGGAAATTTCCGGCATGGCCAAGAAGATGATGGAAAAGCAGGGTCTCAAATTCCTGACGGAGGCCAAGGTTTCCGCCGTCAAGAAGGGCTCCGGCGGCGTGACCGCAACGGTCGAGACCAAGGATGGCAAAAAGCAGGACCTGACCGCCGAGAAAATGATTTCCGCCGTCGGGGTGGTCGGCAATATCGAGAATCTCGGCCTGGAGGAACTCGGCGTAAAAACCGACCGGGGCTGCGTCGTGATCGATGGATACGGCCGGACCAATGTTCCGGGCGTCTATGCGATCGGCGATGTGGCTGGTCCTCCCATGCTCGCGCACAAGGCCGAGCATGAAGGCGTGATCTGTGTGGAGAAGATCGCCGGCAAGGATGTCCATCCGATGGACAAGTCCATGATCCCGGGCTGCACCTACTGTCAGCCGCAGGTTGCCTCCGTCGGCCTGACGGAGCCGAAGGCGAAAGAGGCCGGATACGAGATCAAGGTCGGACGGTTCCCGTTCATGGGCAATGGCAAGGCAATCGCGCTCGGTGAGCCCGAGGGTCTCGTCAAGACGATCTTCGACGCCAAGACCGGACAACTGCTCGGCGCCCACATGGTCGGCGCGGAAGTGACGGAACTTATTCAGGGCTATGTGGTTGCCATGAACCTGGAAACCACCGAAGAAGACCTGATGCACACGGTGTTCCCGCATCCGACCCTTTCTGAGATGATGAAGGAGTCCGTGCTGGACGCTTATGGTCGCGTGCTGAACATGTAGCCAGAATTACCTATAAGGACTGGATCGATACAGCGAATGCGCTTACGTGTGGCTGTACGAGTGTGGGGCATCAAAGGAGCCTACAGTTATGGATGTAAAAGCAATTTTGATCTGGATTGCCATTGGCATCATTGCGGGCTGGCTTGCCAGCGTCATCGTTGGCGGCGGCGGTCTGATACGCTACCTGATTACCGGCCTGATCGGTGCGTTCGTCGGCGGGTTCCTCTTCAAGATGGCCGGCATCAACATCAACCTCGGCAATCCCTACATCAATGAGATCGTCGTGGCGGCGATCGGTGCCATCGTCGTGGTGCTGTTGGCCCGGCTGATTGCCTGAGGTCTGACAGGAGCCCGCGATGGGATGGATCATTACAATCATCATCGGTCTTGTCGCGGGTGCCGTCGCCCACAGGGTTCTGGGTAGCAGGGGCGGGTTTCTGGGAAGCCTGGTTGTCGGTCTGGTCGGCGCGCTTATCGGCGGTGAATTGGCGTCTTTGCTCGATCTGAACGTGACAGGCGGTATCCTTGACCGGCTCGTGATTGCGGTGCTGGGCTCCATACTGTTCCTGTTCGTCTGGAAAAAGATGTTCAAGTGACGATGGCAGCGAGCAACTTCACAGACGTCGCCGATTTCCCTCTCAGAACAAGCGACAAACTCCGCTACGCCGACACGGATCGGCAGGGACACGTCAACAATGCGGTATTCGCGACGTTTCTGGAAACCGGCCGGGTGGAACTCATTGCCGGCGACGCCCTCGCAGATGAGGGGGCGGCGTTCGTGATCGCCCGTCTGGAACTTGACTTCCTGTCGGAAGTGAGCTGGCCGGGGACCGTTGACATCGGTACGGCGGTCAGCGAGGTCGGGCGAAGTTCCTTCAAGCTGGTCCAAAAGGTCTTTCAGGATGGCAGGGCCGTCGCGCAAGCCGTGACGGTCATCGTGCAGATGAACGAAGCAACCCGCAAATCGCATCCACTTTCCGAAAACGCCCGGCAGAGGCTGCTGGAGCTGGTCAGGCCTGCACCAGGCACATAGCTGGCTCAACCGGTTTATGGCTTGACCTTTTACGGGAATAACGACACTTAAGGCCCATGGTTACGATCGTCGACACGCTCAATCGCCCGCAGGAAAATTCCGAGGCGCGTCCTCGTCATCCGGAGAAGGCGCATCGCCCGGATAATCCGGTTCAGCGCAAACCGAAATGGATTCGCGTCAAGGCGCCGACGTCACCGGTCTATCGCGAAACCCAGAATGTGGTGCGCGAGAACAACCTCGTAACCGTGTGCGAAGAGGCCGGCTGCCCGAATATTGGCGAATGCTGGTCCAAGAAGCACGCCAGCTTCATGATTCTGGGCGATACCTGCACACGAGCCTGCGCTTTCTGCAACGTGCGTACGGGCATGCCCGGTCCGGTCGATCCGAAAGAAGCCCAGGGCGTTGCCGATGCCGTCGCGGCCATGGGGCTTGAGCATGTGGTGATCACATCTGTCGACCGGGACGATCTCGACGACGGTGGTGCCCGGCATTTTGCGGATGTGATCAATGCGATCCGCAAGACGTCGCCGTCAACCACAGTGGAAGTCCTGACCCCGGACTTCCTGCGCAAGGACGGCGCGCTGGAAATCGTCGTTGCCGCCAGGCCGGATGTGTTCAACCACAATCTGGAGACCGTGCCGTCGAAATACCTGACCGTCCGGCCGGGAGCCCGTTATTTCCATTCCATCCGCCTTCTCCAGAAGGTGAAGGAACTTGATCCGGAAATGTTCACCAAGTCCGGCATCATGGTGGGGCTTGGCGAGGTGCGCAACGAAGTGCTTCAGCTGATGGACGATCTTCGGGCCGCCGAGGTGGACTTCCTGACCGTTGGCCAGTACCTGCAGCCGTCGAAGAAACACCATCCGGTGGTGTCCTTCGTGACCCCGGAAGAGTTCAAGGGATATGAGCGGATTGCCTATGCCAAGGGCTTCCTGAAGGTCTCGGCCAGCCCGCTCACGCGCTCGTCGCACCATGCGGGAGAAGATTTCGCCGACCTGCGCGCAGCCCGCAAGGCCAAGCTCGGCCGTTAGAACATCCCGAGTGTGCAGGCAGGTTGATTGGATAATCCGGAACGCGATAAGCTGAAGAGCATGCCCAGTTTTTCATCCAACCATAAGGTCAATCACAAAGCGGACGAGATGTTCCGACTTGTCGCTGATGTGGAGCGGTATCCGGAGTTCGTGCCGCTGTGCCAGGGTCTGCATGTGCGCGGGCGCAAGGATCTGGATGATGGCCGTACCGTTCTCATCGCGGACATGACCGTTGCCTACAAGCTTTTCAAGGAAACCTTCACCAGCCGCGTGGAGCTGCGCCCCGAGGAGCGCACAATCCACGTTGAATATCTCGACGGACCGTTCAAACATCTTGAAAATACGTGGACGTTCGAAGAAGCAGGCGAGGGGAGCTGTATGGTTGGGTTCTACATCTCCTATGAGTTCCGCAGCCGCACGCTGGGGTCCCTCATGGGTGTGATGTTCGACAAGGCGTTCAGGAAGTTTTCCAGCGCGTTCGAGGCGCGGGCCGACCAGGTCTATGGGACCATATCCTAGAAGCTGACAAGCCGCCGAACTGCAATTCACTCACTGCTCATTCTTGAAGTGCTTGAACGCATCCCGGATGGTGCGGATACGTCCCGACTTCATATCAAGTGACTGATTGTTATTGCGGATTCGCTCGATTTCCCGCGGTTTCAACCCCAGATCATCGAGCGTCGCAAAAGCCGCATAGTCCTGGCAGACGATCCGCCTCTCCGGACCGGTGTTTTCTTCCAGAACGAGGCGCCGCCCGGCGGATGCCTGCTCTTCCGTCCACACGACTGTGCCTGAAGAGACCCAGAAAGTCTGATCGCAATACCGTGCGGCATAATAGCCGTCTTTCGGTTCGGTCAGGATTTCGTGTGAGCCGGTGAAGCGGCCATTGGAATAAAGGGAACGGATATAGAAGTCGCTCTGAGCGTGCGCCGTCTCGGCCAGAAAACAGCCGGCGGCAATTGTCACCATTAGGAACGCCAAACCGTATTTCATTTCGGACGTCCTCGCTCTGGATCAATCCTCTGTCTCGTCTGCCGACCTGACCTGCCAGGGAGTTGATCACCTTCTTGAGCAGCTTGCGGGCGTTCCTGCGAACGCGGGATCTCCAGTGTTCCTTCTACCCCAGAATTATCCAAGTTTACGTTACAGGCCTTACCTGAGCCTTACCTTGCCGCCCGGGGCTATGGCTGTCCGTCATGATAGGTCGGTATGGCCGGTTCGCGCGCGATCGGTTCAAAGGCCTTGCGAATGACGGCGAAGCGATTGACCCGTTGGCTCGAAATGCTATCGCTGTGGGCCACGATCCGCGGATCGTCCGTAATTCCCAGGTTTTGCAGGCTTACCTGACGGGCTGGATTTTCGCAGATCGGGCGCCAACCTTTGCCCCGGTTGAATTCGACGCGCACAGCATAGTCCCGCTCCGTCTCCAGTTGGGTCCATGCAATCGTCGCATAACGGACCCAGTAGGAACGGCCGCAGTATTCAACTGCGATAAGACCGTCCGACATCCTGTCATAAATTTGATGAGAGCCGCGGAACCCGTGGTTGCTGTCGCGCGAAATGATATAGGTGTCGCCGTCTTTCGGCAGATCACCCCCGGCGAAGGAGGTTGCCCCGGCAAGAAAGAAGGCTCCGACCGCAAGAGCCATGCGTTGGACTGACATATTCCGGATCCTGTGACGCGAACTCATTTCGCGAGAACTATCTTGGCGAGCAGGATCATAAGGACAGATGCTGTAAAAGCCATTTCGTCCAGAATCAGTATTTTATTAGAATTTTATGCGTCGGTGTACCTGCGGAATACGGTCTGCTCGAAAGCGATCAGGGCACTCAATTCCATCTAGCGTGTGTGGTAGGTGCTAGGTTCGTCCTCGGGACCGCCGGTCCCAAATATCCTGCTTACGGCGGACAGGCGGCCCTGCCGCTTTGAGCTTTCATCGGCCGATTGCAGGACCTCCTGCGCGCTCATGCTGACACCGATGTCCTGCAGCGTGACCTGGCGTTCCGGGTTGTCGCAAATCGGCCGCCAGCCGCGACCGTAGTTCAGTTCTATGCGCACAACGTGGCCGCGTTCGCTCTCCAACTGGGTCCAGGCGACCGTTTTGCTACGGATATAGTAGTCGCGGTTGCAGTAGGAAACCTTCTTCAAACCATCGGAATCCTGCAGAAACAGTTTGTGGCTCCCGACAAAAAGACCAAAGCGGTCACGGGACATCAGGACAAAATCGCCAGATTGAGAAATCGGTCCTGCAAATGCTGTGCCGCAGAAACACGCGAATGCGCCCAGCGTAGCGATGAATTTTTTCATATTTTTTGCGCACTTCTGTTTTTCTGGACCTGCCATCCGTCGTGCATAATGGGCAACGGCAGGTCGTTCGTTTCTGAGCAGCCTTTGGTTCGGATGAACCTGAGGGAGGCTGCAAGCGGTCGTTTCGTGCCAGACTATACGCACACGCCCAAGGCGAGCACAGCGGGAAGTCGGGGCAGGCTTAACGACCGTTTACTCAGGAAATCGCATTTAGAATTGATGTCAAGGCAGTCTGCACTGTCTCCAGCCGGATTGCCTGGCGGCCGCGATTGGCGAACCAGCAGTGGACATGTTCCGTCGGTTTGCTCTTGCAGGCGACGGCGATGTGAACGGTGCCGACGGGCTTTTCTTCAGTGCCGCCGTCCGGGCCTGCAATGCCCGTGACCGAGACCGCGACATCGGCTTTGGAGCGGGTCAATGCGCCCTCCGCCATGGCGACGGCCACTTCCTTGCTCACGGCTCCTGCCTTTCGGATCAGCTCTGCGGGCACGCCCAGCAGTTCCGTCTTGGCTTCGTTGGAATAGGTGACAAATCCGCGATCGACCGCGGAGGCCGAGCCCGAGATTTCGGTCAAGGCCCCGCAAATCAGACCGCCGGTGCAGGACTCGGCCGTTGCCACCATTTTCCCCTTGGCCTTCAGTGCGTTCAGCACCGTGACGGTGAGCGCGGTGAGATCGTCCAGACTTCTCGGTGCCTTGTCATTCATAGCAAGCCTCATTCACCTTCTTCAAAGGGCAGCCGGACCGTTACGCTGGCAAGGGCGGCGATGCCTTCCTTGCGGCCGGTAAAGCCCAGTCTTTCGGACGTGGTTGCCTTTACCGACACGCGGGAGACCGGCAGCGAGCATATTGCCGCGATCGAAGCACGGATGCGCTCCCTGTGAGGTCCGATCTTCGGTTCCTCGCACACGATCGTCACATCAATATGGGCAATCCGGCCGCCGAGCTCTTCCAGCCTGCGCAAGGCTTCCGTTTGAAACCTGTCAGAGGAGGCCCCTTTCCACTGCGGATCGCTCGGTGGAAAATGCTGGCCGATATCGCCGTCGCCGATAGCGCCGAGCGTTGCGTCTGTAATGGCGTGCAGCACGACATCGGCATCCGAATGGCCCTTGAGTTTACAGGTATGAGGAACGCTCGTTCCGCCAAGAATGACCGCATCTCCATCTTCAAACGCGTGAACGTCATATCCGATCCCTGTACGGACATCAGTCAATTCCGAGAGGGGGCGGCTTCTGGATGCAGTGTCGGACATGGAAAACAGCTTTGCCTGTTGCTCAGCGCGTTTGAGATCCGCCGCGGTCGTGATCTTGAAATTCGCAGCGTCCCCGTCGCTCAGGGAGATTGTCATACCGGTCCACTCCGCAAGACCCGTATCGTCGGTGAAATCCAGCCGTCCGGCACGAGCTGCCTTTTCATGGGCTTCCGCAAGCCGTTGCAGCGGGAAAGCCTGAGGTGTCTGCGCCGCCCAAAGCCCACGCCGGTCGACTGTCTCAAGAGCTTTGCCGGCAGCCGCCTGCTTCTTGAGCGTATCGACAATCTGGATTGCCGCAAGTGCGCCTTCTGCACCGGCGTCGAGCTGAAACAGAAGCCGGTCGATCACATCGGTTGCCAGGAACGGACGCGCCGCGTCGTGGACCAGAACATAGTCGCAGTCCACCTCGCAGAGCGCCTTGAGGCCCTCGTGGACGGATCTCTGGCGCGTGTCACCGCCGAAAACGGGATCCATCAGCTTATGCTTCCAGCTCCCGTCCACAGACGAGGCGGCTTGTTCGTAGAGCCGGACATCCTCCGGGTGGATGACGGTCACGATCTGTGTGATCCGGAGGTGAATCCCCAGGGCGTTCAGTGTATGGGTCAGCACCGGACGGCCGACCAGGAGCCGGTATTGTTTGGGCACCGCGCCAGGATCCGCCAGGCGCGTTCCACGCCCGGCAGCAACAACGAGGGCTGCCGCTGTTTTTGCCATTGACGGTCTCCATGCGGGTGGTTGTTCGGAAGCCTTTGTTCGTCTTTAACGAAGAACTTGTTCAGACTGCAAATTTTGACTTGTTGCATTGCATTATTTGTCTACAATATAGGCAACTTCAAGATTGCACAGGTAATAAGCAGAGAAGAGAGCCTTGTGTCGCCGCTGAAGAATCCGCTGCCGGTCGGGCAGCATCAATTATCCAATCGGGCCGTGCTCGCTCCGATGTCCGGGGTCACCGATCTGCCGTTCCGCAGGCTTGCGGCCCGGTATGGCGCGGGCATGGTCGTTAGCGAGATGGTCGCCAGCGAATCCTTTGTAAAGGGAGACGCGGAGACGCAGATGCGTGCCGAGTCCCAGGACAAGGGCCTGCATGTGGTTCAGCTAGCGGGCCGGGAGGCCCGGTGGATGGGCGAGGCTGCCCGGGTCGTTGCCGGCCTCGGGGCCGATGTCATCGATATCAACATGGGCTGCCCGGCGAAAAAGGTGACTTCCGGCTATTCCGGCTCTGCGCTGATGCGGGATCTGGATCATGCGCTTGAGTTGGTCGAAGCGACCGTGGCGGCCGTCAGTATTCCCGTAACCCTGAAGATGCGGCTTGGCTGGGATGACAAGTCGATCAACGCACCTGAGCTGGCGCGGCGCGCCGAGGCCGCCGGTGTTCGGCTGATGACGGTGCATGGCCGAACCCGATGCCAGTTCTACAAGGGAGCCGCAGACTGGGCCGCCATTGCCAAAGTCAGGGAGGCGATCTCCGTGCCGCTGATCGCCAATGGCGACTGCAGGGGCTTTGACGACGCTATCAACATGCTGGAAGCCTCGAAGGCCGACGGTGTGATGGTCGGCAGAGGCGCTTACGGCCGTCCGTGGCTGCCGGGTCATATCGGCCATTTTCTGGCTACGGGCGAACGTCTGGAAGCGCCGTCGGGCCAGGAACTGTCGGATCTGGTGGTGGAGCATTACGAAGCCATTCTGAGCCAGTACGGACAAGCGCAAGGGATCCGCATCGCGCGCAAACATCTTGGCTGGTACATGGATGAAGCCGGCGGTGAAGCACCCGGTGCGATTAGAAAAACTCTCATGACTTCCAGTCAGCCCTCGGAGGTCATTCGCCTTGCGAGCGACTGGTTCTCCTCCTCGAATGAACGGAAAGCTGCGTGACGGAAACTGAGTCTGCGACGGGCCGGACGGCCGCACTTGCCAGTGACGGGCCGACGATTCTTGATGCGCTGCCGCATCCGGTCCTGCTGGTTGCCCCGGACGGCGTCATCGAGTCGGCCAACATGGCTGCGGAAATCTTCTTGCGTTCGAGCATATCTTTCCTGCGGCGCCACCCGATCAGCGATTTCGTTCCGTTCGGCAGTCCGCTGCTGACCCTGATCGAGCAGGTGCGTGAGCGCGGAGCCCCCGTCAACGAGTACAAGGTGGATATCGGCTCTCCGCGCATTGGTGCACCCCGGGTCGTAGACATCAACGCCGCGCCCGTGGCCGATCGGCCCGGAGCTGTTGTGCTGATGTTTCAGGAACGCACGATGGCCGAAAAGATCGATCGTCAGCTGACCTCCCGAGGTGCGGCCCGTACCGTGACGGGCCTTGCGGCGATGCTGGCGCACGAGATCAAGAATCCGCTTTCGGGCATTCGCGGCGCCGCACAGCTGATCGAACAGTCGGTGCCGAGCGAGGATCGCGCGCTCACCCGGCTCATCATGGACGAAACCGACCGGATCGTGAAACTGGTCGACCGGATGGAAGTCTTTTCCGACGAGCGGCCGATAGAGCGCGAGCCGGTGAACATCCATGTGGTGCTCGACCACGTGAAACGGCTTGCGGACAGCGGGTTTGCCAGGAACAAGCGGATCGTCGAGATCTATGATCCGTCCCTGCCGCCGGTCTACGCCAACAAGGACCAGCTCATCCAGGTTTTCCTGAACCTGATCAAGAATGCCAGTGAGGCGATCGGAAACGATCCGGACGGCGAGATCTCGGATTTCAACCGCTTTCAGGCCCGGTGTCAGGCTGTCCGTTCCCGGAACGGCCGAAAAAGTCAGCCTGCCGCTGGAATTTTGCGTGCAGGACAACGGTCCGGGGGTTCCGGAAGACCTGCTGCCGCACCTGTTCGAGCCATTTATCACTACGAAGACCAACGGATCGGGCCTGGGCCTGGCGCTTGTCGCCAAGATCATCGGCGACCACGGGGGCGTCATCGAGTGTGACAGCCAGCGCCATAAAACCGTGTTCCGGATCCTGATGCCGGCCTTTTCGGGCGACGGGCCGGTTTATTCCGAATAGCACAGAGGGACTGATTGACCATGCCGACAGGCACGATCCTAGTTGCAGATGATGACGCAGCGATCCGCACCGTTCTCAATCAGGCCCTTTCGCGGGCTGGCTACACCGTCCGCCTGACTTCCAACGCCTCGACGCTGTGGCGATGGGTGTCTTCAGGGGATGGCGATCTCGTCATCACGGACGTGGTGATGCCGGACGAGAATATCTTCGACGTATTGCCGCGCATGAAAAAGATGCGGCCGGACCTGCCGGTTCTGGTGATGAGCGCGCAGAACACGTTCATGACGGCGATCAAGGCGTCCGAAAAGGGTGCTTACGAATATCTGCCCAAACCGTTTGACCTGAAAGAGCTGACAAGCATCGTCCAGCGCGCCCTGGAAGAGCCGAAGAAGCGGGTGGCGGTGGAACTGGAAGACGCGGGTGAGGGCATGCCGCTGGTCGGACGTTCCCCGGCCATGCAGGAGATCTACCGGGTTCTCGCGCGTCTGATGCAGACCGACCTGACCGTCATGATCAACGGGGAGTCGGGGACCGGCAAGGAATTGGTGGCGCGGGCGTTGCACGATTACGGCAAACGGCGCAACGGTCCCTTTGTGGCAATCAATATGGCGGCAATTCCGCGAGACCTGATCGAAGCGGAGCTGTTCGGTCACGAAAAGGGTGCCTTTACGGGGGCGCAAAACCGCAGTTCCGGCCGCTTTGAGCAGGCTGATGGTGGAACCTTGTTTCTGGATGAAATCGGCGACATGCCGATGGAGGCCCAGACGCGGCTTCTCAGGGTTCTTCAACAGGGCGAATATACCACGGTGGGCGGACGCACGCCGATCAAGACAGATGTCAGGATCATCGCGGCGACCAATAAGGACCTGCGCCACCTGATCAATCAGGGGCTGTTCCGGGAGGATCTCTATTTCCGGCTGAACGTGGTCCCGATCCGCTTGCCACCGCTTCGCGAGCGCGTGGAAGATATACCTGATCTCGTCCGGCACTTCTTTGCACTTGTGGAGAAGGAAGGCCTGCCGTCGAAACAGATCGATCAGGGGGCCCTGAACCTGCTGCGCCGCTACCGCTGGCCCGGCAACGTGCGGGAACTTGAAAACCTGGTCCGGAGACTGGCCGCGCTCTACCCGCAGGACGTGATCAGCGAAAGCCTGCTTGAACACGAACTCAGCCAGCCGACCGTTTCCGCGATGGAAGAGGAAGCGCCGGAAACGGTCAATCTCGGCGGGTCGGTCGAACGTTATCTGTCCGGCTATTTCGACACGTTCGGCGAGGCGCTGCCACCTCCCGGTCTCTATCACCGCATCTTGCGCGAAGTTGAATATCCCCTCATCAGCGCCGCACTTGCCGCCACGCGGGGCAACCAGATCAAGGCGGCGGAATTGCTGGGTGTCAACCGCAACACGCTACGCAAGAAGATCCGTGATCTCGATATCCAGGTCATGCGGTCGACAAGGTAGTCTTGACGTTGCGATGGCGATTCTGCTCGTCCACCTGCTGCAATGATGGCTTTTTGTCTTGAACAATCGGCCCGCGCAAGGCGCGCGGCATGGGAGACCGCTTGGCAATCAGCCGATAATTCCCCGATTGCGGTCGTCCACCGCATTCTTTCATCACGCCGCCAAGTCTGTCGCAATTTCGCAACAATGTGTGATAAGTTTGCCGCAAACGGTCAATGAAGCCTGTGTCACGGTGCGGTGGCAAGCGTTTGAGGCGTAATGATACTGGAAGCGGAACAACAGCCCGTTGCGCAGTCGAGCGCTGCGGGAAGACTCTGGCGGCGGGCCGGACTTACGGTCATGGTCCTCGCGTTGATTTCCATCGGAGTGACCTTCGTCATTCTGACGGGACTGACGTCGATCGATCCGACTCGCGACGTCATCCTGACCGCGATGGTGATCAATGGCGCGCTCGCGGCCATTCTCCTCGGCGTCACCGCCTTTGAAATCATAAAGCTCTGGCAGGCCCGGCGCAGGGGACGCGCCGCTGCGCGGCTTCACGTACGCGTCGTTGCTCTCTTCAGCGTGGTCGCCGCCGTGCCTGCGGTTCTGATGGCCATACTGGCGGCCGTCACGCTGGACCGGGGTCTCGACCGGTGGTTCGAAGACCGCACACGCCAGATCGTTGACAACGCCCTGACGGTGGCCCAGGCCTATCTTCATGAGCACGCCCGCGTCCTTCGCGGCGATCTGATCGCCATGACCAACGATATAGACCGGGCAAAGGCGGTGTATGAGTTCGAGCCGACGCGCTTCGACCAGTTCTTCGCGACCCAGGTGTCGCTGCGCGGCATTCTCGGCGCGTTCATTCTGGACGAAGACGGCGATGTGGTGACCCGCGTAATCCTGGACCCCAACGCGGAGATCCCGCTGCCGCCGGCCGACAGTTTCTTCAAGGCCAAATCCGGCGACCCGATCCTGATTGCTCCGGGGAGTTCGAACATCGTCGGCGGCATCATGAAGCTGTCGGCCTACGACAACTTCTATCTCTATGCGGTGCGAGCGATCGACCCGCGCGTTGTCGAATATCTTCGCCTGACTGAAACCGGAGCGTCGCAATATCAGCAGATGGAAAGCAGCCGCTTCGGTGTTCAGGTGGCGTTCGCGCTTGTCTATCTCGGCGTTGCGCTGGTGCTGCTGCTCTCGGCCATCTGGATCGGATTCGGCTTTGCGAACCGGCTTGTGTCGCCGATCCGAACGTTGATTTCGGCCGCAGACGAGGTGGCCAAAGGCAATCTCGGCGTCAAGGTCCACACGGAAAAGTCGGGTGGCGACCTGGCCAATCTCGGGGCGACTTTCAACAAGATGACGGGCCAGTTGCTCGGCCAGCGGGATGCGCTGCTGGCGGCCAACGAGCAGATCGACCGCCGGCGGCGTTTCAACGAAGCGGTGCTGGCCGGCGTCTCCACCGGTGTGATCGGCGTCGATGACGAAGCTTCCATCATGCTGATCAATGCCTCGGCACTGGAGCTTCTCCAGCTCGATGAAGTCCAGATCCTGAACAAGCCTCTCGTCGAAGTGGTGCCGGAGCTGAAGGACTGCATCACGGAGGCCTTGCATAACAACGGCGAACGGCTTCCCGAAACCCAGATCGAACTCACCAGGGGCGGGCGCCTCAGGGTGATCAATGTCCGTATCACCAGCGAACAGTCGACGCGCCGGGAACACGGGTTCGTCGTAACACTTGATGACATCACCGACCTTGTCTCCGCTCAGCGCAATTCGGCCTGGGCGGATGTTGCGCGCCGCATTGCCCACGAAATCAAAAACCCGCTCACGCCGATTCAGCTTTCAGCCGAACGTATCCGCAGGCGCTACGGGAAGCGGATCGAGGAAGATCGCGAGGTCTTCGACCAGTGCATCGATACGATCGTGCGGCAGGTTGGCGATATCGGGCAGATGGTCGACGAATTCTCCTCCTTCGCGCGCATGCGCAAACCGGCCAAATCCCGCGGGGACCTGAGGGAAACCGTGCGGGATGCGGCCTTCATGCAATCGGTGGCCAACCCGGAGATCGAAGTCACCGCCGATGTTCCCGACGCGCCGGTGCATGCCGTCTATGACGCACGCCTCGTTGGTCAGGCCCTGACCAACGTAGTGAAGAATGCAACCGAGGCGGTCAGTGCCAGATCCGGTGACGATCTGCCGAAAGGCAGGGTCAAGGTTCAGCTTCGCGGCGAAGTGAACGAGGGCAGCGGGCGGATCGTCATCGATGTCATTGACAATGGCATTGGCCTGCCCGAGGAAAACAGAAGCCGGCTGCTCGAACCTTACATGACCACGCGGGAAAAAGGCACGGGCCTCGGCCTCGCCATCGTGCGCAAGATTCTGGAAGACCACGGGGGCGGGATCGAATTGCTCGACGCCCCCAAATCCACCCCTGAGGACACGGGAACTCTCGTTCGCCTGGCACTGGCAGCAAATGCCGAAAGCGAACCTGAGACCGAAGACCAAGACCAAGCAGTGATTGCCCATGGCGTATGATATTCTTGTCGTAGACGACGAAACCGATATCCGTGAAATGATCGCCGGCATCCTTGATGACGACGGATACGGAACCCGGACGGCGCATGATTCCGACAGCGCGCTTGCCGCCGTCAAGGAACGCAAGCCTTCGCTGGTCATCCTGGACATCTGGCTGCAGGGCAGCCGGCTGGACGGCCTGGCGCTTCTGGATGTTTTCAAGGAAATGGACCCGGATCTGCCCGTTGTCATCATCTCCGGTCACGGAAACATCGAGACGGCCGTTTCCGCGATCAAACGGGGCGCCTACGACTATATCGAGAAGCCATTCAAGGCGGACCGGCTGGTGCACATCGTGGAGCGCGCCCTGGAGGCCTCGAGCCTCAAGCGGGAAATCCGCGATCTCAAACAGCGCAGCGGCGAAACCAGCGACATCATCGGCAATTCCTCGGCTGCGCACAACCTGCGCCAGACGATCCAGAAGGTCGCGGCCACCAACAGCCGGATCATGATCGTCGGTCCGTCAGGGGCGGGCAAGGAGAGGGCGGCGCGGATGATCCATGATCAGTCGCCGCGCGTCAAAAACCCGTTCGTCGTGCTGAACGCGGCCACGATCACGCCCGCGCGCATGGAAGAAGAACTGTTCGGCATCGAAGACGAAAGCGGCAGTCTTCGCAAGATCGGCGCCCTGGAGGAAGCCCATGGCGGGACGCTCTATCTCGATGAAGTGGCCGACATGCCGGCGGAAACCCAGGGCAAGATCCTGCGGGTTCTGGTTGAACAGAGTTTTTGCCGCGTCGGCGGCACTCAGAAGGTCCAGGTCGACATCCGCATATTGTCCTCGACTTCGAAGAACCTGGAAGAGCACATCGCGTCGGGCCTCTTCCGGCAGGATCTCTACCACCGGCTCAGCGTAGTGCCACTAAGGGTGCCGGGCCTGGCCGAACGGCGGGAGGATATTCCGGTTCTGGTCCACCACTTCATGGCCCAGATCTCGGCCGCCTCAGGCATCCCGCTTCGCCCGATCGGCGATGACGCCATGGCCGTTCTGCAGACGCATGACTGGCCGGGCAATGTCCGTCAGCTGCGGAACAACGTCGAACGGCTGATGATCCTGAGCCGAGGCGATCCGGACAGTACGATTACCGCTGATCTTCTGCCGGCCGAAATCGGTGAAACACTGCCCAGCTTGCCGACGTCGGGGGCGGGCGAGCATCTGATGTCGGTGCCTTTGCGCGAAGCGCGCGAGATTTTCGAACGTGAATATCTTCAGGCACAGATCAAGAGATTTGACGGCAACATCTCGCGGACAGCCGAATTTGTCGGTATGGAACGCTCTGCGCTTCACCGCAAACTGAAAACCCTGGGCATGACCTGACCGGCTGCATACAGGTTTGACGGATCCGGTCGTTTCTCGTATCCCGACCGAACCGTTCGGCGGTCCGATGGGAGACATCGGATGAGGCGGAATCGATTGCGACTGGTATCGGGCCGGTACGGCGACAGAAACAAACTGCTGAGCGGAAAAGGGTTCTTCCCATGAAAATCGTCATTTGCGGTGCCGGGCAGGTGGGATACGGCATTGCGGAGCGCCTTGCTGCAGAGCAGAACGATGTATCGGTGATCGATTCATCGCCGCAACTGATCAATGCGATTGGGGATCAACTCGATGTCCGCGGCTTCGTCGGGCACGGGGCTCACCCGGACGTTCTGGCACAGGCCGGCGCGGAAGAAGCGGATATGATCGTCGCCGTCACGCTTTATGACGAGGTCAACATGGTGGCCTGTCAGGTGGCGCATTCGCTCTTCAATGTGCCGACCAAGGTCGCCCGTATCCGGGCGCAGTCCTATCTTCAGGGACGCTGGCGCAACCTGTTTTCCCGCGACAACATGCCGATCGACGTGATCATTTCGCCAGAAATCGAGGTTGGCGAAATGGTGTTGCGCCGGCTCGCCCTGCCCGGAGCCGTTGAAACGGTCCGCTTTGCCGACGATAACGTGGTCGTCGTCGGGATCATGTGCGAAGAGGATTGTCCGGTCGTCGACACACCGCTGCGCCAGCTGACGGAACTTTTCCCCGATCTCGGCGCCGTCGTGGTCGGGCTCTACCGGAACAACCGTCTGTTCGTTCCCAAGAGCAGCGATTCCATCCTCACTGGAGATCTTGCCTATGTGGTGGCGCGGCGCGACCAGGTGCGCAGGACTCTGAGCATTTTCGGTCACGAGGAGCCGGAAGCGGCCAAGGTGGTGATCGCCGGTGGCGGCAATATCGGCCTTTACGTTGCAAAAGCCCTGGAACAGCGGCAGACCGGCACCAAAGTGAAGCTGATCGAGGCGTCACGCGAGCGGGCCATGGCGGTCGCCGATGAACTCAAGCGCTCCGTGATCCTGCACGGCAGCGCTCTTGATCAGACCATTCTGAACGAGGCGGATGCCGGCGAAGCCGACACGATGGTGGCATTGACCAACGAGGACGAGGTGAACATCCTGGCCTCGGTGATGGCCAAGAAGCTTGGCTGCAAACGCTCTCTGTCGCTTCTCAACAATCCAAGCTATCCGGCCTTTGCCAACGCACTCGGCATCGACGCGTTCATCAACCCGCGGGCCGTAACGATCTCGCGGATCCTGCAGCATGTGCGCCGTGGGCGCATCAGGGGTGTGCACTCGTTGCAGAACGGCGCGGCGGAAATCGTCGAAGCGGAAGCCCTGGACACGTCGCCGCTCGTCGGCAGGCCCTTGCGGGACATCGACCTGCCGTCCGGCATCCGGATCGGCGCCGTTTTCCGGGGAGGGGAAGTCCTGACGCCGAACGGTGACGTCCAGATCCAGGCGCAGGACCGGATCGTGATTTTCGCAGTCGCGAACCGCGTGCGCCAGGTCGAGCAGATGTTCCGTGTGAGCCTTGACTTCTTTTAGAACCGTTCGGGCTCTTTCCGGTCTTGCATTTGTCTGACCCAGCAGTCAAATTTTCATGAATACCAATCGGTTCGATCGACTCGACCTTTCCTGGAGGAACCATGAGCCGGATTGCCTATGTCAACGGCCAGTATGTGCGCCACGGCGATGCTGCGGTGCACGTGGAAGATCGCGGCTATCAGTTTGCCGACGGCGTCTACGAGGTTTGCGAAGTCTGGCAGGGCAACATCGTCGATATGCCGCGCCATCTGGATCGGCTGAACAGATCCTTGACCGAGTTGCGCATAGACTGGCCCATGTCGCGCGCCGCGGTTGAATTCGTGCTGCGGCAGGTGATCCGCCGCAACAGGGTCCGTAACGGGCTGGTGTACATTCAAGTGACACGCGGCGTATCACGCCGGGATCACTATTTCCCGCCTGAAGATGTCGCGCCCTCGATCGTCGTGACCGCACGCTCTTCCAATCCCGATGCGGCAAGGGCGCAGGCCGAGCAGGGGATTGCGGTTGTCAGCTATCCGGAAAACCGCTGGCCGCGTGTCGACATCAAGACCATTGCCCTGTTGCCGAACGTTCTTGCCAAACAGCACGCGAAAGAGCAGGGCGGCAAGGAAGCCTGGTATGTGGACAGCAACGGATATGTAACCGAAGGCGGGTCGACCAACGCCTGGATCGTTACCAAGGACGGCGCGGTGGTCACCCGTGCGGCCGAAAGCGGCATTTTGCGGGGCATCACCCGCACGGTGGTTCTGGAATTAATTGAAAAAGAGGGGCTGACCTTTGAAGAAAGGCCGTTTAGCTTAGAAGAGGCCCTAGAAGCCAAAGAAGCATTTGTTACAGCTGCGTCAACTGTCGTGATGCCGGTAACACGAGTGGACGGACGGATTATCGGGAATGGCCACCCGGGGACCGTTGCAACCCGATTGCGCGAATTGTTCCGTACTGCTACTGATTTGCAGGCGGTATGATTCTGAGTAACTTTGTCTGGCCGAATGAACGATACGATCCGGGGCTGAGGCAGACGGCCCCTGTACGGTGGGCAACATAAAGAGCGGGCGGCACGTCAGACCCAAGCGTTTGAAATTGAGCGATTTTTGACGGTATGCCGCTGAAACGCCGGATGCTCGGCCGCATCCGGGACTAATAGGATAAAAAGACTGATGGCTGAGCGCGCACAAAATCTCCAAGACACGTTCCTTAATCACGTTCGCAAACAAAAAACGCCTCTGACGATTTTTCTCATCAATGGCGTGAAATTGCAGGGGGTGGTGACATGGTTCGACAATTTCTGTGTCTTGCTTCGGCGTGATGGGCATTCCCAGCTTGTTTATAAGCACGCGATTTCCACAATTATGCCTAACGGACCTGTTCAACTGTTCGACCAGGCTGAGGAAAACGCGGAAAAGGTAAGCTGATTGAAACCGAAGTCTCGTGCGGACGATTTTTCAAAATCAAAGGGTCCTGAGGATCCGGATCAGAAATCTCTGAGACAGAAGGATACTGGGGTGGATCGTCTGCCTCAGCGTTTCCGCGCGATGATACTGGAGCCGGTGCTGCAATTGCGCGGGGAGGCCGGCCAGCAGGACGTGCGTACGAGCCGGAGCCCGGAAGCCCGGTTGGACGAAGCGGTCGGTCTCGGCGCCGCCATCAACCTGGATATCGTCCAATCCGGAGTTGTCCGGATCAACAAACCCAAACCCGCAACGCTGTTCGGTGAAGGCAAGGTTGCCGAACTGGCCGGGATCGTCGCCAGCGACGAGCTGGACCTGGTTGTCATCGACCATCCTCTGTCGCCTGTTCAGCAGCGAAACCTGGAACGCCGGCTGAAGACCAAGGTCATCGACCGGACGGGGCTCATACTCGAAATCTTCGGCGACCGGGCGCGCACCAAGGAAGGGCGCCTGCAGGTCGACCTGGCTCATTTGAGCTGGCAGAAAAGCCGGCTCGTAAGGTCCTGGACGCACCTTGAACGCCAGCGCGGCGGCGCAGGGTTCATGGGCGGGCCCGGTGAAACCCAGATCGAGGCCGACCGCCGTCAGATCCAGGAACGGATCCTCGTGCTGCAGAAACAGCTCGAACAGGTGCGCCGGACCCGGGACCTGCACCGGAAGAAACGCAAGAAGATTCCCCAGCCGGTCGTGGCTCTGGTCGGCTACACCAACGCCGGCAAGTCAACGTTGTTCAACCGTTTGACGCAAGCCGATGTGATGGCCAAGGACCTGCTTTTCGCGACGCTGGATCCGACGCTTCGCAAGATTGCCCTACCGCACGGCAAGGAGGTCATCCTGTCGGACACCGTGGGGTTCATCTCGGACCTGCCGACCCATCTCGTGGCTGCCTTCCGGGCGACACTGGAGGAGGTGCTGGAAGCTGACCTGATCCTGCATGTGCGCGACATTTCGCATCCGGATACGGACGCCCAGGCGGAAGATGTCAGGAAGACGCTGGACGATCTCGGCGTTGACGCGCAAACGGGCGCTCCCGTCGTTGAGATCTGGAACAAGATCGACCGCCTCGACCCGGCCTACCGGGACAAACTGCTCGCCGAAGCCGGTGAACAGGGCCCGATCGCATTGTCGGCCCTGACAGGCGACGGCATTCCACAGTTGCTCAATCGGATCGACGCCTTTATGGCGCAGCATGACGACATTCTGGTGGTCAGGATTCCGGTTGCCGAGGGAGCATTGCTGGCAAAACTCTATCAGGTGGCGGAAGTGTTGGAACGCACCGACACGGAAGATTTTGTCGTTGCGGAAGCGCGGGTTTCCGACAAGCAGCGCGGGCCGTTCCGCGATGCGTTCGGCGATTTCATCCAGGATTAAAGCACGAGGTTGCCTGCAGTGGCCGTATTTGGCAGAGCTGGAGGCAGGTCACTTCGTTTTCGCCGCCTGCCAGGCCTCTTCCATCTCATCCAGGGTCATTGCCTCGAGAGTGGTGCCGTTTTCTTGTGCGTGGGCTTCAATGGCCGCGAAGCGTTTGCGGAATTTGCGGTTGGTGCGGCGCAGGGCCTCTTCCGGGTCTATGTCGAGATGGCGGGCAAGATTGGCGAGCGCGAACAGGGTATCGCCGAGTTCGTCGGTGATCCGGTCCTTGTCCGGAGCGCTCTTGGCAAGTTCCTCGTCCAGCTCGTGGGTTTCTTCGCGGATCTTGTCGAGAACCAGCCGTGCGTCGTTCCAGTCGAAGCCGACCCTGGAGGCGCGGCGCTGTAGCTTGTCCGCCTCCTGCAAGGCCGGGAAGGCGGTCGGCACGTCGTCCAGAAACTCCTTTTCCGGCTCCGCCAGGCCGAGGGCCTGCCGCTCCGCCCGCTTCTCGGCGCGTTCCTCCGCCTTGATCCGTTCCCAGATCCCCTTGACCAGCTCCGGCTTGTCGCCGTTTTCATCGCCAAAGACGTGCGGATGACGCCGGATCAGTTTCCTTGTGATGCTCTCGACCACGTCTCCGAAGTCGAAATGATCTTCTTCCTCCGCCATGCGGGCGTGATAGATCACCTGCAGCAACAGGTCGCCGAGTTCTTCCCTCAGTCCAACCAGATCGTTCTTGGCGATGGCGTCGGCGACCTCATATGCTTCCTCCAGCGTGTAGGGAGCAATCGTCTCGAAATTCTGTTCCAGGTCCCAGGGGCACCCGGTGACCGGGGTGCGAAGCGCAGCCATGATTTCAATAAGACGGGAAATATCGCGGCTGGGTGTCATGGAGGAACCTTGGCGTTGTTGATGGAGGGGCCCGTCAGGCAGTCCTGTGTGATGGCATGTCGCACGACGAGAATACGCCGCAGGTCAGCGTCGTTTGACGTCGACCTGTTCGGCATATCCCACCTGATGATGTAGGGGCAAGCTATCCCCTGACGGAGGGATGCCAGAAGGTTACGGCTCTCTCCAGAAGCGTGAGAGCGCCATAGGACAGCATCCCGGCCAATGCAGCGACGGTGATTTCCGCCCAGACCAGATCCAGATCCATGCTGCCGACGGCCGTCGAGATTCTGAATCCCATGCCCGCGGTCGGCGAACCGAAGAATTCCGCGACGATCGCTCCGATAAGCGCAAGGGTCGTATTTATCTTCAAGGCATTGAAAATAAACGGCATTGCCATTGGCAGGCGGAGCTTGACCAGAGTTTGCCAGTATCCTGATGCATAGGTGCGCATCAGGTCGCGCTGCATGGCGTCGGAGGCCGCGAGACCGGAAACCGTGTTCACCAGCATCGGGAAGAAGGTCATGATGATGACGACGGCGGCTTTGGACGGCCAATCGAAACCGAACCACATGACCATGATCGGGGCGACGCCGATGATGGGCAGGGCTGAAACAAGGTTTCCGATCGGCAGGAGCCCGCGGCGCAGAAACGGCACGCGATCGACCAGGATGGCAATGACAAAAGCACTGCCGCAGCCGATCAGGTAACCGATCAGGACGGCCTTGAGAAAGGTCTGCTGGAAATCCTTCCAGAGTGTCGGCCCCGAATTGATCAGCCTTGCCCAGATTTCGGAGGGCGACGGCAAGAGCGCGTTGGAAATGCCCTGACCGGGTTGCCCGGCGCCGGTCACGACCAGTTCCCACAGCACAAGCAAGGTGATGCCGAAGATGGCCGGAATGGCCAGACTTACCAGACGCGAGGAGAGGGGCGAGGTCAACGACCAGTGCGCAAGGCGTTCGACAAACAGCCATGCCGCAGCCCAGGTTGCCGCCGTCAGGGCCCAGAAGCCGATGCCAGCCTGGCCGACATGAACGGATACGGTGCTGATCAGCAGCCACGCGGCAATGGCCGTCACCAGTCCGAGCACGATGTCGCCGACCTTGTTGCGCATGAACCCGAGTTCGTAGCGAACGCCGGCGATCGCCAGGATGACGAGACACAGGGAGAGCCTGGGAACGTCCATCACACCCAGGTCCGGCTGGAAGATCGTGGTGAACAGGCTGACGACGACCATGGCCACGATGAACCAGGCGAGCAGGGCGGGCATGTTGGAACGACGGTCCAGGCGGAGCGATGCTGTGCTCATTTTGCCATCCCCATCCGATTGAGCGTGATATTTTCGATGGCACCGATCAGCGCGACGAGGGCGCCTGCCAGAATGGCGGCCATGATCAGCGCCGACCAGATCTGGATGGTCTGGCCATAGTAGGATCCCGCCAGAAGCCTCGCGCCAAGACCCGCCACCGCACCTGTCGGCAATTCTCCGATGATGGCCCCGACCAGAGACGCCGCCACACCGACTTTCATGGAAGTGAAGAGATAGGGCACGGCATAGGGCAGGCGTAATTTCCAGAATGTCTGAACGCGGGTCGCGGAATAGGTGTGCATCAGGTCCATATGGATCGTTTCAGGCGAACGTAGCCCCTTCACCATGCCGACCGTTACCGGGAAGAAGGACAGATAGGTCGAGATCAGGGCCTTCGGGAAAAGACCGGTGATGCCCATGTTTCCCAGAACCACGATGATCATCGGTGCAATCGCGAGGATCGGAATTGTCTGTGAGGCAATCACCCAGGGCATCATCGACTTTTCGAGGACGCGGGAATGAACGATGCCGATCGCGAGAAGAATACCGAGCGACGTGCCAATGAAGAAGCCAAGCAGCGTCGATGAAAGTGTGATCCCGGAGTGGTGTATCAGCGACCGTTTCGAGGTGATGCTCTTTTCGACGGTGGTGTTCCAGAGCTCGACTGCCACCTGGTGCGGGGCCGGCAGTTTCGGCCGGTCCTGGGCGAGCGTATCTGCGATCAGTTGGGAGAGGGGAACATCCGTCTGGTCCGCGCGCTCATAGATGTCGCCCTGAAAGGGGGCGTTCAGCAACACCGCCCCGACATACCAGAGCGCAAGGATCGCCAGCACGACAACGGTAACGGGACCGATGGTACCCGACATGAGACCGGCAAACGGATTGAGGCTGCGGGGCGCGGTGGAGAGTGACGTATCGGTCATTGCTTTGAGCCTTCCTCAATCCTCATAGGAATGCCCGGCCTTGAGACCTTCCCGGACGCGATGGGCGATCTTCAGGAATTCGGGTGTTTCGCGGATGTTGAGGCTCCGGTCACGCGGCAGGTCGCTTTCGATGACGTCGTAGATCCGGCCCGGACGCGGGCACAGCACGACGATCTTGGTGGACAGGAATACGGCTTCGGGAATGGAGTGGGTGACGAAGGCGACGGTCTTGTTGGTTTTCGCCCAGAGTTTCAGGAGCTGCTCGTTGAGATGATCGCGGACGATTTCATCGAGTGCGCCGAACGGCTCGTCCATCAGCAGAAGAGCGGGTTCAACGGCGAGCGCGCGGGCGATGGAGGCGCGCTGCTGCATGCCGCCGGATAGCTGCCAGGGATACTTCTTTTCAAAACCGGTAAGGTTCACCAGTTCCAGGTTCTTGCTAATGCGCTGCCGCTGCTCTTGCCTGGAAAGCCCCATGATTTCAAGGGGCAGGGCGACGTTCTTGGAGATGTTGCGCCAAGGGTAGAGTGCCGCTGCCTGGAAGACATAGCCATAGGCCCTGTTCAGGCGGGCTTCCTCTGCCGAGGTTCCGTTGACGGTTATCGAGCCTGCTGTCGGCTGCTCCAGGTCTGCGATCACGCGCAGGAGCGTGGTCTTGCCGCAGCCCGAAGGGCCGATGAAGGAGACGAAGTCCCCCTCATCGATTTCGAGGTTGATGTCGGAGAGGGCGTTTACCGGTCCGTCATTGGTTTCGAAGGTGAGGGACAGGTTGTCGATACCGATCACCCGTTTAGGGCTGGCGCTTTTATTGTTTTCCACCATTTCGGTGTCCTTTGCGCTGGCAAGAGCAGTCATGAATTTCCTCGCTACACGAGTCGCGTGCAATTCGACAGTGGCAGGCGCCGCTGATATCGCGGTATGAAGCGCTCCAACACTCCCCTCCACCTTCTTTTTACCCCTCTCCGGAAATTGGGAGGGAATTTTCGTGTTACACGCCGCTGGCCGGAATGCCGGAGCGCTCCACCTTGCGGGGGGCCGTCAGCTCTTTCCATGTCGAAAGGGCCTTGTTGACGGCCTGGAACGGTTCGCGGGCAACGAATTCACCATGGCCCTGCTTGTGGTGGACCGTACCGTCCTCCACCGCGACGCGGCCACGCGTCAGCGTGTAGCGCGGCAGGCCCTTCACCGACTTGCCCTCGAAGACATTGTAGTCGATCGCCGACTGCTGGCTGGCGGCGGAAATGGTCTTTTCCCGATCCGGATCCCAGATGACGATATCGGCATCCGCGCCAACGAGAATTGCTCCTTTTTTCGGATAGATATTCAGGATCTTTGCAATATTGGTTGAAGTCACGGCGACGAATTCGTTCGGTGTCAGCCGGCCGGTATTGACGCCATAGGTCCACAGCATGGGCAGGCGGTCTTCCAGGCCGCCGGTGCCGTTCGGGATCTTGGTGAAATCGCCGACCCCGGTGCGTTTCTGGTCCGTGCTGAAGGCGCAATGGTCGGTCGCCACCACCTGCAGCGATCCGGACGCGAGACCTGCCCAAAGGGAATCCTGATGTTTCTTGTCGCGGAACGGGGGCGACATTACCCGGCGGGCCGCGTGGTCCCAATCGGGATGCCTATATTCGCTGTCATCGAGGGTCAGGTGCTGGATCAGCGGCTCGCCATAGGCGCGAATGCCGTTCTGCCGGGCCCGGCGGATCGCCTCATGGGCCTGTTCCGAAGACGTGTGAACGATGTAGATCGGCACGCCGGCCATATCGGCGATCATGATTGCGCGGTTGGTGGCTTCGCCTTCCACTTCCGGCGGGCGGGAATAGGCGTGGGCCTCCGGCCCGTTGTTGCCGTCCGCAAGCAGCTTCTGCTGCAGTGTCGCGACGACATCGCCGTTCTCCGCATGGACCAGCGGCAGGGCGCCGAGTTCGGCGCAGCGCTGGAAGGAGGCGAACATCTCGTCATCGTTCACCATCAGCGCGCCCTTGTAGGCCATGAAGTGCTTGAAGGTGTTGATGCCCCTTTCCTGCACGACGGTCTGCATGTCGTTGAAGACCTGCTCGCCCCACCATGTGATCGCCATGTGGAACGAGTAGTCGCAATGGGCCATGGTGGACTTGTTGTCCCACATCTGCAGGGCCTCAAGCAGCGACTGACCGGGCGAGGGCAGGGCGAAGTCGACCACCATCGTGGTACCGCCGGCAAGCGCGGCCCGGGTGCCACTGTCGAAATTGTCCGACGAGAAGGTACCCATGAAGGGCATTTCGAGGTGCGTGTGCGGGTCGATGCCCCCCGGCATGACATAACAGCCGGTGGCGTCCAGCGTTTGGTCGCCGGAAAGATCGGGACCGATTTCGACGATCTTGCCGCCTTCGATCTTCACATCGGCTTCGTAGGAAAGGTCGGCAGTGACAACCGTACCGCCCTTGATCACTTTGCTTGCCATTGTCGTTCCCCTCTTTTCGTGTTCGTTCACCGGGCCCCGGAGGCCGGTGACCAATTCAGGTCATCAAGGACACATGAGGACGGGTGCCGCCGATCTCGATCCCGCAGGTCCATTCCCGGGCCTCTGATTTTAGTGACCTGGTGGTTGCGGTGCATTGCGCCCCGAGGGCCGGCTTTCCGGCCGCTATTTCTGCCTGGAGACGGACGAGGCGACGGAGCTGTCGCCTGTCCGCACCGTGTGTCCTTATCGGGAAAGGCGGCAGCCCTTGCCGGCACGGCCATCAGGCGGCCGAAACGGGCTGTCGCTTTTCCGTGTTTGGCCATTACTCGACGATCTCCGCCGTTTCGACAACCGCATGGAACAGGACATCCGCCCCGGCCTTCGCCCAGTCCCTGGAGATTTCCTCCGCCTCGTTGTGGGAAAGACCATCGACGCAGGGGCACATGATCATGGCCGTCGGGGCGACCTTGTTGACCCAGCAGGCATCATGTCCGGCGCCGGAGATGAGGTTTCTGTGGGAGTAGCCGAGGCGCTCAGCGGCATTGCGGACAGCCGCGACGCAGTCCTTGTCGAATTCAACGGGATCGAACCCGCCGACCTTTTCGAACTCGACCTCAAGACCCATCTCGTCGCAGATCTTCTTGCCGCCGATCTTCAGCCGGTCCTCCATGTCCTTGATTACGGCGATGTCCGGCGAGCGGAAATCGACGGTGAAGACGGCTTTTCCGGGGATCACGTTGCGCGAGTTCGGATAGACGTCGATATGGCCGGCGGCGCCGACGGCGTGTGGCGCATGTGACAGGGCGATCTCGTCGACCAGTTCAAGGATGCGCGCCATGCCAAGTCCCGCATTCTTGCGCATCGGCATCGGCGTGGAGCCCGTATGGCTTTCCTTGCCGGTCACTGTGACCTGCGTCCAGGAAAGGCCCTGGCCGTGCGTGACGACGCCGATATCCTTGCCTTCTGCTTCCAGGATGGGGCCCTGCTCGATATGGAGTTCGAACATGGCGTGCATCTTGTCCTTGCGGGCACCGACTTCCTCGTCGCCGACCCAGCCGATACGCTTCAGTTCGTCGCCGAACTTCTTGCCCTCGGCATCTTCCCGGTCGTAAGCCCAGTTCTGGGTGTGCACTCCGGCGAACACGCCGGAGGCCAGCATGGCCGGGGCAAAACGGGTGCCTTCCTCGTTGGTCCAGTTCGTCACCACGATCGGGTGCTTGGTCCTGATGCCGAGATCGTTCATCGTGCGCACGACCTCAAGACCGCCGAGAACCCCCAGGACGCCGTCGTATTTGCCGCCGGTCGGCTGGGTGTCGAGGTGGGAGCCGACATAAACGGGCAGGGCGTGAGGATCGGTACCGGGGCGGGTCATGAACATGTTCCCCATGGTGTCGACGGCCATCGTCAGACCGGCTTCCTCGCACCATTTCTGAAACAGCCTGCGGCCCTCGGCATCGGCATCGGTCAAGGTCTGGCGGTTATTGCCGCCGGCAACGCCGGGGCCGATCCTGGCCATTTCCATCAGGCTGTCCCAAAGCCTGTCAGGGTTGATCCTCAAGTTTTCGCCCGGAGCTGCCATGTGCTCGTCTCCTTCAAATATCTGTTGCGTCGAAACGGGTCAGTCGATGGCGTTCAGGACGGCCCGGAGCTTTTCAAACAATTCGTCGATCTGTTCCCTGGAAATGATCAGCGGCGGAGACAGGGCAATGATGTCGCCGGTCGTGCGGATCAGGAGACCGTCGTCATAAGCCTTCAGGAAGGCGGAGAAGGCCCGTTTGGTCGGCTCGCCGGCAATCGGTTCCAGTTCGACGGCGCCGATGAGGCCAAGGTTGCGAAAGTCGATCACGTGCGGGCAGTCCCTGAGCGCGTGCAGGCCCTCTTCCCAATATTGAGCCAGGTCCGAAGCGCGGGTGAGGAGGCCTTCGTCGTCGTAGGTGTCGAGGGTTGCGAGCGCAGCCGCGCAGGCCACCGGATGGGCGGAATAGGTGTAGCCGTGGAACAACTCGATCAGGTGTTCCGGCCCGGTCATGAAGGCATTGTAGATATCCGAGGTGCAGAACACGGCGCCCATGGGGATAACGCCGGAGGTCAGGCCCTTGGCCGTGGTGACCAGGTCCGGCGTCACACCGAAGAAATCAGTCGCGAACGGCGAGCCGAGGCGGCCGAAACCGGTGATCACCTCGTCGAAGATCAGTAGGATGCCGTGCTGGGTGCAAATCTCGCGCAGGCGTTCCAGATAGCCCTTCGGCGGGATCAGGACGCCGGTAGACCCGGCCACCGGTTCCACGATGACGGCGGCGATCGTGGACGGATCATGCAGCTGGATGATGCGGATCAGGTCTTCGGCATATTCGGCGCCATTTTCCGGGATGCCGCGCGAAAAGGCGTTGCGCTGCGGATCATGCGTGTGGCGCATGTGGTCGACACCGGTCAACAGCGTACCGAAGGCCTTGCGGTTGGCGACGATACCGCCAACGGAGATGCCGCCGAAACCGACACCGTGATAGCCGCGTTCACGGCCGATCAGGCGCGTGCGGGTTCCCTGGCCGATGGCGCGCTGATAGGCCAGGGCGATCTTCAGCGCCGTGTCGACGCTTTCAGAGCCTGAGTTGGTAAAGAAGACATGGTCCAGCGGGGACGGCATCATGGCCGCCAGCCGGGCAGCCAGTTCAAACGCCTTGGGATGGCCCATCTGGAAGGCCGGCGCATAGTCGAGTTCGGCGATCTGCTTTTGCACCGCTTCAACGACTTTGGGGCGCGAGTGACCGGCATTGCAGCACCACAAGCCTGCGGTTCCGTCCAGCACCTGACGTCCGTCCGTTGTGGTGTAGTGCATGTCCTTGGCCGAGACGAACATGCGCGGGGCCTGCTTGAACTGCCGGTTGGCCGTGAAAGGCATCCAGAAGGCTTCAAGATTGTTGGTAGCAGCCTGGTTCGGTACTGCCGGCGATGCCGGTGCTGACATGCGTCCTCCTTGCGGCCCCTGGAAGCGGCCGACAGATGGTTCCTGCGAGGAATGGACGTCATGGGCCTGCAGATCCGCCTGCCAAAAGCAGCACTGCCAGCTCTGGTCCTCTCCCCCGCGCTGTTCCCGTGGCATTTCAAGCGGGCATTTTGCCTCTTTTTGAACTGCCGAATAGCTCTGGCCGGCCAAATGGCCGGAACCGGCTTTTGCCGGTTTCCATGATGGTCGTATACTGGCGATCATTCAAGAGATCCCCCATTGCAGGGGCTTTTCCGATCGTCTAGCCTTCTGACCATCTGGTCAATTTAACCTAGGAGGGATTTGACCAAATGGTCAAGATGCAATTCCGTGCCGCATGACCAATTTCTGGTCAAACGGGCGCGGTGATGCCTGCGACCGGCCTAAAACCGCCGATTCCCCAAGGGAAACGGCACGAGGGAACATCAATGGAAGGGCGGCTCTTGGGCCGTAGGTGGACTTTTGGATGACAGGTCTTAGCGGGCAAGCCCCGGCATCGGTCAAATCGGCCGGACTGAGCAGGATACAGGAAAAGAACAGGTCGCTGATTCTGGAAGCGGCCTTGAGCGAGTTTTCAAGAAAGGGCTTTTCCGGAGCGACGGTCGAACGCATTGCGGCCGAAGCCGGTATGTCGAAGTCGAATCTGCTTTATTATTTTTCCTCCAAGGAAGCGATCTACAGCGCCACTCTGGCTCACATTCTGGAGGTCTGGCTGGCGCCGCTGAAAACGCTCAATCCGCTCGGCGATCCGGCGCAGGAGCTTGCCGGCTATATCCGCCAGAAGATCGAAATGTCGGCGAAATTTCCGGAAGCTTCGCGTCTCTTTGCAAATGAGGTGATGCAGGGGGCTCCACAGATTCTGCCGATTCTGAAGACGGATCTGAAGCGGCTCGTGGACGAAAAGAGTCAGGTGATCGAAGAATGGATCCAGGCCGGGAAAATGCGCCGCCTCGACCCGGTGCATCTGATTTTCACCATCTGGGCAACGACGCAGCACTACGCGGATTTTTCCACTCAAATCAGAGCCTTGACCGGAAAGGACTTGAGCGATCCGGACTTTCTGCGGGAAACGGAAGCGGCCGTTACGACGTTGATCCTGAACGGCGCCGGCCTGAAATGGCCGCAGGAGGGTGAGCAGGGCGGATGACGGACGACCCGTCACAAGAGCATATATCGTCGCGGATCCCGGTCAGCGAGCGGCTGTTTATCCTGAAGGATGACCTGTCGGAAGATTTCGTCCGCGCCTCCGGACCGGGCGGGCAGAACGTCAACAAGGTCTCGACCGCCGTGCAGTTACGGTTCGATCTTGCCGGAAACGAAACCCTGCCGCAGGACCTCAAGACACGCGCTGCGAAACTCGCCGGCAGCCGCCTGACGCAGCATGGCGAGATCCTTCTGCAGGCCGATCGCTTCCGGACGCGCGAGCGCAACCGGGCGGATGCCCTGGAACGTTTGCTGGAGTTGCTGCGCAAGGCGGCGGAAAGGCCGAAGCCGCGCAAGGCGACCAGACCGACGCTTGGTTCAAAGAAGCGCCGTCTGGAGGCCAAGAAACAGCGCGGACAGGTCAAGAAGCTGCGTGGACGATCCGCGCGGCCGGATGAATGAGGCTCGCTGACGTCACGAGCCGACCTGTGCCGTCTGCCGCTCTTCCAGTCTCCTGCGGAACTCCGGATCGAGCGAGGCGGGGTCGATGCGCTGGCCATCGTTGAGGAAGGGGATGAATTCGTCCTTTTCACCCTTGCGGACGGGGTTCACATATTCCCAGACGATGTCACCGGAGGGCGCGACCTCGAAGATGCGCCCGCCATCCGCCTCAGTGACGAGCGTATTGCCGTTGGGAAGGCGCTCGACCATGGAACGGATCGTGCTGTGCAGCGGGCGCCCGGCTTCGCCCCCGTATTCCCAAGTCACGTTGGCTGTTCGGGGATCGAACTGCACGACCCTCGAGCTGTTCTCATCTCTCAAGTCGCCGAAGTTGTCGAAGAGCAGGATATCGCCGTCCGGTAGGAGGGTCGGTCCATGCTGCTGCAGCCATGCGCCGCGCGCGGCCCAGGTGATTTCCCGGGTTTTCATCGAAAAGACGGCGACGAGCGAGAGATCCCGAAACGAGAGAAGCACGTCGCCTTCATCGGCGAAGGGAAAGTTCCGGGCTTTTTCGTCGCTGATATACTCGACCGAATTGGTGTGCAGTGGGTCGGCGAGCGCGTAGTAGGGCAGGGTCGTGAACAGGAATTTATACCGGGAGCGCAGGAACGGTTCGGTCAGTGATATTTTCTCAAGTTCCCTGCCATCCTCCGACAGAACGACGAGGAAATCCTTCAGATATGGCGCATCGAGCTGAGGCGCCGCCTCCGGCACGTCTGAACTGAGTTCGTGGGTGAGGGTGTAGATGCGCCCGTCCGGGGCGATGTCGAGATCGTGATGCACCTGCTCAAGATAGCTCCAGGACGGATTGGAGTTGCGGTCGATCCTGGCCATGCCGTAGCCCCAGGGGGTTTCTCCGGGCGAGTTGTAGATGACCAGCACGTCTCCGTTCGGCAAAAGCCTGGCCCGCTCCTTGTAGACCATGTGATCAGGTTGGGGTTTCTTGACCGCGGCCGTGTCGTTCCACACTTTGCTGAACGGCAGCTGCCATTCGTAGAGCAGGTTTCCGTCCATATCTATGAGCCGCGCGACCTGCTCGTCACCGGAAGTGTAGAGCGTATATCCTTCAAATGCGCGATCCGGGTCGTGAACGGTAACTCCGCGCGCATCGTCCCGGGCGGGCTGGTACATGCTTGTCCCGAGGGGATCGTCGGTCAGTTGCCGCTGGACCACCAGGGACTCGCCCGCCCGATAGGCATTGCGAAGATATTGGTAGGGAAATGCCTGGGCAAGGATCGTCATCGCGCCACCGACGAATGCGAGAAACGCAATCATGGCGATGAAAACAGCAGTTCCGGTTCTTTCCATTGGTCCTCTCCGCGTTTCCTCCCATGTGGCCAACGCTGCCGAGATCAGGGGCCGTTTGCACCGCTTCTCAACTGGCGGGTTCCTCGGGACCACAGTGTCTTCTACAGGCGCCGGCCAGAGACGGTTACGGCAGGGAACAACGACGGATAACGAACTTTCTCCAACAGGTTATCCGGTGCCCGGCGCACGGCTCATCGCCGGCGACGCCCCAACATTACAGTCCGGATTCTGTCATCTTTGAGGCCGTTGCTTTCGTTGCTCTTCGTGTCTCCGCTGCCACGCCGCACCGGTTTTCCGGGACCGCTTTTCGTCCGGACGGAATACGTGCGAACTGGGTCTCGGCGATTTCGATGTGGAGGAGCGATGTGCTGGTGCTTCAGAAGCGGGATCCGGCAACCGCCGCCAATACCGGACCGGCCGGGTACTCGACCGCAAGGTAGGGAATGTGCGGGCAGTGGCTGGCCGGCGAGCCTGGCGTCAGCCGGCTTCATGGCCGGCTCCTGTCTCGACATGGATGTTTGAGGGGTTCCAGTAGCCCTGGACCATGTCCATGGCCGCATAGTCGTAAACGACGCCGGTCATGACCCCGAGCACGATCAGGACAGCAAGCCCCGCGAAAAATGCCTTCATCGTCCGCTCTCCCTCATTCGGCAGGCTGGTTCTTGCCCGAAGTATCTTCCTCGAAGCGGCGGCGATACCACAGGCTGTGATGTTCCTTTGCCCAATTGCGGTCGACGCGCCCGCTCCACATGGCGTCGAATGCTCCGACCATACCGATCGTGCCGATATAGATGTGGCCGAAGATGACGCCGATCATGAGAAGAGCCACCACGACATGGATGGTCTGGGCCAGTTGCATGCCGTCGTAGCCTGCCCACAGGAATGGGAACATCAGGGTCAGGCCACTGACAATGAGTGCCGTCCCGCCGAGAATGACCGCCCAGAACACGAGTTTCTGGCCGGCGTTGAACCTCCTCGCGGGCGGATTTTTGCTGCGGTCGCTCAGGAAGCCGCCACCATGCTTCAGCCACTGCCAATCGAGCCGGCTCGGCAGGTTCTGCCATAACCATGCGCCGATCATGACGAGGAGACCGAGTGTGAAGGGGAGGATCATCGCCATGTGAACCCAGACGCTGCCCCGGGTCAGATCGGCGAATGCTTCGGCTCCCAGCCACGGCCGGATGACCGACTTCCCGTAGAGCACTATCAGACCGGTCAATGCCATCAGGACGAAGCTGCCCGCGGTCATCCAATGGTTGGCGCGTTCGACCGCGTTGAAGCGCGGCACCGTGCGGCCGCTAAAGCCTTCCTTGAGCGGCACCCGCCCGCGCACTGCCAGAAAGATGGCAAGTAGGGCGGCGACGCCGAAGATATAAAGACCGCCGCCAAACAGGATAGGTCCGTTGCGGGAGCTGCGCCAGTCCCGCCCCTGCGGCTGCACGAATACATTTCTTTCCGCTTCGGGGAGGCTGGTGACGCCCTGCACGAATTGTGGGGTCTGGAGGATCTCCTCCTGCTGATTGCGCTGGCTGAGCCATTCCTGCGTCAGCTCCATTCCCCGAGGCTGCGCGACGCCGGCTGAAGCGGGCGGCGTGTCGGCATCTCCCGGCGTCGCCTTTGTCGGTGCCACCGCCTGCCCGGCCTCGGGGCTGGGGCCGGACTGAGCGCGCCAGCGCTGCAGGCCGGTGCGTGCCGTGAGTGCTTCGAGACCTGCCTGACCTTCCGCCGGGTCGTCAACGCCGGAGCTTCCGATTACGCCGTTGGTCGGTACGACAAGCTGATTGGACGTGGTGGCGAGATAGATCGTGTAGGCGAACAAGGCCAGAAGAAGGACGGCGCAAATACCTGCAATGGAACGTGTCATGACTGCCTCGTCAGCTCTCGGTGGTTGGGCCGTAATAGGCGGTAGACCAGCCCCAGGCTCCCGAGCCGTATCCGCGCTTTATGGTCCGTTCGCGATAGATTTCAGCAACAACTTCGCCTTCACCGCCCAGAAGCGCGCGTGTCGAACAGACCTCGGCGCACAGGGGCAGCTTGCCTTCGGCGATCCGGTTGCGGCCGTATTTCTCGTATTCCGCCTGCGAGCCGTCCTCCTCCGGGCCGCCGGCGCAGAAGGTGCATTTGTCCATTTTGCCGCGCGAGCCGAAGTTTGAGGCCTGCGGGTATTGCGGTGCTCCGAAGGGACAGGCGTAGAAGCAATAGCCGCAGCCGATGCACAGGTCCTTGTCGTGCAATACGATGCCGGTATCTGTCTGATAGATGCAGGAAACCGGACAAACGGCGATACAGGGTGCGTCGGTGCAATGCATGCAGGAAACGGAGACGGATTTCTCGCCCGGTTCGCCATCATTGATGGTGACGAGACGCCGGCGGACCATGCCCCAGGGGACCTCGTGCTCGTTCTTGCAAACGGTCGTACAGGCGTTGCATTCGATGCACCGTTCGGCGTCACAGAGGAATTTCATTCGAGCCATTGGTCATCTTCCCGCTTGTGCTCAGGCGCTCTCGATGCGGCAGAGCGTGCCTTTGGATTCCTGCATGAAGGTCTCGATGTCGTACCCGTAAGTTGCAGCAGTGTTTGACGCCTCGCCCACGACAAAGGGAACGGTACCCTCCGGATAGCGGCCGGAAAGATCCTCGCCCTGGAAGATGCCGCCGAAATGGAAAGGCATGAAAACCGTGCCCTTGCCGACGCGCTTCGTCACCATGGCGGCAACCCGCACCCGTGCGCCCTCCGGCGTGTGCAGCCAGATCATGCTGCCGTCGGCAACACCGTTGGCTTCGGCGTCTGCAGGATTGATTTCGGCGAACATCTGCTGCTGGAGTTCCGCGAGCCATTTGTTGGAACGCGTCTCGTCGCCGCCGCCCTCATATTCCACGAGGCGTCCCGTCGTCAGAATGAGCGGGAAACGGTCGCTGTAGTCCTGCCGCTGGATCGACCAGTAGCGCACCGGCAACCGGTAATCCCTGCGGTCGTCGAACGTCCTGTATTCGGGAATGAGGTCGCGCCGCGGCGTATAGAGCGGCTCGCGGTGAACCGGTACAGGGTCCGTGAAATTCCACACCACGGCCCGCGCCTTGCCGTTACCGAAGGGGGCGCAGCCATGGGCAATCGCCACGCGCTGGATGCCGCCGGAAAGGTCGGTCTTCCAGTTCACCGAGGCAAGCTTGTCTGAGAAGGAATCGCCGTCATCGAGACGTGGCTGGTCGAGACCCTCGCCGCCGCCTCCGAGATCCGCCTCGCCTTCATCCTCTCCAGCTGCCTGGTCGGGTACGGCCGGCGCGGGAAGGATGGCGGCATCCATTGCATTCTGCTCCTGCAGTAGTTGCCGCAACCGGCTCTGCGCGTCGCTTTCATCAGCCGTGAGCATGTCCGGCGTGAAGGTATCTGCGGCAACCGCGGCAATAACCAGCTTCTCGCGTGCGGTGAGGTCATTCACCCAGCCGAGCTTCTCCAGCATGGCGAAGGTGAACTCGGGATAGCCGTCCTCGATCTCGGAGCCTGGCGGATAGCTGCCCTCGGCCAGCAGGTTCTGCCCATTGTGCTCAACGCCCCAGCGGGCGCGGAAAGGCAGACCGCCTTCGGCCACGGAAATCGACTGGTCCCACAGGCTGCGGGTGCCAGGGTGTGCCATTGTCGGTGGTCCCCAGCTCGGCCAGGGCAGGCCGTAATATTCGCCCTGCACCGGTCCGCTCATGCCCATGAGCGTGGTTGTGTCGAACTTGTCCTGATGCTCCATATGCAACTTGAGCCGCTCCGGCGACTGGCCGGTATAGCCAATCGTCCAGGTGCCGCGATTGATCTCGCGAAGGATATCCTCGGCAACGGGTTCGTCGTTTTCGACGCGGATATGTTTGAAGAGCTGCTTGTCGAAGCCGAACTTGCGGGCGAACAGATGCATGATTTCGTAGTCGCCCTTGGATTCGAATGCCGGTTCGACGACCTTTTCGCGCCATTGCAGGGCACGCTGTGAATTTGTCGCAGATCCGGCGATTTCCATGGTCGACCCTGCCGGCAGCAGATAGACGCCGTCCTGACGGTCTCCCATGACGGCCGAAAGGGTGGGGTAGGGGTCGACGACCACAAGAAGGTCCACACCCTCCAGTCCTTTTTTCACGTCAGGACCCCGCGTCTGCGAATTCGGTGCATGCCCCCAGAACACCATGGCGCGGATATTGTCGGGCTGATCCAGGTTCTCCTTTGCCTCCAGCACGCCATCGAACCAGCGTGACACGGGAATGCCGTTCTGCTCCATCAACTCCTGGGAGCCAAAACGGCCCTTGATCCACTCGTAGTCGAGGTCCCAGACGCGCGCCCAGTGTTTCCACGCGTTCGCCGTCAGGCCGTAATAGGCGGGCAGGGTGTGGCAAAGGACACCCAAATCGGTGGCACCTTGCACGTTGTCGTGGCCGCGGAAAATATTCGCTCCGCCGCCGGACTTTCCGATGTTGCCGAGTGCGAGCTGAAGGATCGAGGCGGCGCGGGTGTTGCTGCTGCCGATCGTCGATTGTGTGAGCCCCATGCACCAGATCAGTGTACCGGGACGGTTTTCGGCCACGGTGCGTGCCACGCGCTCGATCTGGTCGCGCGGAACGCCGGTGATACGCTCGGCCTCTTCGGGCGTGTATTTGGCGACTTCCTTGCGGATTTCGTCGAAGCCGTAGACGCGTTGATCGAGGAATTCCTTATCCTCCCAGCCGTTTTCCAGGATGTGCCACAGCACCCCCCACATAAAGGCGATGTCGGAGCCGGTGCGGATGCGGACGAACTCGTCGGCATGGGCAGCAGTACGGGTGAACCGCGGATCGATGACGATCAGCTTTGCCCCATTCTCCTTTGCGTGCAGCAGATGCAGCATCGAGACAGGATGGGCTTCCGCCGGGTTGCCACCGATCAGGAAAATCGATTTCGAATTATGGATGTCGTTGAACGAATTGGTCATGGCGCCGTAGCCAAAGGAATTGGCGACGCCGGCGACGGTCGTTGAGTGACAGATGCGCGCCTGGTGGTCGACGTTGTTGGTGCCCCACAAGGCTGCGAATTTGCGGAACAGATACGCTGCCTCGTTGGAGAATTTCGCCGAACCAAGCCAGTAGACCGAATCCGGCCCGGCTTTCTCGCGTATCTGCAGCATCCGTTCGCCGATCTCGTTGATCGCCTCTTCCCAGGAGACGCGCTTCCAGCGGCCGTTCTCAAGCTTGGTGGGGTATTTCAGCCGCCGGTCCCCGATCACGATTTCGCGCGCGGCTGCGCCCTTGGCACAATGGGTGCCCATATTGACCGGGCTTTCGAAGACGGGTTCCTGACCGATCCAGACACCGTTCTCGACCTCCGCCCAGATCGAGCAGCCGACCGCACAGAAGGGGCAAACGGTCTTGCGCAACTCAGCTTCGGATGGTTGCGTCTCCTGGGCACGCGCCTTGCGCGTCAGCCCGCCGGCGAACGTCGAGACCGCGGCCAGTCCGCCCGCGGTCAGCCCGGAATTTCGCAGGAACGTTCTGCGGTCGACTCTCGTCTGACCCGCCTGTGCAATGACGCCACGAGGTGATCGATTGGCGGTCGCTGATCGTTTTTTTCGCAGCATTGCTGGTCTCCTCTGGACAGGAGGGAGAAGCATCTGAAAAACGCAGGTCCGATCTTCCCGCACTTTGAAAGCGAACAACTGCTCCAATTCAGGCGCTGGCCTGAACGAAGTGTGATCTAGAACCGCATCCGTTTGTATGCGGTTCGAATATGGTCCGTTTCGCGGTAGGTATCGGCGGCCTGAGGTGGCTGATCGTCCGGTGTCTCATTGACCGGATTCAAAGCGCTGCCGGCGACTGTCCCGCCGGCGAGTGTGACCGTCAGGCCGAGAAAGGTGCGACGGGTCGTCAAACCTGTATATCTAGACATGTTGCCCTCCTAGACGAAGGAACAACCGGCCGTTCCTGCAATTGTTCCACGATCGGCCGGAAAAAATCACCGGCGTAGCAATACGCGCCGTGCCTAGTCGTCCGTCTCGATATCTGTACGAGGACGATCGCTGTCCGGTGTCTTGCTCCCGGCCGTCGCGGCCTCTGGCTGATCGTCCACCGTGTCGCGCGGGATCCCGGCTTCTTTTCCCCCGACTTGCGCGCCGTCATCGCTGTTCTCGTCGCTATGCAAGGCTTCGGCCTGAACGGCATAGCCGTGCCCCACCTGCCACAGAGAGCGGATGTCGCTCATCTCCTTGCCGGAACGGATCTGTTCATAGTCATTGAGGCCGTCAAGATTGGCCAATACGGGGTCCGCAGTCCAGAGCTTGCGCAAGGCCTTGCGGCGCAGCGCTGCGGGCACGCCAGTCCTCATGAAGACCGAAAAGTCAGACTTGAAGCCGAGGCTGTCGAGGTCGACGGCCTCGGCGGCTTGCCGATTGGCCCGCATCACCTCGTCTTCGACGTCATCTGAGGAGACTTGCACCGATGCGCTCGTTTCCTCGGTTTCGGAGAGCGCGTCGTGGGAAGCCTCGCGTTTAAGGCGCGACCATCTGGTTACGAAACCGGCTTTCTCCACATCTCTGTCAGTCATCATTGACCTGCCGATTTTCTGTTGGGCGTATCCCTGCCAAGCGGTTTATGTGTCAGGGCATGGCTCTGTTCCTTCGCAGCCCGGTGTTTCCTTTTCGTCAGCGGGGGACTGACGGGATGTGCCTTGATGAAGGTCCGAACCGCGGCGCTGATGCGGGGCGGCATCGCCACGCGTTCGACGATGTCTTCGTCGCTGTCGCAGCAGGCCTGCGCTTCGTAAGGGGAGGCCGTCACGGTGTGGATATGCCAGGGCAGTGAATTGCCCTTCGCTGCGCCCTTGCGCAGCACCACGTAAAGCCCCGGCGCGGAACTCTCCAGGTTCTGCAGATAGGCTTCCGTCTCTGCGCGGTGGCAACAGATTTCCGCAAGCCCCATGAAATAGGTCGTCTCGGCCTGGCCCTGGTGCATTATGGCTCCCGGCGCCATGCGGGCAGGGGCCTCAACAACCGCTGTCGGGCTCCAGACGTAATCGATCCAGAGCGAGGCGGCGCGCCTTTTCTGCACGACCACACCGACACTCATCCTCAATTCCCTTGCTGCGCCCATGCCTGTCCCAAACCTTTCGCCACGTCGTCCATGTTCTTCATCCGGTCAAACCACTGCGGCGGTACTTAAGTTCCTCTCGGGGCGGGAAACTTGGCCCCGAGGCCCCGGGATCACAATCCGAATGGATAGGTGTCAGGCACGCCCTCGCGGCGGTGTTCGACACCGAGAGGCGTGAGAGCCTCGGTCTCGTCGAACCAGACCCACGCGTCGAATTGCTGCGGCAGGGCAGCGTCGGCGTAGTGGCTCATCAGTTCTGTTTCCGGCCGATAGATCACTCCGATGAAGCGCTCGAGCCTCTGCTCCGTCAGCCGACGGCGCAGGCCCTCGTCGCGAGCCATGTCCAGCAGGAAGTGAGGTATGCCTGCATCGTGGCAGACCCGTTCGTAGCTGTCTTCGCGGGAGGGGCGCACGCGCTTGACGTCCATTTCGCCGCCCCAGTCCTTCGCCACTGCGACGGTCCCGGTGTGGGTGCCGAAGCCGATGAGCGCAGCCTCGTCGCCGAACCGCTCACGGCAGAGCTGGCCGATGTTGAGTTCACCCCGGACAGTGCCCATCTCGGTTGCGCGCGCGTCACCGATGTGGCTGTTGTGCGCCCAGACCAGCGCCTTGGCATCGGGTCCGCGCGCCTCAAGCAGGTGCTCGAGCGTTTCGAGCATGTGCGTGTCGCGCAGGTTCCAGCTTTCCGCGCCGCCATAATACATTATGCGGTAGTAGCGCTCTGCCGACCGGACCAGGCGTGCATTCTGGGCGGCGTCGAGAAAGCTCGCCCCGTCCTTGGCCTCGTAGTCCAGCCTGCGCTCCAGAAGCTCGCGGAGCTGGGCGACCACCTGCCTCTCGCAGTTGCGGTAGCCACGGGTAAGCACCGCCCGGCCGTAGGTCGCCGGGTCGCGCTGCCACGGCGTGAGGCATCCGTAGCGTTCGCGGGCAATGCGGGCGGCCTCGGGATCGATCTTGTCAAGATACTCGAGCACCGCCGCGATCGAGCCCCGCATATTGTAGATGTCGAGCCCGTAGAAGCCCGCCCGCCGGGCCGGATCGGAGACGCTGTCGTTGTGCGCACGCAGCCAGTCGGCAAGCGCCTCAATCACCGTATTGCGCCACATCCATGTGGGAAACCTGCTGAAAGCCGGTTCTTCGAATTCGCGGGCGGCATGGTGATTGACATGGCGGTTGACTGCCGCTGCGTCGGGCCAGTCCGCCTCGACGGCCACGATGTTGAAGCCGTGGTTCTCGACGAGGTGACGGGTGATCGCGGCGCGGGCGCGATAGAACTCCGATGTGCCGTGGCTCGCTTCGCCGAGCAGCACCACGCGGCGATCTCCATAGCGGTCGAAAAAGGGGCCGAAACCGGGATCGTCGATGTCGGGCAGGGGCTCAGCCGCGTCGGCCACCATTTGAGGCAGGGTCTTGCCGCTGTTCTGGCCGGGAACGTGACTTGAGGCCGAGCGGCTCCCGTCTTCGGTCCAGCCCTGTGCGCCGATGAGCGGCACGAAACGGACCGCGCCGATATCCTCTTCGTCCCAAGCGTCCTGGCCGGTCCGGACCACCTTGCGGAGGTTCTGCATGCTGTTCTCGTCGCCCACGGGGATCACCAGACGGCCTCCGGGCTTCAGCTGCTGTTTCAGCGCCTCAGGCACCGAAGGCCCACCCGCCGCGACCAGGATCACGTCGTAGGGAGCGCCCGCCGGCCAGCCCAACGTGCCGTCGCCGACGTGAATCTCGACGCTGCGGGCGCCTGCCTTGGTGAGATTCTCGCGCGCCGTCCGGGCGAGCGGCTCGTGACGCTCGACCGCGTGCACATGCTCGGCAATCTCTCCCATGACGGCGGCGGCGTAGCCCGAGCCCGCCCCGATCTCCAGTACGCGGTCGCCCGGCCGCACCTCGGCGGCCTCAATCATCAGAGCGACGATATAGGTTTGCGAGATGGTCTGGCTGTGCCCGATCGGCAACGGGCCGTCCTCGTAGGCGAACTCCTCAAATCCCGGCGCGACGAACGCTTCGCGCGGAACCTTCTTCATGGCGTCCAGCACGTGGGGATCGCGGACGCCGCGCCGGGCGATCTGGGCTTTCACCATGTGATTGCGGGCGGCGGTCATGTCGGGCATGGAGTCCTCCCTTCGAGTTTCGAGCGGCTGGACGTAGCGACGTGATCAGTCAATCGACAACCACAGGCACGGCCACCCAAGGCTGGACAATGGCGATGATGCCGAGCCAGAACAGCAACAGGAGAAACAAAGCCGGTCCGGCGACTGTCGCACTCGGTCCATGGCGGTAATAGCGCGTGTCTCACCGAACGAACGAAGCAGGTTCACACTTGTTCCGGTTCCTTTGAGTGCAAATTCCTCCAAGAGGGGCATGCGCCATGGTGATCAAAGACATTGCGGTTCCGTCAGCGCTCAGGCGTGTCGAGGCCAGTCTTCCTCCATACGTTGACTTTGACCAGCTTCAGGAGCGCGAGGAGTGTCGCATCTCTAACTGGCCCATGTGTCGCATTACTAAATGGCTGTGTGAGCGATACTCGAGGTGCGACTTCTGCGGGATCCGAGGGTAGGGGATCGCCTGTCATCTCGCGAGCATCTTTTCGCGGAAGACTTCCGCCGGCGTCTTCCAGCCGAGGCATTTTCGAGGCGTTGCGTTGAGCCGGTCGCAGATCCCCTTCAATTCAGGATCGGTGACCCGGCTCATGTTGAGTTTGCGGGGGAGCCATCGTCGGGCGCGCCGGTTGGTGTTTTCGACGGTGCCTTTCTGCCACGGTGCAGACGGATCACAAAACCAGGTCTGTGTCCCGATTTCCGCCTGAAGATGTGGCCAGGCCACAAACTCGGTTCCGCGATCGAAAGTGATGGACTTCCGGGACCGGATTGGTAGATGACGGATGGCCTCGATGACCTTGCCCAAGACCAGATGGGTTTTCCTGTTGTCGTTCTTCAGAAGCACCTTGAATCGGCTGACGCGCTCCACCAGCGAGGTGACGTTGCCGGTGCCAAAATGCTGTTTGAACAGCATTAAATCACCTTCCCAGTGCCCGAACTCCTGCCTATGCGCCACGGCATCAGGCCGGAACAAGATGCTGATGTCACGATGGAATTTGGGTGGCAGGCGCCTTCTCGCCCGCCTGGGCCTGCGGGATTTTCGATGGGTCGGCAGATACCACCACAGTTCTTGAGCCAGTCATTCCTTCGAATAGATATAGCGGTAGATGGTTTCCTGGCAGACCCGGCGTGAAGCGCCTTCGTATCGCATCCGGCCGGCGATCTGTTCCGGCGTCCAGCCCTCCTTGATGCGATTTGCCACGAGGCTACGCAGATCCACATCCTTGATGAGCTTGCGCTTGCGTGATCGGCGTCTTGCACATTCGTGATGGGCAGCCACAGCAAAATAGCCGACGATATCCGGCAGCTGATCATCCTGAAAATGATTTCGCTTCAACTCCCGGAAAACCGTCGAGCGGTGTCGCCCGAGGATCTTCGCCATTCGACAAGGTGACACATTTGCCTGGCGCCAGCGTTCTATCTTGCGGCGTTCATCACGATGCGGGAAGTGTGACATTCCTGAATAGACCAACTGTGACATTCTAGCCCGGCAGATACACACACAATTCGCATAATCAATATTATGGAACTTTTATGCGTATCGGCTTTGACGCGGAATTCAGCCGCTTGGCCGCAGCTTGCCGGTGCATTGGAAGACCGGCGTTGTCCTGCCGCCGCATTCTTGAACTGCCGGCGGGTTCAGTCACTCGCTTTGGTTCGTCGGCCGTCGTCGTTCGATGCGTCGATGACCTGGCGAGCAACCTCATAGGAAAAGCCCGCGCGGCACATTGCGGCCAGATCCTTGTCGCGGCGTTCGTGTCTGTCGTCCGCGCTACGGTACGGACCAAGGCGCCGGCGCCTGGCGAAAATGTGTGCGGCACTCAGATCTGTTTGTTCATCCTGCCGCAACGCGGATTCGATGATGGCCCGGTCGACGCCCTTTGCCGTCAGTTGCGCTTCGATCTTTCGCTGCGAGCCGCCGCGGCGTCTGAGGCTGCGGGTTTTGGTTTCCGCGTAGGCCTGGTCGTCCAGAAAACCGGCCTTGCTGCATTTTTCAAGAACGGCGTCAATCAACGGAGAAAACTCGGCCGGGTCGCGATCATGGGCCATGCAGGCCTTGATGATCTTACGCTCCAGGACTTTGCGCAGATTGGCCGAGGATGACGCGTAGCGTTCCAGATAATGGATGGCCGATCTGGTCAGGCGTTCTTCCGTCGGAAGCTTGTATCGTCGATTACCCGGCATGGGCGGAAAGCGCCGGTTTGCCCGGTGTTTCGGTCAGTTCGATACGCATGCCATCAAAGGCCGGTTCGATGGTTTCCGGCAGTTCCTCGCACAGGGTTTTATAATCCAAGTCATTGTGAAGATTGGTGAAAATCGTTCTTTCAGGCGCAAGGCGCCGTGTCCAGGCAAGTGAGTCCTCCAGGCAGAAATGGCTTGGATGCGGTCTGCGGCGAAGGCAGTCCAGAATGAGAACATCCAGATCCTTCAACGCTTTAATGCTGCCGACCGGGATGTCGGAGACGTCCGGCAGATAGGCCGCGTTACCGATCTTGAAGCCGAGCGCATCTATGTCGCCATGGGTAACCTTGAGCGTTTCGAACGTCAGCAGGCCGCCGGCGCCTGATATCTCGACCGGCTTTCCCGGTGTGATCGGATGGTGGACGAGAATCGGCGGATAATTGGAGCCTTCCGGGGTTTCGAAACAGTAGGTAAAGGCGGAATAGGCGCGCCGATACGTTGACGCGTCCATATAGACGGGCGTTCTTTTTCCGAAGTGAACCGTGAACGCGCGCAAATCGTCGATGCCGTGGAGATGATCGGCGTGCGCATGCGTGTAAAGCACCGCGTCGAGATGGCTGACTTCTGCATCGAGCAGTTGCTGGCGTATGTCCGGACCGGTGTCTATCAACACCGTTGTGCACCCGTTATCCCCATACTTTTCCACAAGCAGTGCACAGCGCGAGCGCCGGTTTTTCACTTCGTTCGGATCGCAAAGGCCCCAATCGTTGCCGATGCGCGGGACGCCGCCGGACGACCCGCAACCGAGTATCGTCAGAACGACGCTCATTGGGCGGCCACCTTTGCCAGATGCGCCGGTCTTGGAACTTTCGTGAACAGGCGAAAGAAATTCTCCGTCGTCTGCCGGGCGATTTCCTCCTCCGACACGCCGCGCGTTTGTGCCAGAACCGCAGCCGTCATGGCGGTATAGGCCGGTTCGTTTCGCTTGCCGCGTCTTGGCTGCGGGGCGAGATAGGGGGCATCGGTTTCCACCAGAATGCGGTCGGCTGGCAGATCGCGGGCGATGTCGCGGATTTCGTCAGATCGTTTGAAGGTCAGGATGCCTGAAAAGGAAACGTAAAGACCGAGCTCGATCCCGGTGAGGGCAAGGTCGCGGCCGGAGGAAAAGCAGTGCAGGAGGGCGGGAAAGGCCCCCTTCCCCATTTCCTCGGTCAAAATCGCCGCCATGTCCTCATCTGCATCGCGCGCATGAATGACGAGCGGCAGGCCTGTTTGGCGTGCTGCTTCGATGTGAATGCGCAACCCTTCCGCCTGAGCATCGCGGGGAGCCTTGTCATAATAGTAGTCCAGGCCGGCTTCCCCGATCGCCACCACCTTGGGATGGTCGGCCAGGCGGATGATTTCCTCTGCCGGAATGCCGCGTTCGGCGCCTGCATTGTGCGGATGCGTGCCGACGGAACAATAGACGTCGGGATATTCTTCGGCGATCGCGCGGACCTGGTCGAACTTCCTGATATGGGTGCAGATCGTCACCATCAGTTCGACGCCCGCTTGCTTGGCTCTGGCAATCAGGTCGGGGCGCTCGCCGTCAAAATCGGGAAAATCGAGATGGCAATGGCTGTCAACTAGCATGAAGGGTCCAGAACGGTGTTGATGTGATTTCAGCGCCGGGCAGTGCGTCTGCGCGTCTTGATAGCCGGTAATGCGAAAAATCCCAAGCGGGCTTTCGGATTAGTTCAGGGCAAGGACACATGTAGGCATGGTCGCGGCAGGGCGCAAAGGTCACGCTGCCCTGAGGGCGAAAAAGAAGTCGAGGACGACCTGCTTGCGATCCAGATTGAGCGAATCGGCGTCCCTGATCGCCCGGCTGGTTTTGTCCCACAGCTCCACGTATCTGTGCGCACCGGTAACGCCGTTGCGCAAATCCCGCCGCATGCGTTCGTGAAGCCAGACCTGGACGATGTGCTCAAAACTCTCCCAGTTGTCGGACTGGCCGCGGGCTGCCACGAGGTCCGCAAGGCCGTGAGTGGCTGCCAGGTCGAGCTGGGAAGCGTTTTCGGCGAGGCTTTTCAGCCCTTTGGCAATGGCAAGTCCATCGCCGGACAACAGTGTAATGGCTGAGCGCAGACTGCCGTCGGACGTGTGAGCAAGCTCGCGCAGGTCATCCGCAGACGGCACTGCATCCGGCGCGAGTTCCCGCAGACCCTCGCAGATTTCATCACTGGAGAGGGGTTCCAGATCGATACGCCGGCATCTGGACCGGATGGTCGGCAACAGACGGCCCGGCGCGTGGCTGAGCACCAGGAAAAGACAGCGTTCCGGAGGTTCTTCGAGAACTTTCAACAACGCGTTGGCCGAGCTGATGTTCATATCGTCGGCGGCATCGACGATGCAGATGCGCCAGGCTTTGGCGGAGGCGGTCGTGCCGAAGAACGAGACCGTGCGCCGGATTTCGTCGACCGGGAGCTCCGTCTTGAAGCGCTTGGATTTGTCGTCCCAGGGCCTGCGCAAATGCAGGACGTTGGGGTGACCTCCCGCCTTCATCTGGCGCGCGACGGGATGCTCGGCGGGCACGGAGAGATCCTGCGCTGCGGCAACATCCGGACCGAACCTGTCCGGATGAGCGACGACAAACCGGGCAAATCGAAAAGCGAGCGTGGCTTTGCCAATGCCCTTGGGACCACCCAGGATCCAGGCGTGATGGAGCCGTTCGGATCGGTAGGCATCGAGCAAGGCCTTTTCGGTGCCCTTGTGACCGATCAGGCGGTCGCGCTCGTTAGGTAGGGGAAAGCCCGCAAGGGCGTCCACTTCCGGTATTTCCACCGGTTCGTTTCCGCGTGCCATCAGGCGGCTCCCTCGTGCTGGAGTTCATCGGCAAAGCTTTCGGTGACAGCCTTGCGGATCGCAGCTTCGACGGCATCGGGATCCTGACTGCCGTCGATCACCGAAAACCGGTACGCCTCTTCCCTGGCGAGATCGAGGAAGAGCTGGCGTCTGCGTTCATGGACATCCAACTCTTCCCCCTCGAACCGGTCCGGCCCCCGCTTTCGTCCCCTTGCGATCGCGTGGCGACCCTTCTGAGGCCCGTCTCCGCCGGTATGTCGATCAGGATCGTCAATTCCGGGCGGACCCCGGCAACGGCGGCGGTTTCCAGCAGTTTCAGATAGGCCGGATCCACGCCGGCCTCGCCCTGGTAGACGCGGGTGGAATCGGCATAGCGATCGCACAGAACCCAGTCTCCGCGGTCAAGGGCCGGTTTGATCGTGGCATCGACATGGTCGGCACGGGCGGCGGCAAACAGCATGGCCTCGCCTCTGGGGCCCAGGTCCTTTGCCTGTCCGGAAAGCAGAACGGCCCGGATCTTTTCGGCGCCGGGCGATCCGCCGGGTTCTCGCGTGACCAGCACCGATTTGCCAAGGCTTTCCAGAAAAGCTCTCAGCCGCGCAATCTGGGTCGATTTCCCGGCCCCCTCGCCGCCCTCGAAAGTGATGAAGTGTCCAGGCACCCGTGGCTCCGTCTCGATTGCGGGAAACTCTTAGCAGATATTCGTGCCGATGTTGATGGATTGGCGCGCTTCTATGAAATCCATCCAAACAGCAACTCCTGAAGTCCGTCGACAGCTCGGCTGAACAGCGTTCCTTCGTCAACGGAGCCCCCCGTCACCAGCGGTGCCCGGTAGACGATGCCGTTCTTGCCGATGACATGCAGTTCTCCCGCCGGGGTGCCATTGGCAACCGGAGCCTTGAGCGGGCCCTCATAGACCACCCGAAGGCGATAATCCAGGGTGCCGCCGCGGGCGAGCAGAACGTTTACATCATCCTTGGGCACCAACGGCACGTAGCCCGCGTTGCCGCCGAAGACCCAGCCCTGCGCGACGGTTTCACCGGCGGAATAGAGTTTCTTCACCGTGAAGAACTCCCAGGCACCTTCGACGACCTCCTTGAGGGACTGAAGCCGGTGCTTGTCCGATGTCAGGCCGGCGATAGCTGCGATGACCCTGCGTCCGTTGCGCTCAACGGATGCAAGGCCGGAATAGCCGTCCGACGGATCGGAGCCGGCGCCCAAGCCGTCCAGATCTCTGATTTCTCCAAGGAGCGGATTCTTGTTGCGCTGGAAAATCCCGTTCCAGGTGAATTCCGGCAGTGAGAAAAGCGGATAGAAGTTCGGGTGCTGATCCAGGATGTATTGTGCCAGCCGAGCCTGATCGCGCACCGTCGTGCGGCTTGGCTTTTCCGCATAGCCGGTCGGATTCGCGAGTTTCGTGTTTGTCATGCCGATCGAATGCGCCAGCTCGGTCATTCTCTCGGCAAAGGCCTCTTCGGAGCCGTCAATGCACTCGGCCAGCACGATGGCTGCATCATTGGCATTGTGAACCAGCAGGCCCTTGAGCAAGTCTTCGACGGCAATTTCCGATTTTATCGCGGCGAACATTGTCGCACCGCGCCCGGAAGGCGCGCCGCCGGTGCGCCAGGCGTGTTCGCTGACCTTGCAGAGCTGGTCGGAACGGATTTCATTTGCCTTCAACGCGTCAAAGACCGTGGCGGCCGTCATGACCTTGACAAGCGATCCCGGGGTGAAAGGCTCGTCCGGCGCCTTGGCAAACAGGATCGTTCCCGATGACGGTTCATACAAGAACGCCTTGGGGGCATTGGTGACAATGGTTTCGGCTGCGAGGCCGGTGTTTGATCCGGCAAGGCAAAAGCAGGCAAAAAGAAGCGATCCGAGCCAATGTCGACGCCGAAAGAGTCCAAAGCCCACTGAATGCATTTAACTTGCTTGCCCGCCGATATTCATCCGGATCCTGGATCTTCCGTCGCCGCGATTCCTGCCCGGTTGACTATATCACCATTTACTCGGCAACAGCGGTAGCCGCCAGCTGGCGCATCGACAGGCCGTTCCCGGCAGTGTCTGCCATTATGGCGTGAGCCTCGGAAATGCGCTGATTCGCAGTATAGGAAGAAACGGCACTTCCGCCCACGAGGCCTTTTGGAGGTGCGGGCAGAACGAGCACGCCCAAAGTGCCTTCTGCCCGTGCAGGTTCGGCGGTGTAGGCCGTTTCAGCGGATGTAAAGCGGTTGTTGGATGCGACCTGAATGGCCGGCTTACCCGCTTCGAACGCGATCGCGGGGTCGAACGCAACTGTCACGTCCGTAACGGTTTCGCTCTGATATGCCGTCGCAGCGGATGCCGTCACAAGATAAGGCCGCGAAGCAGGCGCCGGAACGCTGCCGAACGTGACCTGGGGTGCCGTTTCCAGTCTTTCGGGTTCAACCTGTGCGATCATCGTACCCGGACGCGATGTCCCCGGCTCGGCCGCTCCCGGGCCACGGTAGGAGGCCATCAGGAAGGCCTCATCCTGTCCATGCAGCGGAGCCTTGCCGACATATTCGACCTTTACCTTGCCTATACCGGCCGACTTGGTGTCGAGCATGGTTGCCGCGCGCTCGGAAAGGTCGATTACACGGTTGCCGTGGAACGGGCCGCGATCGTTGACACGAACGATCATCGAGCGACCGTTGGCAACGTTGGTGACGCGCGCATAGGACGGCAGGGGCATCGTCGTGTGCGCCGCGGTGAGTGCGTTGCGGTCGAAGATTTCGCCATTCGCTGTCTTGCGGCCATGAAATGTCGGGCCGTACCAGGAGGCGAGACCGACCTTCTCATAGTCGGGATCGTGCTTGGGATAGTACCACTTGCCGGCAATCTTGTATTTCTTGCCGACGATGGCACGGCCACCGCCCTTGGGAACGGGCTGGCCTTCGGCCACCATTCGCGGGCTGCCCTTCACGCCGTATTTCTCTGGACTGAACTTGGATTTTTCCTGAGGAGTGGAACTGCAGGCTGCAACTGAGGAAACGGCCGCGATAACGATGACACCGGTGCGAAACCGCAACCACCATCCTTCGGCGGTCTGTGTCCGCTCCTCGCTTGGCTCGGCTGGTTCCCCGAAAGACTTCGCTGCCAGCTGGCAAGCGTGCCCGCCTATCCCATGCATATTGCCGTCCTACTCACTTACGCGCTGGCGGCCCCGCAGCTCACGCAATCGTTTTCCGGCGCATGGTTCGCTCTGCACCGGTTTGTCAGGCTTCTGCTGATCCTGTGATCAGTCCCCGCAAGACACACTGCCCCCGCTGTGCATCCCACACTCGACGCCATACAAGCGCAAATTCATTACTTCAAAGTAAACCAACCGTCGAGAGCGCATTGATGCCTGTTTGCGGCAACCCACGGTTTTCTGAGGTCCCGCCACGGCAGGAGCAGGTCGCGATCCGTGTAAGTATCTGGAATGATAGAAAACTTTATGCAATTGCGTGACGAAATCGTGGTGTTGCAGGAGGGACACAGTTTGGAAAAAATCGCAAAGGGCTCAGGCTGTGATGCATGTCACATCCGGCCATGTCGATTTCGCCTAGGGTGACCTCATTGCCGGTGAATGCCCTGTCACCGCAATGCTGGACCCCACCTCCAGCACTGGCCGCCGGTCCAAATCCCTGCCCACGACACGGACCGGCGGCCCCTACTCTCCGGTGCCTCCGCGCATCTCCTGCCTTCCCGACTAACCAGGTGCGACCGGCAGATGCCGGGGATGCCGCCTTCCACACGAATTTTCCAGCTTGCGAAAGGTGCAGCGCTGCTCACACTTGACTTTCGCCTCAAGACGAAGGAAACGGTGGGACTACACAGCTTCGCTTCATGAGAGCGCAGACTGCGTGGTGAGGTGGCCGAGTGGTTTAAGGCAGCGGTCTTGAAAACCGCCGTGCGTGAGAGCGTACCGTGGGTTCGAATCCCACCCTCACCGCCATTAACTCCCTGAATTTATGTGATTTATGTCCCCAACTAGCTCCGCGAAGCGGGCCATGGTTAGCGCTTCGCCCTGTCGATGCGGATAGAGCCGGGCACAACGGGTCAGTGATACCCTTCCCCGGGGGCGATCTTGCCGCGGAAGATCCAATAGACGAAAGCGGTGTAGCCCAGCACAAGGGGCAGCAGGAAGACTGTGCCTACCAGAAAGAAGATCTGCGACGCCGGGGCGGCTGCCGTGTCCCAGAAGGTCAGGTGCGGCGGAACCAGGTAAGGCATTGTGGAAATCACCAGCCCGGCATAGCCGAGCAGGAAGAGCCCGATGGTTCCGGCGAACGGCAGAACATTGTGGCCGCGTTCAATCCAGCGCCAGACGCCGTAAGAGAGTAGGGCGGCCGATAACGGGATTGGCCACAGCAGCAGGATATTGGGGACGGAGAACCATCGCTCTGCAATCCGATCGATGATAAGCGGCGTCCACAGGCTGATGACCGCCATCGCCGCCATTACCGCCAGGAGCAACCAGGGCGCGATGCGCCGGCCAAGCTCGCGGACAGGACCCGTTGTCCGCATGATGAGCCAGGTGGCGCCGAGCAACGCGTAGCCGGCGACAACCGAAAGGCCGACAAAAATCGAGAACGGCGTCAACCAGTCGAACGGTCCGCCGGCAAACTGTCCGTCCGCCACGTCGATGCCCTGCAGCAGACCGCCGAGGATAATGCCCTGCAGGAACGCGGCGACGATGGAGCCGCCGGCAAAGGCAATATCCCATTTGCGGTGACGCGGCTTGGATACCCATCGGAATTCAAAGGATACACCGCGGAAGACCAGAGCAAGCAACATCCCGAGGACCGGCAGGTAGAGCGCCGGCATGATGATCGCATAGGCCATCGGGAAGGCGACCCACAGGCCCCCGCCACCCAGTACCAGCCATGTTTCGTTACCATCCCAGAAAGGTGCGACCGAATTCATCATCAGGTCGCGATCCTCTTCCTCGCGGGTGAAAGGAAACAGGATGGCGATGCCCAGATCAAAGCCGTCGAGGATGACGTAAATGGCCACGGCCGTACCGATCAGTCCGGCCCAGATGACGGGTAGATACCATTCCATTGCTTTCTCATCCCTCCCGATTGCCGAGCGACCGTCCAGGGGCGCCCGCCGGTCCGCGGCCGGTCGCATCGCGCGTTGCCTCTTCTGCGGCCGAGATCGGCCGGTTCGGCATTCCTTCATGCGCCGTCGGAGCTTCTTCCTTCGGACCGCGGTTGATCAGCCGGTTGATGTAGAAGACGCCCGTTGAAAACACGATGCCGTATATGAAGACGAAGAGCGCCAGCGTGGTTGCCACGCTGGCGCCGGGAACGGGCGAAACGCCATCGGCGGTGCGCATCAGTCCGTGAACGAGCCACGGCTGCCTGCCCTGCTCCGTCACGATCCAGCCGGCCAGGATGGCGATGAAACCGAGTGGCCACATGTAGGAAGCCGCGCGCAGATAGAGACGATTGTCGAACAGGCGCCCGCGCCACCAGAGATATCCTCCCCACACACCCATCGCGATCAGGATCAGGCCGATCCCGATCATGATGCGGAAGGCGAAGAAAACATTGGCGACGGGTGGCCATTCGTCCTCCGGAAACTGCTCGAGGCCGGCATACGTCCCGCCCCATTCATGGGTCAGGATCAGACCGCCTAGGCCCGGTATGGCGATCTCGAAATGGTTCTCCCGGGCTTCTTCATCGGGCAATCCGAACAGCACGAAGGCGCTGTCGTCCGCCTCGCGCCAATGAGCCTCCATGGCCGCAACTTTTGCAGGCTGATGCTCGAGCGTGTTGAGGCCGTGCAGATCGCCGACAATGAGTTGCAACGGCGCGGAAACTGCGATCATGCCGACCGCCATGCGGAGCATGATGCGGCTTTGTCCGATATGGCGGCCGGCCAGCAGGTAGCGTGCGCCGACGGCCAGAACGACTGCGGCCGTCGTCAGGTAGGCCGCATTCAGCATGTGGGCAAGCCGATAAGGAAAGCTCGGATTGAAGATCACCTGGAGCCAATTGAGAGGATAGGCGATGCCATCGTGTACCTCGTGCCCGGCGGGCGTGTGCATCCAGCTATTGGCGGCGAGAATCCAGAAGGCGCTGATAGCCGTCCCGATTGCAACCAGCACTGCCGACAGCGTCACAAGCCAGTCGGGAAACCGGTTCCAGCCGAACAGCATGATGCCCAGAAAGGTGGCCTCCAGATAAAACGCCGTCAGCACCTCATAGCCGATGAGCGGGCCGATGACGTTGCCGCTGAATTGCGAAAAGCGGCTCCAGTTGGTGCCGAACTGGTAGGAAAGAACGATCCCGGAGACGACGCCCATGGCGAACGAGACGGCGAAGATCTTGGTCCAGAAACGCGCCAACCGACGATATCTCTCCTCGCTGGTGGCCATCCACATGAGAAGGAGTACGGCAATAAAGGCAGAGAGTCCGATGGTGAAGGCGGGAAAGATGATGTGAAACGAAACCGTGAACGCAAACTGGATACGCGCAAGAATTACCGGATCAAACTCCATGCCCCCTCTCCTGCCGCCGGCGAACTGGATTTCCGTTTCCAAGGGCAGGACCAATACGAATACGGCCCTACAAGAACGACGAACGCGTTTGCACCGGAAAAGGTTCCTGCAGCATAGAGGATGTCAGACGTGCGAGGTCATGCTGCCGGCGGATGCGAGACCGTTGCTCCGCAAGGCGGGCAAACCCCGGCAGCATGATGACCGCATTCAAATTCCGGAGAGGCTGCGGTGGCTGTGCTCGGCGAAGAACAGGGTGGTGATGTCGTCAATCGCCATCGGACCGCCGAACAGGTAGCCTTGGCCGTTCTTGCAGCCGATCTCGACCAGAGCGTCACGCTGTTCGATGGTTTCGATACCCTCGACAAGGACCCGCGATCCCATCGTCTCGGCAATGCCGAGAACCAGCTTCAGGACGTCGCGCTGCTTCCGATCCCTGACGGCCTTGGCTGCGAACGACCGGTCGATCTTGATTTCGTCCCAGTGGAAGTCCGTCAGATAGGACAGGGCCGAATAGCCTACACCGAAATCGTCGAGGGAGATGCCGATCCCGAGAGCGCGGAGCTGCGACAGGGTCTCCTGTATCCGCTTCAGGTCGTTCATCATGGTCGATTCGGTGACTTCCAGCTTCAACCTTCTGGCTGGAAACCCCGTGCGCGCAAGGCATTCTTCAAGCATGCCGACCACATCGTCGCTGAGGATCTGGGCAACGGAAAGATTGACCGAAAGCGTCAGTTCGACCGGCAGAAGCTGCACTTCGTTGCAGGAGGTTTCCATGATTTTCCAGCCGAGCGGGACGATGTCACCGTTTCCCTCGGCTATCGGAATGAATTCGGACGGAGAGATCCACCCAAGCTCGGCATGATACCACCGCGCCAGCGCCTCCACACCGAAAACCCGGCCCGACTCCAGGTTGAACTGGGGTTGGAAATGCGGCAGGCACTCATTGGTTTCAACGGCCCGTGCCAGTGCGCCCTCGACCACGGCACGGCGCTCGATCTCGGCACGCATCACCGTCTGATACGCGACCACGCGGCGGCGTCCGTTGGTCACGGCGTTGCAGGCCGCCAGTTCGGCATTGCGAATGACGTCCGTCGGTTCCCGATCTGCGTCATGGGCGTCGGCGTGACCGATTGCCGGTGTGATCACAAAGGAGCCATGTTCCGTCGCGATCGGCCTCAGGAACGGCGCACGGATCCGGTCGGCGATGTCGGCGGTGGTGAGACCGAGTTCTTCGTCGGAGACAGTCAGGATGAGAAATCCCTTGCCACCCGCCCGCGCCAGGCAGCCTCTTGTGTCAAGCGGATCGACGGCATGGCGAAGGAGATCCGCCGCGCCAGCCAGGACCGCGTCCTCCGCCCTTTGGTCGAAATTGACGGTCGTCGGCAGCCGGCTTTCCAGATCGACACAGAAGACGCTCAATGTTTGGTTCCGGGTCAGATCCCGGCGCGCCGCGCAAACGCGTTCGGCAAAGATCCGGTGGTTGATCAGTCCGGTCACGCCGTCATGATCGAGCCTTCTTGCCAGCCGTTCCCCCCGCTCCTGTTCTGCCTGGTTTTCCCTTTTAAGATCGGCATTCCGGCGAAGCAGGTACCAGATCCAGGCAAGAACGATGAAAAGCAGGGCAAGGGTCAACCCGGCCTGGATTTTCTGGTGAAGCAGCAGCGTTTGGCGTGCGGATTCGGACTGTGTCGCAGCCCGCGCGGCTACGGTTGCGCCGACTTGTCCAAGCGACCCGCCGACGGACTGCAACGTTCCCAGTGCCTGATCGACAGACCCGGGGCCCTTGAGATCATCGAGGACGGTTTCCAGACTGCGGATTTCCTTCAGCGCGCCGGTCAGTTTCACACGGTCGGGGCCCGATGTTTTGGCTAGCGCGCCATAGTCGGTGGCCCGCCAGGCCTCCAGCGAGGTGAGCAAACTGTGGTATGCGCGCTTTGCGGCAGACTTGTCCTCCGGCTCGCTCAAGGCGCCATAACGCGCCACGCGTTTTTCCAGCTCAGACGTGCTGAAAAGGAGACTGTCGGCCAGGATGGAGGTTTCAAGACGTGTTTGTTCGCGCAAGTGGATTTGCGCCTGGAGCAGAAATAAACTGTTCAGTCCCAACAATACCAAAAAATGCAACTAAGAGACGGGATCGCGACGCGCAACAGTCTTTCAAATTGCATCGGCTGATCCGCCCAGGTGACAGAAAGCTTTGCCCGACACAAATGGGTCCTTTCAACAGTCCAATCCGGTCGTATGTCTTGGTTTTCGGACCAACCGGAGCCCCCGGTTTGTCGGAATTGGGAAAGGGCCCAAGGTTCTGTTCCTTGTGGCCTCCCCCGGCGATTAACAACCAGTGCACGTTTTAGCGAAGGAAACTTTCACGTAACTTGCGGACGGATTGCGATTTGGTTTTTTAGAGTCCGTAGAGGGGCAATTCATCCCTGAATTCCACGTTAGCGAGTATTAGACACGAGAACCGTTAATACCCTCTAAATCCCCGCAAAATGCGGCGTTTTCAACAAAAAGCGGCAGGAATCTGCGATTTTTTAAGGATTTTCGGGTGCGCGGCAACGTCCAGGGATTTGGCGTGAAAGCCGGATGGTGCGTGACGGTCGGAAATTGCCGTGCAACCAGAAGGAGAGGACCGGTGAGGCGCCGGCATCTGGTCACCTCGCAGCCAGATCACCTGTAGGGAATAGTCATTTTGAAGAGTAGGTTAGTGTCGCTACTTCGACCGTTACAAAAGCATGCTTCTTCAAGTTTCTGAAAAATATATATTTTGATTTCATGGGGTAAGGACCGAGACCGAGGCACGGCATGAGTGCTCCGGACAGTTTTCGACGGAAGGGTCGGTCCGGGAGACGCATCCCGGACCGACCAGTCAAGGATTACTGCGGCAGCTTGTCGTCGACGCCCTGGACATACCAGTTCATGCCGAGGATTTCGCCGTCGTCGAGGGTGACACCCTCGTCAGCGGCAACCGTGCCATCCTGCTTGATTATGGGGCCGGTAAAGGGCTCCCATCCACCGGAGATCTTGGCTTCGGTCGCTTTTGCCATCTCCACAACGTCGTCCGGCAGGTTCGTGTAGGGCGCCATCACGACGTGGCCTTCGGCCAGACCGGCCCAGGTGCTCTCCGATTCCCACGTGCCGTCGAGGACAGCCTGAATGCGCTCGATGTAGTATGGCCCCCATTCATCGACAATCGCCGTGTATTGCGCGTCCGGGGCAAACTCGATCATGTCGGAGGCTTGGCCAAAGCCATGTATGCCGCGTTCCTGAGCGACCTGAAGCGGAGCCGTGGAATCCGTGTGCTGCGAGATGATGTCGGCGCCCTGGTCGATCAGCGCCTTGGCGGCGTCAGCTTCCTTGCCCGGATCGAACCACGTATTGGCCCAGACCACTTTCACTTTGAAGTCCGGATCGATGGACTGAGCGCCGAGCATGAAGGCGTTGATGCCCGAGACCACTTCCGGAATCGGGAAGGAGGCAATGTAGCCTGCCACGCCCGTCTTGGACTGTTTGGCGGCAATCTGGCCGATGATGTAGCGGCCTTCATGGAACTTGGAGTTATAGGTCGCAACGTTTTCGGCGGTCTTGTAGCCTGTTGCGTGCTCGAACTTCACTTCCGGGAATTTCTTCGCGACCTTGATGGTCGGGTTCATGTAGCCGAAAGAGGTGGTGAAGATGATATCGCAGCCTTCCCGGGCGAAGCGCTCGATCGCGCGTTCGGCATCAGGGCCCTCCGGCACGCTTTCCAGATAAGCGGTTTCGACCTTGTCGCCGAAATGTTCCTCAACGGAGAGACGGCCCTGATCGTGCTGGTAGGACCAGCCGAAATCACCGACCGGACCGACATAGATGTAGCAGGCTTTTACGTCAGCCGCATTGGCGGCGGAGCCGGCAGCCGCGAATGCGGCGGCAGCTACGGTGGCTTTCAAAAAAGATTTCATGTGTGTCATTCCCCTCTGTTTTGATCTCTCTATAGCGATCTTGTGAACCGCCCTGCCCCTGATCGCTTTGAGGTGGCGGGCGTGACCGGTGTTGCTGGTTCACCGGTCCGGAACAAACGGCTTGCCGAGACACGCTGGCGTATTGACCAGCGTCAGTCTGCGGTTCGCCGAAATGAGTACAAGCACCAGAATAGTCGCCAGGTACGGCAAGCTGGACAGCAACTGCGACGGTATATTCAGTTCGATGGCCTGGGCGTGCAGGTTGAGCACGCTGACTGCTCCGAAGAGATAGGCACCGACGACGACCCGCAGCGGCAGCCACGACGAGAACACAACGAGTGCAAGGGCAATCCAGCCCCGGCCCGCGGTCATGTTTTCCACCCATTGAGGCGTGTAGGCGAGCGACATGTAGGCGCCGGCCAGACCGGCGCACGCGCCGCCGAAGAGCACGGCGAGAAACCGGATCTTGATGACCGAATATCCCAGCGCGTGGGCGGAGCCATGATTGTTGCCGACGGCGCGCAGGATCAGTCCGGAGCGTGTACGGAACAACATGTATGCGACGACCGCGACCAGTGCGAAGCTCAGATAAACGATCACATCCTGCTGAAACAGTACGGGGCCGATGAAGGGAATGTCCGAAAGCACCGGGATGTCGAGTTTCGGCAGTTTCAGCCCCGGAACACCGATATAGGCTTCGCCGATCAGGCCCGAAAACCCGATCCCAAGTATGGTCAGGGCAAGGCCCGTGGCGACCTGATTTGCGACCATGAACAGGACGAGAAAGCCGAACAAGGCCGCCATGGCCATCCCGGCACAAATCGCCGCAATGATGCCCATAGACCCCGAACCGGTCTGGTTCGCGACCGCGAATCCGACCACGGCGCCCATGATCATCATGCCTTCGACACCAAGATTGAGAACACCGGAACGTTCGGCCACCAGTTCACCGATGGCGGCAATGAGAAGCGGCGTCGCGGCCGTGATGACGGTAAGAAGGACGGCTTCAAACATGGGTAGCCTCCCCGGCTGTAGTGCGGGGCGAGCCAATGCGGATGCGGTACAGGATCAGCGTGTCGCAGGCGAGCACGAAGAACAGGAGCAGGCCCTGGATGACACTGGCTATCTTGTTGGAAACGCCCATGGCCGATTGCACGGCCTCGCCGCCGATATAGGAGAGCGCCAGGACAAAGCCTGCCACGATGATGCCGATCGGGTTCAAACGGCCCAGGAAGGCGACGATAATGGCGGTGAAGCCGTAGCCCGGCGATATGGACGGCAGTAGTTGGTTCAACCCACCGGAAACTTCCATGATACCGGCAAGTCCGGCAAAGGCGCCGGCCAGCGCGAAGGCGAACAAGGTCAGCCGTTTTGCGGAAAATCCTGCAAAGCTTCCCGCGCGCGGGCTTTCGCCCATCACCCTGATCTCAAATCCTTTCAGGGTCTTGGCAAGGACAATTGCAAGGACAAGCGCAATGGCGATCGTGATCGGCGTCGACAGGCTTAGCGCGCGGCCGAAGAGGTCGGGCAACGTGGCGGCATCGGAAAAGAGCCGCGATTCCGGAAAATTGTAACCCTCCGGATCGCGCCACGGACCGCGCACGAGATAGTCCAGAAGCAGGCTGGCCACATAGACCAGCATCAGGCTTGTGAGGATTTCGTTGGTGTTGAAGCGGGTTTTCAATACGGCCGGGATAAGCGCCCAGAGCGCGCCGCCCAATGCACCGAAAATCAACATCAGCGGCAGTGTTGCGGCGTTTTCGAAGGAGGGAAACAGTACCGGCAGGACCGAGCCGAGCAGTGCGCCGACAATGAACTGCCCCTCGGCGCCGATGTTCCAGTTGTTGGAAAGATAACACACGGCAAGGCCGCAGCCGATCAGGATCAGGGGCGTCGCCTTGTCTATCGTTGCCTGCAAAGACCATTCCTGGGTAAGCGGTTCAATGAAGAATTTGTAGAGCCCTGCCAGCGGGTCATGCCCGGAAATGGCAAAAATCATCCCTGCCGCCACGGCGGTCAGGCCGATGGCGATCAGCGGGGACAGCAGCGCCATGAGCTGGCTGTGTTCTTTTCTTTTCACCAGTTCGATGCGCATCAGGCCACCTCCCCTTGCGTTTCGGCACCACCGGCCATGAGCAGCCCGACACGCTCGCGGGTCATGTCTTGCACCGGCTCCGCGGCGGAGAGGTAGCCCCTCGATATCACGGCGACCCGATCGGCAATCTCGAAGATCTCGTCGAGGTCCTGGCTGATAACCAGAACGGCGGAGCCTGAACGGGCGAGGTCGATCAACGCCTGGCGGATCAGCGCCGCGGCGCCGGCATCGACGCCCCAGGTCGGCTGGTTGACGATCAGGACGCCGGGTCTGCGGTCCAGCTCGCGGCCCACCACGAACTTCTGCAGGTTTCCGCCCGAAAGGGCGCGCGCTTCCGCATCATCATGAGACATGCGCACATCGTAGGTCTTCTTGATCCGCTGTTCGATGAGGCCGGCCCGGGATTTCGACAGGAAGCTGCCGCTGACAAGATTGTCGCCGGTCCCATGACGGGTCAGAACGATGTTCTGCGAGAGCTTCAAACCCGGCACGGCCCCGTGGCCGAGACGTTCCTCGGGAACGAAGGCGGCATTTTGCCTGCGCCGCCAGGTAATGTTCCTGGACCCGCACGGCTGGCCGTCGATCTGGATCATGTCCGGCGCCACCAGCATTTCGCCGGAAAGGGCATCGAACAATTCCCCCTGGCCGTTGCCGGCCACGCCGGCGATCGCCACAACTTCGCCGGCTCGGATGTCGAGGGAAATGTTGTTCAGTGCCGTCGCAAAGGGTGTCGCGGCTTTTGCGGAAAGGTTGCGCAGCCCCAAGCGGATTTCACCGATCTGTGGTTTTTGAGCGCTGGCGCTGACCGATGCGACGTCGGCGCCGACCATCATGCTTGCAAGCGAGGCCGCCGTTTCGCGGGTCGGATCGCATTCGCGGACCACCTGGCCGTGACGCAGAATGGTCGCGTGATGACAGATCCGCTTCACCTCTTCCAGCCGGTGACTGATGTAGAGCACCGCGCAGCCTTCGCCGGCAAGCCGTTGCAGCGTCAGAAACAGCTGGTCTGCCTCTTGCGGGGTCAAGACCGATGTCGGCTCGTCCATGATGATGAGCTGAGGCTCCTGCAACAGGCAGCGGACAATCTCGATCCTCTGGCGAATGCCGACGGGAAGATCGGCGACGACGTCCGACGGCTTGAGCGGCAAACCGTAGTCTCTGGAAACCGATTCGATCCGCTTTGCGAGATCGGACATGTTGCCCGGGTCGGGCAGCGCAAGCGCGATGTTCTCAACGACCGTCAGGGCTTCGAACAGCGAGAAATGCTGGAACACCATTCCGATGCCAAGGTCCCGCGCGGCGGCCGGATTGCCGATATCGACCTTTCGCCCCTGCCACAGGATTTCGCCGCCATCGGGTTCGAGCGAACCGTAGAACATCTTGACCAGCGTGGATTTGCCGGCACCGTTTTCACCCAGAAGTGCATGGATCTCGCCCTTGTTGATGACGAGGTCGACCTTGTCGTTGGCGAGAATGTCGCCGAACCGTTTGGTGAGCCCCCTGGCGTCCAGCAGTGTGTCCTTATCGGATCTGCCTTGCTGAACCATGCTCTCCGTCACCTCTGAAAGGATTACTTCCGCCACGCCGTCCCCCGCGCGTATGCTGCTTTATTGACCATGTGGTATATTTTGTGCAAGCCCTTTGCCTGCCGCAGCCTGTTGATGACCGGCTTCGTCCCGTTCAAGCAGGTCGACGGCTATGCCGGCGGCAATCGCTGCCGGATGTTTTGATTTTATGGCCGTGACCCCAACCGGACAGTTCATTTTTGCAACGAGAGCGTCGCTTATTCCCCTTGCCTTGAGACGCTTGTGAAACCGGGCTCTCTTGGTTTTCGAGCCTATGACCCCGCAATACGCGAACCGTTGCTGCAGCAAGGATCGTGCCATGATTTCTTCATCAAGCGCATGGGAATGGGTCATCGCCAGAATGAAGGCTCCATCGGGCGCCTGGTCCACCACCGCAGCCGGATCGGCGACGCACACTTTCGTGACATTTGCCGGCACGGGTCCGGGAAACTGGTGCGCGCGGGCATCGATCCAGGTGACCGCAAAAGGCAATGGCGCGAGGGCCAGAACCAGCGCCCTGCCGACATGGCCTGCTCCGAACAGAAAGAGGGGACGGCGGACCGTTCCGAACCTTTCCAGAAGCAATGGATCGCCGCTCTGCGGATCGGTGCCGATGCTGAATGGATGTGCCGGCACAGCGTCGGTGAGCTGCCTCTTCAAGACCCTCTCGCCTTGCAGCCGGGCCATGGTCGCGAACGGAACGCCTTCGGCTTCCAGCCGTGCCAGGTCTCGCGCCATTTCCAGGGCCTGTGCCGTCAGGACCTCAATGGCGAGCTCTGCCCGGCCGCCGCAGCATTGGCCGAGATCCGGACCGAGAGAGACCGATTGCCGGATGAATGCCGCCGTTCCGGTCCGGGCGGCTTTGGCAGCGCGGCGGATGGCTTCAAATTCCAGGGTGCCGCCGCCAACCGTGCCGTGATATCCGGCATCGGCGGTGACCACCATCCGTGCGCCCGTTTCTCGCGGCGTGGAGCCATCGGCGCGCGAAACGGTGACCAGGGCACAGGCATCGCCGCGTTTCAGGCTGTCAGCGATATGCGTCCAGACATTCATCGGGCCGCCTTCCTGCGCCGCATGTCCTGAACAGCCTTCATGATCGCTTCCGGTGTGGCCGGCGCGTCGAGTGTCGGGACTTCGCCCGGCCTGAGGCTGGCCACGGCATCGTTGATTGCACAAAAGACCGCATTGGCCAGCATCAGCGGCGGCTCGCCGACGGCCTTGGAACGGTAGACCGTCTTCTCAGGATTGCCGTTTCCGTCATAAAGCCGGACATTGAAGCGCTCGGGAAGGTCGGAAGCCGTCGGGATCTTGTAGGTCGACGGCGCATGCGTTCTCAGGCGCCCTCTGTCGTCCCAGACCAGTTCCTCGGTTGTCAGCCAGCCCATGCCCTGCACGAAGCCGCCTTCGATCTGGCCAAGGTCGATGGCCGGATTGAGCGAATGACCGACATCATGAAGGATATCCACCCGGTCCACCGTCATTTCGCCGGTCATGGTGTCGATCGTCACTTCGGCGCAGGCTCCGCCGAAGGCGAAATAGAAGAAGGGTCTGCCGGTGGCGCTTTCGCGGTCCCAGGTGATGCCCGGGGTTGCATAGTACCCGGCATGAGACATCTGAATACGTGCCATATGCGCGTGTTTGGCGATCTCGGCCAGAGAGAAGCTCTGGTCACCGACGAGAACCTTGTTGTCGCCGAAATGAATGACGCTCGGTCCACACTGATGCCGTTCACAGATGAAATCGATCAGCCGGCCCTTGATTTCCCGCGCGGCGTTTCTGGCCGCCATGGCGTTGAGGTCGGTTCCGGACGATGCCGCCGTCGGTCCGGTGTTGGGAACCTTCGACGTGTTGGTCGCCGTGATCCGTACCTTGTTCAGGGTGACGCCGAATTCTTCCGCCACGACCTGCGCGACCTTCTGATAGAGCCCCTGCCCCATCTCCGTCCCGCCATGGTTCAGGTGAACCGAGCCGTCCGTATAAAGATGCACCAGAGCTCCGGCCTGGTTGAGATGCTTCAAGGTGAAGGAAATGCCGAATTTGACCGGCGTCAGGGCAAGCCCCTTTTTCAGGACCGCATTTTCGGCGTTGAACGCTGCAACCTCTTCCCGGCGCAGCCAGTAGTCCGAGCTCTCTTCCAGTTGTGAAATAAGGTCGTGCATGACCTCGTATTCTTCAACGGGCATACCGTAGGGCGTCAGGTTGCGCTCGCCGTCATAGAAGTTCAGTTTGCGGATCTCGAGCGGGTCCTTGCCGAGCCTGATGGCGATCGCGTCGATCATCCGCTCGGCCGCAAGCATGCCCTGAGGTCCGCCGAAGCCTCTGAAGGCGGTGTTGGAACAGGTATCCGTGCGCAGGCGCCGGGACCGTATCGCCGCGTCCGGATAGAAATAGCTGGAGTCAGCGTGAAAAAGAGTGCGGTCGTTGACGCCGAGCGAGAGGTCGACCGAGTAACCGCAACGTGCCAGGAACTCCATGTCCACGGCACGGATCCTGCCTGATCCGTCGTGCCCGACTTTCCATTCGACCTTAAAATCATGCCGCTTGCCGGTCATGATCATGTCGTCGTCGCGATCAAGGCGGATCTTGCAGGTTCTGCCGGTCCGGCAGGCCGCGAGCGCTGCCAGGCTCGCCCACTGGTTCGCCTGGGACTCCTTGCCGCCAAAACCGCCTCCCATGCGGCGCACCTCGGCGGTTATCGCCGCATCTGGCACGCCGAGCACCTTGGCAACCGTGTGCTGGATCTCGCTCGGGTGCTGGGTTGAGGAATAGACCAGCATGCCGCCATCTTCCTGCGGCTGCGCCATGGCGATCTGGCCTTCCAGATAGAAATGCTCCTGGCCGCCGATATACATGGTGCCCGAGAGGACTTCTTCTGCCGCCTGCATGCCGGTTTCGGGTGATCCGCGGCGGAATTGATAGTCCGGCAGCACGGTCGTGTCGGCGTCCACGGCATCGTCCGCCGTCAGGATCGGGGTGATGGGGGAAACATCTATTTTCGCCTTGAGCGCTGCCTTGCGGGCGGCTTCACGGGTCACGGCCACAACGGCAAAGACAACCTGGCCATAAAACTGGATCTCGTCCTTCGCCAGAACCGGGTCGTCGCCAAAGGCGGAGGAGCAGTCATTCGTGCCCGGAATGTCGCCCGCCGTCAGCACCGCAACCACGCCGGGGACAGAGCGAACTTCATCAAGGTCGATGGACTGGATTCTGCCTCGTACCGCGTCCCGCGCCCAGCCCGGCACCACATGAAGCGTGTCGGCGGGCTCCACCATGTCATCGATATAGGTGGCTGTCCCGCGCACATGTTTTTCCGCACTGTCATGCGGCAGCGCCTTGCGCACGTGCTTCAGGTTTGTTGCCAGGTTTTTGCGGTCAAGCGGCGCGGTCATGGTCAGCCTCCCGCTTTGCCAGGACCCGCAGCTCCTCCGGCGCGGTGCCGCTGATCTCCATCAGCGACTTTGCAAGCAGCGCCCTGGCGGTTTCCATCCGGTATTCGGCGCCGGCCCGCATGTCGGTTATCGGCGCGAAATCGGATAGCAGCGCCTGCATTCCCTCCCCCAGGTAGAGGGATCGTCCAGCAACGCGCCCTTAAGGGCCGCTTCGGCCCCTCCGGCGCGTTTCGGGGTGGGCGCCATGCCGCCATAGGCGATCCGGGCCGAGAGTATGACGCCGTCCTCGATCGTATACCGGAATGCACCCATGACCGCGGAAATGTCCTGATCGAACCGTTTGGAGATCTTGTAGCAACGGAAGGCCTGGTTGGCTGACAGGCGCGGGACGAAGAGCCCCGTGACGAACTCGCCGTGCAGGCGATTCTGCTTGCCGTAGTCGATGAAGAATTCCTCCAGAGGCAGGGCCCGTGACCCCTCTGCAGATTGCAGCTCCAGTGTCGCCCCGAGCGCGATCAACGCGGGAGGTGTATCTCCGATGGGAGACCCGTTGGCGATATTGCCGCCGACCGTTCCCAGGGCCCGAACCTGTTTGGATCCGATGCGTCTCCAAAGCTCTCCGAGGTCCGGGGAGATCTCCGTCATCGCTTCTTCCGTTGCCTGGTAAGTCGCCGTCGCGCCGATCAGGACGCCTGACGGACTGCTTTCCACCCGGTCCAGACCTTCGATTCTTCCGAGCCAGATCATCTTGGGCAGCTCACGCAGCTGTTTCGTGATCCAAAGACCGACATCGGTGGCTCCTGCCACGAGGGTCGCATCGGGGTGCTGGCCGTAAAGCGCCGCAAGGCCGTCGAGCGTGGCCGGCGAGGAAAAGAAAGCTTCGCTGTCGCCGATGAAGATGTCGCGGCTGTCCGCAAGGACCTTGAGCTTTTCGCGCGTCTCGTTCGCCCGCCAGGAAAAGACGTCGTCGGCAGCGTCGAAACAGGCATCCAGCGCCGCGTCGATGATTGACCGGTATCCTGTGCAACGGCAAAGGTTGCCCGCCAGCCAGTCGGTGACGGTCTTGCGCGAGCGCGGCGCGTCTTCGGCGTGGTAGAGCGTGAACAGCGACATGATGAAACCCGGCGTGCAGAAACCGCACTGCGAGCCGTGAAATTCCACCATGGCGGCCTGGACAGGGTGAAGCCTGTCGTCCTGGGCCAGGTCTTCGACGCTCACCAGTTCAGCACCGTCGATCATGCCCAGAAGCTGGATGCAGCTGTTGACGGGCCTGTAGGTCAGCCTGCCTTCCACAAGTCGGCCGACGGCAACCGTACAGGCGCCGCAATCGCCCTCGCCGCAGCCTTCCTTCGTCCCGGTTTCGTGGCGGCGGAGCCTCAGGTAGTCGAGAACCGTTTCGGTCGGACCGACATTTTCCAGTTCGATGATTTCGCCGCCCTTGAGAAAGCGGATGGTATCGCGCATCGCTCAACTCCCCCGGTAAGTCGAATAGCCGTAAGGCGACAGCAGCAGCGGCACGTGGTAGTGGCCGTCCTGCTCGGCAATGCCGAAGCGGATCGGGATGACATCCAGAAACAGCGGCTCAGGCAAGGCTTCGCCGGTTGTCCTCAAGTAGTCGCCTGCAAAGAAGCGCAGCTCATAAGTGCCGGTTGCGAAGGTGCTTGCCTCGAGGATCGGGCGGTCGACACGGCCATCATCATTTGTCTCGTGAGCGGAGATCATTTCTGGCTTATCGCCCTGTGACCAGAGTTCGATTCTCAAGCCCCGGGCCGGCCTGCCCAAAGCAGTGTCCAGAACGTGCGTCGTCAAACGCCCCATAAGTCTCCTCCCTCGCGCGGCAACGTGCCGCAAAGCCGCCACAAAAACTGTGCCTTAAAAAAGCGCGGAACCAAAGCGCTCATTTGAGAGCTTAATGATGCCTATTTGGCATCAAGCGCAGGAAGTTGATCCTTTAAGGCGTACACGGCATGATCGAAAAACATGCCGGGTGCCAGGGCCAGCGCGCGCAAGGAAGATGTTACCACACAGAGCCGATCCGCCTGAAGAGGCGTGTCCGAAAGCGGCTTGAAGACCAACACTCCGGACGCAAGATCGTCTTCGCAGCCGATCAGGGTCTGAAAGCCGATTACCTGTTCCTCCCGGGCGAGCGCCCGCATCAGACGCAGCGAGTTGGCCTCGACATAGGTCCGCGAGGCTCCCGGGATCCGGCGACGTACCTGATCGAGGCGTGTGCGGATCGAAAGACCCTCGGAAGGCAATGCGACCGGGTATTTCAGACAATCCTGCAGGCTGAGCGATTTTGCTCCCGCAAGGGGATGACCGGGGGCCATCAGCGCACCGATCACCAGCTCATGCTCGAAGGCGATCGTAAGGGCTGAGGTTTCCGGCGGGTCAAAGGTGAAGCCGACATCGGCTTCCGCCGCTTCCACCTTGCTTGCCGCTTCCTGCGAGGACGAGATCGACACGTTCACATGGATGCCGGGATAGCTCTTGCGAAAACCGCTGATGACCGCCGGAAGCAGTTTTTCCGCGACGCTCTCCACGGAGGCGATCGATACGGTTCCGCGGCGCAGGCCCTTGAGCGCATCGAGCTCGGCGACCGTTCCTTCAAAGTCCGAATACGTCCGGCGGATATGGGCAAGCAGCAATTCGCCCGCCTGAGACAGCCTGATGCGGCGCCCGACCCTGTCGAAAAGCTGCAAGCCGAGCGCTTCTTCGAGCCACAGAATCTGGCGGTTGACCGCCGATGAGGCGACATTCAGCTGGCGCGACGCCGCCCGGATCGATCCGGCCTCCGCGGCCGCCAGGAAATAGCGCATGGCCGGGCTGTAGAGATTGCGCGAAAGATCCTGAGCCCGGCCTGGACGCGTTTTCATGCCGCCCTACGGGATCAGCACGGTGGTGCCGGTCGTCTTGCGCCCCTCCAGGTCGCGGTGTGCCTGGGTGGCGTCGGCGAGCCTGTATTCCTGATTGACCTCGATCTTCACGATACCCTTGAGCACCATTTCGAACAGTTCGCCGGCGGTTGCCTCGAGGGCTTCGCGGCTGGCGACGTAATTGAAGAGCGTCGGCCGGGTCGCATAGAGGGACCCCTTTTGCGCCAGAAGGGCCAGATTGAAATCCGCAATCGGCCCCGACGACTGGCCGAAACTGACCCACAGGCCGCGCGGCTTCAGACAGTCGAGCGAACCTGGACAGGTGTCTTTGCCGACGGAATCATAGACCACGTCGCAGCCCTTGCCGCCGGTGATCTCCTTGACCCGCTCGACGAAGTTCTCCGTCCGGTAGTTGATCATGTGCCGGTAGCCGTGGGCCTTGGCAAGTTCGATCTTTTCCTCCGAACCGGCCGTCCCGATGACGGTTGCGCCAAGGTGGGCGGCCCACTGGCCCGCGATCAGGCCGACGCCGCCGGCGGCTGCATGAAACAGAAGCGTCGTGTCCGGTCCAACCTGAAACGTCTGCCGCAACAGATACTGGGCCGTCATGCCCTTGAGCATCATGCCGGCGGCAGTCTTGTCGTCGATGCCGTCCGGGATCACCACCAGCCGGTCCGCCGGAACGATGCGCTCCTGCGCATAGGCACCGAGCGGGCCGACATAGGCGACGCGGTCGCCGGGGTTCAGGTGCGTCACCCCTTCGCCCACGGTCTGGACCACTCCTGCCCCTTCATTGCCAGGACTGAACGGAGTGCCGTTGGGAGCCGGATAGAGCCCGGAACGGAAATAGGTGTCGATGAAGTTCAGGCCGATCGCCGTCTGCCGGATCCGGGCTTCGCCGGGGCCGGGTTCTCCGACCTCGACATGCTCCCAACGCATGACATCCGGGCCGCCGGTTTCGTGAACACAGATTGCTTGAACCATCTTAACCTCCGCGGCCAGCCTTGAGCTGTGGTTTCCATTCAACGCCTAGGTGCGCTTTGCCTTTGTGCGCTTGCCCTTGGCAAGAACATTAATGATTTCAACGCCCGCCGAAAAGGCCATGGCAAAATAGATGTAGCCGCGCGGGATATGGAATCCCAGACCGTCCGCAATGAGCGCAACGCCGATCAGAAGCAGGAAGGACAAGGCCAGCATCTTGGTGGTCGGGTGTTCCTTGATGAAGTTCGCGACCGGGCCGGAGGCGACATACATCACGATCATCGCAATGACGACGGCTGCGACCATGACCTCGACATGTTCGGCCATGCCGATGGCGGTGATGATGGAATCGACCGAAAACACGAGGTCGATGACGATAATCTGGGCGATTACGGCCGCAAAACTCTTCCTGAGATCGCCCTTCTGATCGCCTTCCTCGTCGCCTTCGATCCCCTTGTGGATTTCGTGCGTTGCCTTGACGAGCAGAAACAGACCGCCGGCGATCAGGATTGCGTCGCGCCAGGAGAATGCATGGTCCCCAAGTGCGAACAGCGGCGCGGTCAGCCCGATCAGCCATGCCAGGAGGGAGAGCAGGATTATTCTGAACACCAGAGCCAGCGCCAGCCCGATTTGCCTTGCCCGGTTTGCCATGGCGGCCGGAAGGCGCGAGACGATGACCGAAATGAAGACGATATTGTCGATCCCGAGCACGATCTCCATGACCGTCAAGGTCACGAGACTTGCCCAGATCTGCGGATCCGTTACCCAAGCCAGCATGGCTACCTCTGTGATTTCAGCTAAGTCAGTGGATTAGTCGACGCGGTCGAGGAGTTGCTGAACCGCGGAAACAGAAAACAGATACAAACTCGCCGCTGTGAATATCATCGCCGAAAGACCGTTCAATGACATGCCGTTGAGGATGGCGAGCCCGGCCAGTCCGATCCATATCAAGGTGACCGGCAGGGTGATGATCCGCCAGCGGCGAACGCGGACTGGATGGACGAAACGCACGGGTGCGAACGTCAAGGCACAACACAACAGAACGAATGCAATGGTAAAGCCCTCTGAAGGCGAGAGGACCATCAGGCCGAAAATGGCCATGTTCCAGCCGGCGGGAAAGCCCTTGAAGGAACCATCCGGGGTCTTCATGCCATTGTCGGCGAAATAGAGCGCTCCGGTAAAGACGACGAGCCCGCCGCAGATCCAGTTCCAGGGATGCGAGAGCATCAGGCTCCCGGAAAGAGCGAAGGCCGGAAGGAAAACGTAGGTCGCGTAGTCGATGACAAAATCCAGGGACGCTCCGGACCAGCGGGGCAGCCGTTCGGCAATATTGAAGCGGCGGGCCAACGGTCCATCGATGCCGTCCACCACGAATGCCAGTCCGAGCCAGGCAAACATCTCCGCCCATTTTCCCTGGGCGCCCGCCAGAAGGGCAACCAGGGCAATGGGTGCTCCGGACGCTGTCAGGATATGGATCAGAAACAGAGCAGGTTCCGGCGCCTCTTTGCCTGGCGTAATGTCTGTCACAGGATTTCCTCACTCAAGAATCTGGGCGCGATGCGAAACTGCGATAGCGCTTGGATTGGGTGATGTAAACGTCCTTGCCCAGTGATCATACAGGCGCCGGGCAACCCTTTATTGTAATCGTATGACAGTGTGAACCGAAAAAACAGCCCTGCATGCATTTCACGAGCAATGTCAGGTCGAAAACCCCGTCAATAGAACCGTCGCCGCCAGCAGTCCGGCCCAGGCAATCAGCACAATTCCGATCGCTACTGGAAAGACGCGGCTTGGAAATGTCTTTTCGAGAGCCATGACCGCGCCGAGCAGAGCGATCCAGAGGATGTTCATCAGCCCGACGGCGAACATCACCGTCATCACGGCCCAGCAGCAGCCGAGACACACCCGGCCCTGCACCAGCCCTTCCCGGAACCCCGCGGCGAGAGCCCCGTCCTTCGTCTCACCGGCAAAGACCCAGCGGGGATACCAACACCGCTGCAGGCAGGCCCGCTTGGCCGGTGTAAACTGATACAGCCCGGCCGCGAACAACACCGTGGTGGTCAACGCCAGGCTTGCTGGTGCCATCATGTCCGTCAGGGCGCCGATTTTGGTCAGCAGAAATTGCGCAAGGCTTGCGACAAGCGCATAGCCCAGCCAGACCGCCAGGTAGCCGAGAGCGGCAAAGACGACCGGCAGGGCCGAGGAGAAACCCGCCTCGCCCGGCCGCTCCGTTTCGGCCGAATAGCTTCGCAGCATCGGTGTGGCCGTCGGCAGCATCATGGCCATGGCCATCATGGCCCACATCAGGAATATCTTGCCCAGATCGGTGAAGGTCATCGCCGGATCCGGCATGCCGAACGTGGTGCCGGTCGGCAGGCAGATGACGGCGAGCGCTGCGCGCGCTTCTGCCGACAAGCCTCTGAAGAGGTTGAACTCGTTGAACATCCCCATCCAGGGCCCGGCTTCGCTCATGTCCATGAGCGGGACCATGTCCGCGACCATTGCGGCAAGGTAGGCCCACCCACCGAGACTGAGGATCAGGACAAACGCGACCACAAGAGGCCATCCCCGGCCATTGGGGTTCTCCGGGAAAGGAGAATTTGTGCTGGTCACATGTGACATGTCGAAGGACCGGTATCTGTGCAACGCATTGTCGATAAGCTTCTGATAGCCGATTTGCGGGGACGGCGAATTGATCTTGCTCATCGTCGCGACCTTACCAAATATAGATTTTAATGTACCGGTGTGAGGGATGCGTGCTTTCGTCCCGTTGCAATCTTTCAGCAAAGGGGCAATCAGATGCCTGACAAGCGTGTTGAGTCGGGTGAAAATATGCCAGGGAAAAAACAGACCGACTTCTTTGATGTCGCCGTTGTCGGTGGCGGTCCGTCCGGCCGTATCACCGCACTGACGCTGGCCAAACGGGGACTTTCCTGTGTGCTTGTCGCTCCGGCGGCCCCGCGCCCGGACGGCAGGACGACCGCGCTGTGGCAGAAGTCGATCTCGCTGCTAGACGAAATCGGTGTCTGGCAGAGCATCAGGGACAACGCGGCTCAGCTCAAGAAAATGCGGATGATCGATGATACCGGTCGGCTGATCCATGCCCCGGAAGTGGTCTTCGACAGTTCCGAGCTTGAGTTGGAAGAGTTCGGTTTCAATATCTTAAACAACGATCTTAATGCGGTTCTCGAAGAAAGATGTGCCGCGCAGAAAAATCTGACGGTTGTTCCCGGCCTTGTCAGTTCGGCCGCGTTCGGCAGAGAGCATGCCGTTCTGACGACCGCCAATGATAAAACGATCAAGGCCCGGCTCGTCGTGGCAGCGGACGGGCGGAATTCCCTGCTCCGCGAGACAGTCGGGATCGACGTAAAGCGGTGGTCCTATCCTCAGGTGGCCGTGGTGCTCAATCTCGAGCACCGGCTTCCGCACCACAATGTGTCAACCGAGTTCCATACCCCCACTGGTCCATTCACTCTTGTGCCCCTGCCCGGCCGTCAGTCGTCGCTCGTTTGTGTCGAAACCGCCGAGGGCGCTCAACGTCTTCTGACAATGAGCACCTCTGAACTGGAGCTGGAACTGGAGCGGCGCGCGCATTCCATTCTTGGATGGTTCAAGCTTGCGTCCAAAGCGCAGAGTTTTCCTCTCGCCGGTCTCACGGCAACCAGGCTCACGGCAGACCGCCTGGCGCTCGTCGGCGAAACCGCACATGTCTTTCCGCCGATCGGCGCACAGGGGCTCAATCTCTCCCTGCGCGATATCTCGGATCTCGGCAATGTCCTCTCAAAGGCACTTGCCAGGAACCAGGACATCGGCAGCAGTGCCGTCCTGGCAGGCTATGAGACCAGGCGCAGGAGCGATATCCGCTCCAGGACAAACGCGGTCGATGCGCTCAACCGGTCTCTGCTGACCGGTTTCCTGCCGGTACAGTTGGCCCGTGGTGCAGGCATGTATTTCGCGGGCAAAGTCGGGCCGTTGCGCAGGCTGCTCATGCGCGAAGGAATGGCACCGGGTGCCGGGTTCGAGCTTTTCCGGTAGATCTCCGCCGGCCCCATTCTCAAACTGTCTGTGGCGCTGCCGGCGGCGCGCCACGGGTTACGGGTGAGAGCGCCTTTTCGCTGCCGGCTTTCGCTTCTTTGAGCGATAGGTGAGCGCCATCGTGATCATTTGACGAAGTTCATCCTCCGGCAATGGCTCTTCAAGCGTGAAATGGACGCTGCGGTTGCTGCCATAGGTCAGGTGCGGAAACATGGCCTGCCATTCGGAGACGAGCGACGTTTGGCAATTCACATAGAGGGCGAAATCGCCCTGGCCGGAATTGTCCCGATCGATGCGAATGGCCGTACCCGTCTGCGGCTTCACCGTCAGAAAGCTTGGCTGGCCCCATTTCAGGGCCTCTTCAAGTTGGCCGATCTCGCGGTTCTGGCCAGCCGTGTCGTGGATCAGGTCACGCAGGCGCAGTAGCGCCTGCCTCACCTCACCGGGATAGCTGTCGAGAACCGCCAAAACGCTGGTCGAGAATGTCATGACGGACGGCCTGTATCCATAACCTGCTTGATCATGCCTCTCACTGGAGAGGAAGGATACCGCTTGTCACGGCCCATATGAAACCCGTGACGGTGACGATGGAGACCGTCGTTCCGATCAGTACGAAACTGGACGCGCGCTGAACATAGGTCCCGTATTGCTGCGCGATGACGAAGACGTTGGTTGCCGGAGGCAGGCAGGCCATCAGCACGGCTGTCGCGATCCAGTTCGGCTCGATACCGCCAATCCACGTGAGCAGAAGGAATACCAGGATCGGGTGCAGCAGCAGCTTGACCGCCAGCACCAGGGGGAGTTCCAACGGGATGCGCCCGATCGGGCGAAGAGCGATGCTTACCCCCATGGCAAACAGGGCGCAGGGTGCAGCAGCGTTGCTGAGATACCGCAGCAGGGTATCGATCGCCTGGGGCGGTCGCAGTTCCAGGGCCGCGGCCAGAACGCCTGCAATCGTTGCCAGAATGAACGGATGAGTGAAGATCCGCAGCACGATCTGCTTGAGTGTACTTGAAATCGGCTCGTTTTCCGTGCCCGCCAGCGCCATCAGCAAAGGCGCAAGGATGAACATAAGAGCGTTGTCGAAGGCCAGGATCAGGGCGGTCGGCACCGTCGCCTGCTCCCCAAGCACGGCGAGCGTCAGACCCGGACCCATATAGCCGACATTCGAATAGGCCCCGGCAATGCCGAGTATGGTGGATTCGCCGATGCTGCCGCGCGTTGCCACCACGCCGATGCAGAAGGAAATGGCAAAGACGATATAGGTCGTGAATGTCGTAGCGCCGACGAACGTGATGTTGGCCAGTTGCTCAAACGGTGTTTCGGACAGCAACCTGAAGAACAGCGCCGGCAGAGCCAGATAGATGACGAAGAAATTCATCCAGCTGAGACCGGATTCCGGCAGGTGCCGGAGTTTTCCCGCACCAAATCCCAAAAGGATCAGCCCGAAAAACGGAAGGGCCAGTGTGATGACGTCCTGCATTCGAGTTCCAGAGATTAATTAGACGACAGGTTGGCGGGGAACGAAGTTTTCAAGGCGCTTGCATCTTGCGTCATGCTTGGAGTAATGACCCGTGACTCACAGGTCGGCACGGCGACCCGCATTCCAATCAGGTCTGAGACCGCATCGCAAGTGCCCAAACAGGCAGACAGGGTTGGAGATAGCCTTTTCCGGAAGAAAGGGCTCAAAAGGTTTTAGAGCATTTGGCCCGGATGTCGCGGAAAATAAAAGAGCGCAAATCACCCAGACTGACTGCTGTTCAGAATCGGGTCGAAGGGATCGCGCTGAAGGTGGCTATCTGGTTGTTCCGGTTGATTCCGGTCGATGTCGCCTCCTTTGTGATGGGTGCGTTCTGGCGACGGCTGGCTCCGTTCAATCCAAGGCATAAAAGGGCGCTCAAGCATCTGAAACAGGCGTTTCCGGACATGAGCGCCGATGAGCGGGAAGCCATTGTCAGGGGCATGTGGCAGAACCTCGGACGCGTCGCCGCCGAGACATTCCACATCGACCGACTGCTTCAGCAGGATGACCGCTTCGAGATCGATCCCGACGAAATCACGGCTCAGGTTCTTTATGAAGGCAGAGCCTGCGTTTTCGTATCCTTCCACAGCGCGAACTGGGAGCTGTGCGTCCAGCCGGCGGTTCGGGAGGGTGTCGAGATCACGGGGGTCTACCAGGCGCTTCGCAATCCGGAAGCGGACAAGGCTCTGAGACAATTGCGGCAGACGCTCTACAAGGGCGGGTTGCTTTCAAAGAGCCACCAGACCGCAAGGAAAATCGTCAGCACGGTGAAAAACGGGGGCGTGGTGGCCATGATGGGCGATCTGCGGGAAACCCGGGGCGTCCAGGTGCCGTTTTTCGGCCGGATGGCGTATGCTACACCGGTCCCGGCTTCGCTCGCACGAACCTGTAACGTTCCCATTATCCTTGGACGCGTCATCCGGAAGGAGGGCGTCAAATTCCGGGTCGAGGGCCGCGCAATTTCCGTGCCCGTTACCGATGACCGGCAGGCCGATATTCAGGCGGCCACAGCCCAGATGCATGAAGTCTTTGAAAGCTGGATCCGCGAACATCCGGAACAATGGATGTGGATCCACAAGAAATGGGCTTCTCCCGGCAAATCTTCGTCGATCAAACAGGCCCGCCGGGCCTCCGCCACGAACGCAGTCGATCGCGAGAGCTGACGAGAAGCGGCGCGTTCACCTTTCGGTGGATGGTTGCAGCGCAGCATAAACGCTATAGCTATGGGACGAACAGGCGGAGGAAGCTGTTTCATGAAAACCCCAAGCGCATTCTACAAACCGCTCGCCATCGGCGCTCCGGAGCCGTACCGCGAGCTGCCCGTGTCACTGGAGCGGATGATCCACTTCGTCCCGCCCCATATCGAGAAGATGCGCGCCAAGGTGCCGGAGCTGATCACCAAGGTCGACGTGGTGCTGGGAAATCTGGAAGACGCCATTCCAGCCGATGCCAAGACCGACGCGCGGAACGGCTTCATTCAGATGGCGCGGGAAAACGAGTTCGGGTCGACCGGGCTGTGGACCCGTGTGAATTGCCTGAACAGCCCCTGGTTTTTCGACGATATTCTGGAGATTGTACCGGCTGTCGGCGACAAGCTCGACGTCATCATGCTTCCCAAGGTCGAGGGGCCCTGGGACATTCACTATCTCGATCAATTGCTGGCGCAACTCGAAGCCCGGGCAGGCTTTTCCAGGCCGATCATGATCCATGCGATCCTCGAAACGGCCCAGGGCGTGAAGAATGTCGAGGAGATCGCGGCGGCGAGCCCGCGCATGCATGGCATGAGCCTGGGCCCTGCCGATCTGGCGGCTTCCAGAGGCATGAAGACCACCCGCGTCGGCGGCGGACATCCCGATTATGCGGTTCTGTCGGACAACAACGACGGGGGCGTGCGCACCGCCCATCAGCAGGACCTTTGGCACTATACGGTCGGCAAAATGGTGGATGCCTGCCTGTCATATGGTCTGAAGCCGTTCTACGGCCCTTTCGGAGACTTCTCCGATACGGCAGCCTGCGAAAGTCAGTTCCGCAATGCCTTCCTGATGGGGTGCCTGGGAGCGTGGTCCCTGCATCCCACCCAGATCGACATCGCCAAAAGGGTCTTTTCTCCCGAGCCGGACGAAGTCGCGTTTGCCAAAAGGATCCTCGAGGCAATGCCCGACGGGACAGGTGCCGTCATGATCGACGGGAAAATGCAGGACGACGCAACCTGGAAACAAGCAAAAGTGATTGTCGATCTGGCCAAACTCGTTGCCTCCAAGGACAGGGAACTGGCGGAGGTCTACGGTCTTTAGGAATTCGCAAGGCTCCGTGGATAAGGTTTAATGTTACAGCGCTTGCAAGCAGGTTGCCGACACGGTATCCCGGCATTGCATGCAGTAGGCGGACGAATAACCATGCGAACGGCAAAATTCAGAATAGGCCAGGTCGTCCGGCACCGGATCTACCCTTTCCGGGGTGTTATCTTTGATGTCGACCCGACCTTCAGCAACACGGAAGAATGGTGGGACGCGATCCCCGAGGACGTGCGCCCGCAGCGTGACCAGCCTTTTTACCATCTCCTCGCCGAAAACGAGGAGACGGAATACGTTGCATATGTCAGTGAACAGAACCTGGAACCGGATCTGACCGGAGAGCCGATACGTCACCCTCAAGTGGAAGAAATATTCGAGGAGCAGACGGACGGATCGTACCTGCCGCGCAGCGTGGAGATCCACTAGCGCAGCCCGTGGTGTTCATGATTGCTCATACAACAAAGGCCGGAACATTTGTTCCGGCCTTTTGCGTCTCCGTCACACAGGGCCTGCTACTGGGCGTCTTTCTGTGCGTCGATCAGTTTCTGGCGGGCTTCGTCAGCGCGTTTCTGCAGTTCGCTTTGCAGTTCTTCCTGGCGCTTTTGCAGGTCGGCGAGGTTCATCGGTTCGCCGTCGTATACCTTGGTGAAGCCGACGAGAGTCATCTTGAAGACGATTTCCTTGGCCTGCTGGTTGTAGGGCGCCACGCGAATTTCGCTGCCCTGCTTCATCGCGTTGATGAAGGAGTCGTCAATCGCGAGTTCGGCATAGCAGGCATTCGGTGCACAAATGCTGTACTTGGCCTGAACCGGCTTGCTTTCGTCGATCTGGATGCGCAGGCCCGGCTGGATCAGAACGCCGGTGGGCACGGCAACGAGAAGCTTCTTGCGGGCTTCGCCTTCCGTTTCCTGAATGGCGATGTTGCTCAGGAACTGACCGGTGTTGGTGCGCAGTTCAATCGAGATGAAGCAGATTTCTTTCTGCGTATTCGGATTGGTGTTGCACGCCTTCGTCCAAGGGCTCTTTTCCTGCTGATCCTGGGCGATTGCGGGAGCACCTGCGAAAGAAGACATCGCAAGGAGCGCACCTGTTGCGCATCCGAACAATCTTCTTTTCAAAACACTCTTCATCGAAACGTCCTCAATCGTGCGTGTGCGAACTTTCGCGTTGTTCTGAGGCATTCCGGAACCAACCGCAAGGCCCGTTAGAACAATCAAACCGTGAAATGATGGTAACGCACCTAATTTGGGCAAGAGGGTGGCCGATTTGCAACGCAGGCCCAAAGGGGGAATCAAATCTGAATATCTTCTTGTTTCTGGCTTGTGCCAGGCGCGTCCAGGTTAACCATGTGGTAGTGTGAACGGTGAGAATCAACAGAATTCCGGGCTGTGGTTATGCGTTTTCTCAAGACTAGCGACTTTCTCTATTGCAGCGGCAAAGCCCGTTGCATGGCTGTTGTTGCGGCCGCTTTTTGCGCCTTTTTCGCTCCGATGCAGGCCTTTGCCAATGATGAGGACGTGCCGTGGACCCATGGAATTTCCATGCACGGCTCCCCTGCCCTCGGCCCCGGCGAACCGCTTCCCTACGCGAACCCCGACGCGCCGAAAGGCGGGTCGATTACGCTTGGCGTTCAGGGCACTTTTGACAGTTTGAATTCTTTCATCGTCCAGGGGGGCTGGACATCGGCGCGCGGCATGCGCGAGCGGGAATTCGGCAACAATATTCTGGAAAGCCTAATGGTCCGCTCCTATGCGGAACCGTTTTCCCTCTATGGTCTTCTCGCTCAACGCGTGAGAATGCCAGAAAGCCGGGAATGGATTGAATTCGAGCTCAATCCGGATGCCAGGTTCTCCGACGGCTCGCCCGTGACCGTCGAGGACGTTATCTTTTCGCTGGACGTGATCCGCGACAAGGGCCGCCCGCCCTACCGGAACTGGTATGCGGAAATCGCCGAAAAGGAGATTACCGGCGAGCGCCGTCTGAAACTGGTGTTCAAGAATGGCGAAAACCGGGAATTGCCGCTGCTGATCGCCCTGGCGCCGATCTATTCGAAGAAGCACACGGATGCGGAGAATTTCGACAAGTCGTCCCTCAACCCGCCTGTCGGCTCTGGTCCCTACACGTTCAAGACCATCGAGCCCGGACGTGTGGTGGTCTATGAGAAAAACCCGGACTATTGGGCGAAGGACCTCCCGGTAAAGGCAGGATTCGACAATTTCGACGAGATGCGGATCGAGTATTTCCGCGATGAAACCACTCTGCAGGAGGCCTTCAAGAAAGGCCTGGTCGATGCGCTGCAATTCCGCGAACCCGGGCGTTGGGCCACCGGCCTGGATTTTCCCGCGGTCAAGAGCGGAGATGTGGCCAAGCTGGAAGTGCCGCTTGGGATCCCCGCTGCTACGCAGGGCATCGCCTTCAATACGCGGCGGGAACAGTTTTCGGACAGGAACGTGCGCAAGGCCCTGCGCATGCTGTTCGATTTCGAATGGGTCAATCGCAATCTCTATCACGGCCTCTACAAGCGCACCGCCGGGTATTGGGACAATTCCGAACTCTCCTCGATCGGACGGCCGGCCAATGACCGGGAAAAGGAGCTTCTGGCGCCCTTCCCGGATGCGGTCGACCCGGATGTCATGGCCGGGACGTGGCGACCGGCAGAAGCTGACGGGTCCGGCCGCGACCGCAAGGTACTGCGCGCGGCGCTCGACGAGTTTGCGAAGGCCGGCTACAGTCTGAAGGACGGAAAGCTCGTTCACGAGGATACCGGCAGGCGCCTGACCTTCGAAATACTCGCCAAGAACGAGGACGAAGAGAAGCTGGCCTTGGCCTACATCCGCAGCCTTGAGCTTGTCGGCGTCGAGGCCTCGGTTCGGAGTGTCGATCCTGCGCAGTTCGAGGACCGCAGAACCAAGCGCGACTTCGATATGGTGTTCAACACCTGGACTGCGTCGCTCTCGCCCGGCGCGGAACAATACGGACGCTGGTCGTCCGAGGCCGCGGATGCGGAAGGCTCCTTCAATTTCGTGGGGGCAAAGGAACCTGCGATCGATGCGCTGATCGATGAAATCGTGGGCGCGCGCAGCCGTGAACATTTCGTGGATGCGGTCAGAGCTTTCGACCGCGTGCTCATATCGGGCGCCTATTCCGTTCCGCTCTACCACGTTGCGGACGACTGGGTTGCGCATTGGAAAAAGGTGGTACCGCCCGAGCAGCATTCCCTTTACGGGCATGAATTCGATACTTGGTGGTCTGCCGAGGCTGAATGATCGGACCAATGGACGAAAGATCAAATGAAAGTCACTGATGAGAGCCTTTCCAAAGAGTATCACGAGAGCGGGGCCTGGTCCGACTTGCCGCTCGATGAACTCTTCCGGCAGACGGCTGGCAAACACCCTTCGCGGCTCGCGCTTGTTGACGCCCCGGATAGGGAGGTCTGGACCGGCGGCGCGCCCCGGCAACTGACCTATGCGCAGGCAGACCGGGAAATCGACCGGTTGGCTGCCTTTTACAGAATGGTCGGCCTGACCGCCGATCATGTGATCGGTGTGCAGGCGCCCAACACGGTCGACACGGTTATTGCGGTCCTGGCGGCGTTGCGTGCGGATCTGATCGTTTCTCCCCTGCCGCTCCACTGGCGGCAGAAGAACGTTCTGGAAGCGCTGAATTCGATCGGTGCGAAAGGGTTCATCGCCGCCGACCGAGTGGAGACACGCAATGTCGCAACCGCGGCCCGGGATGTTGCGGCGGATCTGTTTTCGCTCCGCTTCGTCTTCGGGCTGGGCAAGGACATTCCGGACGGGCTGATCGAGCTCGGTCCGATGCTGGCGGAAATGGGCGAAGGCCTCGAGTTCACGCCCGCGGAGCGTCCCGATCCTGCCGATCATACCGCAACGATCTGCTGGAGCCGCAGCGGCGAGGAAAACGTTCCGGTCACCCGGTGTCACAATCACTGGATCGCCGCTTCGCAGATGGTGATCGGTGAAGCGCATATCAAAGATGCGAGCGCAATTCTGGTGCCTTATTCGCTCAGCGGATTGACGGGATTGGGCGGCGGGCTGGTTCCCTGGCTCTGCACGGGCGGCACGCTTCATCTTCACCACCCGACTTCCCTGGCCAACCTTGCAGCACATGCCAATTCCGTGAAGGCGGATGTGGTCATAACGCCGGGTCCGCTGGCGCAGACGCTGGACCGGAAGCTCAGCGACAACAAGACCACCATCCTGGCGGCCTGGAACATTGCGGCCCCTCACCCGAGCACCTTTGTGGCCCGGCGGCGGCTTGTCGACGTGCATATCGCCGACGAATTCGCACTGGTGGCCAAGGCGCGCGGACCATCGGCCAAGATGAAGGCGACCGCGCTGGGAAAGTATAGCGGGCCGAACGGGTGTGAAAGCGGGCCAGCCCTCCTGGAAATAGCAGTCACCGACGAAGTCGAGGAGCAGGCGCCGACACTTCTGGTAAAAGGGCCCATGGTCCCTGAAACCGGCTGGCGCACGATCAGCAGCGAAGAGCGCCGTGTCCGGTGGGAGGGAACCGGGTACCTCAACACCAACATCAAGGTGGAACTGGTCGAGGGCGGCATCGCGGGCTTCGGCATACCGGGTCTTTATGCCTTGGGCACCGGAAATCTGGAAACGATCGACCTCATCTATACCAGCTACCAGGGGATCAAGGAGGCGGCTGCATTCATCGTGGAAGCTCCGGTCCTGGGTGCGAGAATGTATGCCGCCCTCGTGCCGGAACCCGGGAACGTTCCCGACGCCGGTGCGTTTTTTGCTTATCTGGATGCCGCAGGCGTGGATCTGGCGAAGATCCCTTATCGCGTGCTGATTTTACAGTCGCTGCCGCGGAATCAGGACGGAACGATTTGCCGTGAACGGTTGACTATGCGAACCCAGCGGCAGCCCGCCGCAGTCGCATAAGGTGGGGACGAGGAATGGACGTCGAAACCTCGCTTTCCTGGCGCGGGCCTTATTGGTATGCGGGGCGGCGTCCCAGGAGAAGCAACACTGGTGATGCACCGGAAGACCTCGATGTTGCGCTCTTGAAGATGTTCGAGCGCGGCAGCAATCTGCCGACCGCGCTTCCGGCGGCGATTGTCGTCGACGTGGAGTCACTCGAAGCGGGCCGGCATGACGGCTTTTTCGACTGGCTTCGCGCGCAGATAGATACTCTTGCCGCGGAAGTTCCCAGTTATCTGCTGACCGGCAGCGATGATGTTCTCCCCGAAGAGCTGCAGGCGACCGCCATTATCGACCGGGTGGTTCCCGACGATGTGCTCATGATGCTTATCTGCATCCATCAGCGCGCCTTGCTGCGGTCCGAGGAAGCACAGCATCGGCGCCAGGTATTCGGCCGGATCCCGGGGTTCGGCACGGCGCCGCATCACTCCGGGACAAGCAGTCTGCTGGTCGTGGGAGTGAGCGGCAGGTTCCTGGAGTGGCAGGACGCCAGCGATCAGAAGTCCGAGGTCGTCGGCGCCTTCGACGGCAATCTGGCCGTCGAGTTCATGTCAAAGCGTGCCTTCGACGCGGTGGTGGTCGACGCGCCATATGAAGATGCAGTCGATTACATGCAACAGATCCGGAGGGATGCGCGTTTTGCCGGATTGCCCGTACTGGCCGTTTGCGAGCGGGAGGAGGATCTGGTCGGCCTGTTCCGTCACGGCGCATCGGACGTGCTGGTGGGCGAGAACCGCAAGGAAACCCTGGCACAGCGATTGAGGTCCGCAATCCGGTTCGGCAAGCGGCGCCGACTGGCCGACAAGATCCTGGCGGAAAGCCGCATGTGGCTGCGCCAGCAGATCAACAAGGGCGGGCTCGCGATTGAGATTTACTCGAACTACCTTCAGGTCTGCAGCGACGCTTTGGCCGTCCGGGGCCTGGACCTGTGGGAAATGCGCCTGGAGCCGGAAAGCTTCGGGATAGCCGTTGGTTCGCCGGAGGAGCGGGACGAGATCAATACGACCTTGCTTTCCATTGCCGACGCGACAAGCCGCGACGAGGATCTGGTGTGCCTTGTGCGCGATATCGGGCCGGTTGCGGTACTGAAGAACGAGGCTGGGATCACCCCGTTGCAAAAGCGGATCGAAGCAATCCTGACCCACACGGTGCGTTAGCCTTCATACTAATAGATTGGCCCTGCAAATCAGTTGACCTGTGTGTCAAACTCCTGAACAGGAGTTTGGCGATGTCTGACAGTATTGGGCCCAACGATTTGAAGTTTTCGGAGATTCAGCGTCTTGCGGCAACGCGGGGCAATGCGCGTGGCGATGAACGGCATGTGATCAGTTGCGCTTTAGGTGTCATTCCTGCGGCGCATCCGGATTAAGAAGATCAGGCACGCCCGCCTGACGCTCCTCGCTGACCTTCTCCTCGATCTGGGTCAATCTTTCGGTATTGCCCAGTTCAGAACTCTCTACTGTGTCTCGACGCGCCCGGGGTGCCGGTTCCCCTGCTGTCGCTTCCAGTCCTCCTGGGGCCATGCGAATCCGGTAAGTCGGTTCCGGCAGTTCGAAGCCCTTCTCCTCAAGAGCCCTTTTCACCAGACGGATGGCTTCGCTTCTCGCGCGATGAAAGTCGTTCTTGGTCTGATCAATCCAGCCGGCATACCAGATGATGATGGAGGAATCGCCCACATCCTCGACCCACGACAGTGTCTCCGGATCGTCGAGCACAAATGGGAGCCCTTTCAGGGCGGAAATGCCGGTCTCCAAGGCTTCTGCAATATTCGCATCTGGGTTGATCCCAAGCCGGAAATCGAACCTTCTCTGCGAATTGCGCGTGAAATTGGTAATGGTCGATTTGAACACGACCGCATTGGGAATGCGGACATGATTCCCCGCAAGTGTCATGATGATCGTTGCCCGCGATGTGAGCCTGATCACCAGTCCCTCGTACCCCTCTATGATCACGTGATCATTGGGAAAGAACGGTTGCCTGATGCTCAGCATGATCGAGGAGATGTAATTCTCGATCGTGTCGCGTACTGCAAACCCCAACGCCAGCCCGAAAATACCCGCAGCGCCGAGAACGGTGCCGATCAGTGCGGTCGCGCCCAGAAAGTCAAGAGCAACGACCAGTCCGGCGGCGATGCTCAAGATGCGAACCGCCTGCCGCAACAAGTCGGCGACGAAACCGTTCGGGGCGATCCGGTCCCACGGCCAGGCAAGACTTGCGACCCTGTAACCGGCGGCTGCGAAGACGCCCACAATTGCCAACGCGACCAGAACCACGGGTAACAGCCTGTTGAGGTCGAACAGACGCTCTGCCAGCCTGCTGGCCGCCGGCCAGAAGCGATTCGAGACCGACGTCTCGATGGCAATTTCGTTTTCGACCGCAGCGACGCCCTGCACACGTTCGGCCAGTCTTTCGGCCCTTGCGGCGCTCTCCTGCTGCAATACCGGTCCCGACAATGTCACGACGCCTGAACGGACCGACACTGCGACGGACCCCAGCCCGTCGATCTCGCCAAACAATCGGGTAATCCGCTCCTGGATTGCCTGGTCCTGACCATCCTGATCTCCGATCGCGATCATTCCGCCGTCAGGCGGGACGGTTTCCTGAGACATGGCGATTGGCGCGATGATCGCGGCGGAGGCGAAAACGATGAATAAGACAGAGAGCCGAATGATCAGACCGGCCGGGCCGAAAGAGCCTGACTGTCGGAATATGAATGAATTCAATCGTGACCGCTCGGCCCCGGCTTGCCGATCCATCAGTTTAGCTCCGATCCGACGCATTTCTCCAGGCCCGCCAAAGCCCGCCACCTGTTGCAGCCAAGCAAGTGGCTTAGAAACAACCAGAATATAGAAACACACTTGTGCATGGACGCCAATTTCCTGCGTGCGCTCGGTATTGTTGGGTGCAGTTTTTTGGCAGTTCGGCGTCGACGGTCGCAAGAGCTGCCCATCTTCGTGGTGAAGAAAGGGGTTGGATCGCGGCGTAAAACCTTTAAGTTTTCAAGATTACGGCTCTGCGAACGGGTTTCCACATGACTGCAGTATCTCCCATCACCGTCGACGTAGTTTCCGATGTCATGTGCCCATGGTGCTTTATCGGGAAAAGGCGGCTGGAGACGGCGCTAAGGTCGGTGCCCGAACTGGACGTCGCGGTACGCTGGCATCCCTTTCAACTGGACGCCACCCTGCCAAAGGCAGGCAAGGACAGGCAGCGGTATCTCAGCGACAAGTTTGGCGATCTCGCACGCGCCGATGCGTTTTACGACCAGATCAGGGCGGCTGGCCGCACCGAGGGCATTCCCTTTGCCTTTGAAGATATCAAACTGTCGCCGAACACGCTCGATTGCCACAGGCTGATCCTCTGGTCGCGGGCCGACGATTTGCAGGACGAGGTCGTGGAGCGCCTCTTTCAGGCATATTTTGTCAAGGGCGAGGACCTGACGAAAGCAGAGACGCTCGTGCGGATCTCCAAAGAAGCGGGCATGCAATCGGATCTGGTGGAACAACTGCTGGCAACGGACACGGATCTTGGCCAGACGGAGGCCCTGATTGCCACGGCACAGAATTCCGGAGTTACCGGCGTGCCGTGTTTCATCATCGACGGCCGGTTTGTACTTGCAGGTGCGGAGAAGCCGGAAACAATCGCAGCCGCCCTGCTTCATGCGGAAGAGACCCGCACCAATCCGGGAACGGAGATGCCGAACTGAGTTGCCGCACTGCTGCCTGAAACGTCAAAAGCCCCGCGGTTTGCGGGGCTTTTCGTGTGTCCGGTCTGAAGGTTCAGCCCTTCAGGATGGAGTGGCCGGCATAGACAGCCTGCGGGCCGAGCTCTTCCTCGATGCGGATCAGCTGATTGTATTTCGCGAGCCGGTCTGAGCGGGCCAGCGAACCGGTTTTGATCTGGCCGCAATTGGTCGCAACCGCGAGATCCGCAATGGTCGAATCTTCGGTCTCGCCGGAGCGGTGCGACATGACTGCCGTATAGGCCGCCTTGTGCGCGGTTTCGACGGCATCGAGCGTTTCGGACAGGGTGCCGATCTGGTTGACCTTGATGAGGATCGAGTTTGCCACACCCAGGTCAATGCCCTTGCGCAGCCGTTCGGAGTTGGTCACGAACAGATCGTCGCCGACCAGCTGGCACTTGTTGCCGATCAGGTCGGTGGTGGCCTTCCAGCCATCCCAGTCGTCTTCCGCAAGACCGTCTTCAATCGAGATGATCGGATAGCGGGACACCAGATCCGCCAGATACCTGGCCATTTCGTCCGGAGCCAGGGTCTTGCCCTCGCCTTCCAGAACGTATTTGCCGTCCTTGAAGAACTCCGTCGAGGCGGCGTCCAGCGCCAGGAATACGTCTTCGCCAGGCTTGTATCCGGCCGCTTCGATCGACTTCATGACGAAACCAATGGCTGCATCAGTCGATTCCAGGTTCGGTGCAAAGCCGCCTTCGTCGCCCACGTTGGTGTTGTGGCCGGCTGCACTCAACGCCTTCTTCAGCGTATGGAAGATTTCAGAACCCATGCGGACGGCGTCGGAAAGAGATTCGGCGCCGACCGGCATGATCATGAATTCCTGGAAGTCGATCGGGTTGTCGGCATGAGCGCCGCCATTGATGATATTCATCATCGGAACCGGCAGCGTGCGGGCGGATGTGCCGCCGACATAGCGATATAGCGGCAGGCCAGAGGCTTGCGCGGCTGCCCGGGCAACGGCCAGGGAGACGCCCAGAATGGCGTTGGCGCCGAGCCGGGATTTGTTATGGGTACCATCAAGGTCGATCATGGCCTGGTCGACCTGCAACTGGTCTTCCGCATCGAGACCGCCGATGGTCTCGAATATCTCTCCGTTCACGGAATCGACGGCCTTCTGGACACCCTTGCCCATGAAACGGTCGCCGCCATCGCGCAGTTCAACGGCTTCATGAGCTCCCGTGGAGGCACCGGAGGGAACTGCCGCCCGGCCGAACGAACCGTCCTCCAGGAAGACGTCGACCTCAACGGTCGGGTTGCCGCGGCTGTCGAAAATCTGACGGCCGATGATATCGATGATGGCGGTCATGGAAAGAACTCCCTTGTCGCATGTACCTGAACTGACGATCGTCCGGATATGTGATCCGGCGTTTCCCGAGGCCGACAAGCCGGCCCTGATTCCGGAGCGATTGCTCCAAATGAGAAAGCCGCACTGTTGTGCGGCCTAAAGAAATTCTACTCGGCTGCCAGGGCCGGATCCTTCACGACATCGTCGATGGCTTTCAGCTGTTTCAAGAGCGCTTCGAGATGTTTCAGGGGTATCATGTTCGGTCCGTCCGAGGGGGCGTTGTCCGGATCCGGATGGGTCTCGATGAAGAGGCCGGCCACGCCCACGGCGACGGCTGCGCGGGCAAGCACCGGAACCATGGCCCTGTCGCCGCCCGTCGAGGCGCCCTGCCCGCCCGGCTGCTGAACCGAGTGTGTCGCGTCGAAGATCACGGGAGCGCCGGTCTGAGCCATGATCGGCAGCGCGCGCATGTCGCTGACGAGCGTGTTATAGCCGAAGCTTGCGCCGCGTTCGGTGAGAAGCACGTTCGGATTTCCCGACCCGGTGACCTTGGCAAGAACGTTCTTCATGTCCCAGGGGGCCAGGAACTGGCCCTTCTTGACGTTGACGACCCTGCCGGTGAGCGCGGCTGCGATCAGGAGATCGGTCTGGCGGCAAAGAAAGGCCGGAATTTGCAGGATGTCGACAACTTCCCCGACCGGAGCGCACTGATCCGGGCCATGGACATCGGTCAGGACAGGCATACCGTAGGTTTCCCTGATGTCGGCAAAGATCGGCAGTGCCTCTTCCATGCCGATGCCACGCCTTCCCGACAGGGAGGTCCGGTTTGCCTTGTCATAGGACGTCTTGAAAACAGTGCCTATTCCCAGTTTTGCGGTGATTTCCTTGATTGCCGCCGCGCATTCCAGGGCATGTTCACGGCTTTCGAGCTGGCAGGGGCCGGCGATGAGGCTGAAGGCCGCCTTATTGTTGAAGGTGACGTTTCCAACGGAAACTTCGCGGTTTGCCTCGGTCATGTTCCACCAGCTGATTTCGAACGGCATTTGATCGGCGTGCGGTTTTCACCCGCCCGACCTGATGCCGGCAAGGATTTGCGTGTTCCATAGCGTTCTTTTGACCCGCCTGCAATATCACGTCCTGAAATCGCGGTTTTCGGTTTAAATCGATTTAAATATGCTGTCGTCACGGGACCATCATTTTGCCATATGTATAATCTTCGTATTGCATTGCACATCCCGATAGTATGGCGAACGCAGTTGCCGGCCATCGCGTTTCTGAATGTGCAGAAATTAACAATGGGCCAACCTGGACCCGGTAAAAGGATGCGCGAACCTGACTTGGGGCGGTTATTTTGGCCAATGAGTTTCAGATTTGTTCACGATCAACATTGGAAGGCGTCAGATGAACAAGCCTATTCGTAAAGCGGTATTGCCCGTCGCAGGTCTCGGAACGCGCTTCCTGCCTGCCACGAAAGCGGTTCCGAAGGAGATGCTGACGATCGTTGACCGGCCGATCATTCAATATGTCGTCGATGAAGCCCGGGCAGCCGGCATCGAGCACATCGTTTTCGTGACCGGCCGAAACAAGCATGTCATCGAAGATCATTTCGATATGGCATACGAACTTGAGGATACGCTGAAGGCGCGCAACAAGACCGCCGCGCTGGAACTTCTGGAAAAACACCGGCCGCAGCCCGGCTCCACCAGTTTCACCCGGCAACAGGCCCCGCTCGGCCTGGGGCATGCCATCTGGTGCGCGCGCGATATCATCGGCAACGAACCCTTTGCCGTTCTCCTGCCGGACGTAATCATCAAGTCGCAGGTGAGCTGCCTGAAGCAGATGGTCGATCTTTACGGTCAGGTCGGCGGCAATATCATCGCGGTGGAAGAGGTCCCCGATGACCAGACCCACAACTACGGCATTGTGGAACTCGCCAAGGAGATCAACGGCAATGCCAGCCATATCTCCAACATGGTCGAAAAACCCGCTCCCGGCACGGCGCCGTCCAATCTGATGATTACCGGCCGCTATATTCTGCAGCCGGAGATCTTCGAACTTCTGTCCCATCAGGGGGCGGGTGCAGGCGGGGAAATCCAGCTGACCGACAGCATGCTCGCGCTGATGAAGGAACAACCCTTTGCGTCGCTCAAGTTTGAAGGGCGCAGCTACGACTGCGGCAACAAGCCCGGATTCCTAAGCGCCAACATTGCCTTCGGCATGGACGATCCCAAGCTTGCCGAGGAACTCGTGCCGTTCATGATGGAGATAATCGGCCGGCCTCTGGCCGCCGAATAAGACGTCACGGCACGCGCCAGACTTGAAATCAGGCAGAAGAACCGATTAGGAGTGGGCCGGGCACCATCTATCTGGTGATCCGGCCCTTCCCTGTTCAGGAACCCTCATGTCTGAAACGCCCATTGTGTCCAAGAAGATCGCCGTGATCGGCCTTGGTTATGTCGGTCTGCCGGTTGCAACCGCCTTTGCGGCCACGGGCTTCGATGTGCTGGGGTTCGACATCAGCCGGCGCCGGCTCGAGGAGTTGAGGGATGGGCGGGACAGCACCGCGTCGGTGTCGCCGGAGGAACTTTCCAGGCAAACGCTCCGCTTTTCGGCAAACGAGAAAGACCTGCAGGACAGGGACGTTCTGATCATTGCCGTGCCCACTCCCGTCGATCAGGCAAAGCGGCCCGATCTGGCTCCCTTCAGGAGTGCGGCAGCAACCGCCGGGCGCAACATGAAGTCCGGAGCGATCGTTGTTTTCGAATCGACTGTCTATCCGGGGGCGACCGAGGAAGTCGCCGTGCCCATCTTAGAGCGGGAGTCGGGTAGAACCCTGGGTGACGGTTTCGAGGTCGGCTACTCGCCGGAGCGTATCAATCCCGGCGACAGCCAGCGCGGGTTCGCCGACATCATCAAGATCGTCTCCGCATCCTGCGCAACCGCGGCCGAAACGCTGGCCAGCCTCTATGGCGCGGTCGTAACGGCCGGCATTCACGTGGCGCCGTCGATAAAGGTCGCAGAAGCCGCCAAGGTGATCGAAAACACGCAGCGGGATCTGAACATCGCTCTGATGAATGAGCTTGCCATGATGTTTCAGCAGCTGGGGATCGACACGCGCGATGTGCTGAAAGGATCAGCCACCAAATGGAATTTTCTGCCCTTCCAGCCAGGGCTGGTCGGCGGTCACTGCATCGGCGTCGATCCCTATTATCTCACGCACAAGGCGCATGAGATCGGCCTGACCCCGCAGGTGATTCTGGCCGGGCGGGGAACGAACGAGGCGATGCCGGCCTTCATCGCCGGCAAGATCATTCAGGAAAGCGTGAAGCTCGGTTTGCCGATGCCGCCCAGAATTGCCGTTCTGGGCATCACGTACAAAGCCGATGTTCCCGACACCCGCAATTCCAAGGTTGTCGACCTGATCCGGGAGCTGGAGAATTTCGGTGCCGATGTGCTGGTGCATGATCCGCTCGCCGACCCGGCCGAGGTCGCAAGCGAATACGGGATCACCTTGTCCGCTTACGATGCCCTGATCTCCGGGGCGGATGCGGTCGTTCTGGCGGTTCCGCACAAGCAGTTCCTGCGAGAAGGCCGTGTGTGGCAGTTGATTACCGACATTCTGAGAAACTCCGCGGGATTGGTCGCGGACATTCCCGCCCTGCTGGACCGCGACAGCGTGCCCGATGGTGTCACGCTCTGGCGACTTTGACGCCATTGTAAGATTTCGCATCCACGATTTGCTGCACTTGCAAGCAAAACGTGCCGGAGTGCTTTCCGACCCGTGCAAAAGCAGCCGTTGATGCAAACTGATGCAAATTGATGCAGGGGATTACTCGGTCTTTAGGAAACCAAAAAGGATTCTGAGCCGTATACTGATGGTGTTCGGAAAAGGAGAACCGATTATGGCTCAGGCTCATTTCTGGAAGTTCGCTGCGGCAGCGGCCTTAAGTGCGGTTTTGTTCACTGGTGCGGCCCATGGTGAAGACGGGCTGGACAGCGGTGTCTTTCAGCAGGTCATCAAGAAGCAGATGAGTGCGTTTGCATCCGGCAATGCAAAAGCCGCATTTTCCTTTGCCACCAATTCCCTGCAGCAGCGTTTCCAAACGCCTGAGTTCTTCATGGAGATGGTCCGCCAAGGGTACCAGCCGGTCTACCAGCCGCAGAACGTCACCTTCGGCCGGTCGCGGATGACCAAATACGGACCGACACAGGAAGTCTACCTGACGGGGCCGAAGGGCAAGGACTGGCTGGCGCTTTACAGTTTTGAGCAGCAGGAAGACGGTTCCTGGCGGATTTCCGGGTGCTATCTGACACAGTCAGCCGGTTTTTCGGCGTAAATCGAAACCCACATGATCAGAGCGCCGGAAGGTCTCCGCGCGCCCAGTCTTCCTTCGTCTTTGCGTAGAAATCGGCAAAGCGGCCTTCTTCAATGGCGTCACGCATGCCCTGCATGAGCTGCTGATAGTAAGCGATATTGTTCCAGGTCAGCAGCATGCCGGCCAGTCCCTCGCCCGCGCGCACCAGGTGATGCAGATAGGCGCGGCTATAGATGCTCGAGGCCGGGCAGTCGCTTTCTTCGTCCAATGGTCGCGGATCTTCCTGGTGGCGGGCGTTTTTCAGGTTCACCTTGCCAAAGCGCGTATAGGCCAGGCCGTGGCGTCCCGCACGTGTCGGCATGACACAGTCGAACTGGTCAATACCGCGTTTGACGCTTTCAAGCAGATCGTCCGGTGTCCCGACCCCCATCAGATATCGCGGTTTGCCGGCCGGCATGACCGGTGTGGTGATGTCCAGCATCCTGAGCATGACCTCCTGCGGTTCACCGACCGCGAGACCTCCGACGGAATAACCCTCGAACGGCAGCCGGCCGAGTTCTTCCGCCGACCGGATGCGCAGGTCAGGCTGATCGCCCCCTGGACGATGCCGTAAAGCCCCTGCCCTTTGCCCGGGCCGCCCATCCGCTCGAACTGTTTGCGGGATCGTTCCGCCCACCGGAGCGACAGTTCCATGGCGCGCTGAACTTCTTCCCTTTCGCTCGGCAGCTTGATGCACTCGTCGAGCTGCATCTGGATGTCCGAGCCGAGAAGACCCTGGATTTCGACGGAGCGCTCCGGCGTCAGATGATATTTTTGTCCATCGATATGGCTTTGGAAACGAACGCCGTCTTCGTCCAGCTTGCGCAATTGCGCCAGCGACATGACCTGAAAACCGCCGCTGTCGGTCAGGATCGTGTGCGGCCAGTTCATGAACTTGTGCAGACCGCCCAGCCTGTGGACCCGTTCGGCCGTCGGCCGCAGCATCAGATGATACGTATTGCCAAGCACGACATCGGCGCCTGTTTCGCGCACCTGGTCCGGATACATGGCCTTGACCGTCGCCTGCGTTCCCACCGGCATGAAGGCAGGCGTGCGAACGACGCCATGGGGGGTCGTGATTTCACCCCGCCGGGCCATGCCATCGCTGGTGATCAGCTTGAAGCCGAATGTCTTGTTGTCCTCGGGCATGGCAAAGGTCCTATTTCGCGCCCTGTTGCGGGAACAGAAGCGACGCGTCTCCATAGCTGTAAAAGCGGTATTGCTCGCCGATGGCATGAGCATAGGCTGCCTGCATCGTTTCGAGGCCGGACAAAGCGCTCACCAGCATGAACAGGGTCGAACGCGGCAAATGGAAATTGGTCATCAAGGCATCGATTGCCTTGAACCGGTAGCCCGGCGTGATGAAGATAGCCGTTTCTCCGGAAAAGGCCTCGATCGAGCCGGTTTCGCGGGCCGAACTCTCCAGTATCCGCAAGGACGTGGTTCCGACGCTGACGACTTTGTTTCCCCGTGCCTTGACGGCCTTCAGGGCTTCTGCCGTTTCGAACGGCACTTCGCCCCCCTCGGCATGCATCTTGTGGTCGTCCGTATCATCGGCCTTTACGGGCAGGAACGTTCCGGCGCCGACATGCAGCGTCACGCGGTGCTGTTCGATGCCGCGATCAGCCAAAGCCTGCAGCAGTTGCGGCGTGAAATGCAGTCCGGCGGTCGGCGCGGCAACGGCGCCGTCCTTTTGAGCAAAGATCGTCTGGTAATCACTGCGGTCTTGCTCATCCTCTCCGCGCTTTTGTGCGATGTAGGGCGGAAGTGGAATGTGTCCCACCTTGGCGATCGCAGTATCCAGTTCCAGGCCGGAGCGGTCGAAGATCAACAGGACCTCGCCACCTTCACTCTTTTCGGCCACTTTGGCGCTCAGCCTTGTTTCTGGACCGTCGAAAATGATGGTGTCCTCGATCTGCAGCTTTTTGGCCGGCCTGACAAAGGCGCGCCATCGGTCTGGGCCGGAGCGCAGATGCAGGGTCGCACTGATACCGGCCGTGATCTCGCCGCGGATGCGTTTTCCCTCCAGTTGAGCCGGGATGACCTTGGTGTCGTTGAACACCAGCGCATCGCCGGGCTCTAGAATCGACGGCAGGTCACGCACACCGTGATCGCTCAACACCGGCTCCGCGCCCGGCCGTACGATCAGCATGCGGGCGGCGTCGCGGGGACGCGCCGGACGCAGTGCAATCCTCTCGTTGGGAAGATCGAAATCGAACTGATCGACGCGCATCGCGGCCTTGCTGCTCAGGAAATCGGGAAAGTTCGGCGGGGCGGATGGGCCCGCTGCCGGGTGCACCGCTCATAGACGCCCGGACACCACCGGTCAACAGTCAGGCACGGTTTCGGCCCTGTTCATCATGGAAAAGGAAAAGGCGCGGAAACGGCCTCCGCGCCTTTATGACTTCGATAGTCGGCGTGATCAGGCAGCGTCGGCAGCAACCTTCATCGAGACGATCTTGTCAGGGTTTACGACCGGCTCGCCGCGCTTGATCTTGTCGACATTGTCCATGCCTTCAACGACCTGTCCCCAGGCCGTGTACTGGCCATCGAGCCAAGGCGCGTCGGTAAAGCAGATGAAGAACTGGCTGTCTGCGGAGTTGGGGTCCATGGCACGGGCCATGGAGCAGGTGCCGCGCACGTGCTTCTTGTTGTTGAATTCCGCTTTCAGCTTCTGGCCGGATCCGCCTGTTCCCGTGCCCTGCGGACAGCCTGTCTGCGCCATGAAACCGTCGATCACCCGGTGGAAGACGATGCCGTCGTAAAAACCGTCCCGGACGAGTTCCTTGATGCGCGCAACATGGGTCGGCGCAAGATCCGGTTTCATTTCGATGACAACCGGCCCCTGGGTCGTTTCCATGAGCAGGGTGTTTTCGGTGTCTGCAATATCGGCCATTTCAAATCTCCTGAAGGTGATGGCTGGAAGTGTCGCGGTTACTCGGCGTCTGCGGCAACTTGCATCTTGATGATCTTGTCGGGGTTCGCCGGCGGTTCGCCCTTGGCGATGTTGTCGACATGCTCCATGCCTTCGACGACCTCGCCAAACACCGTGTATTGGCCGTTCAGCCAGTCGCCGTCTGCAAACATGATGAAAAACTGCGAATTGGCGCTGTTGGGATTGGCTGAGCGTGCCATGCCAAGCGTGCCGCGCTTGAACGGCGCCTGGCTGAACTCGGCTTCAAGGTCCGGTTCTTCGGAGCCGCCCATGCCCGTTCCTGTCGGGTCGCCGGTCTGCGCCATGAAGCCGTCGATCACCCGGTGGAAGACGATGCCGTCGTAGAAACCTTCGCGGGCCAGTTTCTTGACCCGCTCCACGTGATCCGGCGCAAGGTCCGGGCGCAGTTGGATGACCACCCGGCCGTCCTTCAAGTCAAGATAGAGCGTGTTCTCCGGATCGGTTTCCTGTGCACCGGCCACGGCCGGGAACATGAACAGGGAGGCCAACACGGCAAGGATTGCGAAAAGGCGTGACACTGGAGACTCCTAAGATCGAGGTCAGAGTATTGCGTGGCAATCAGTTTCCGGGTTCTGCCCGGCGGCGCAGGGGGCCGGCAACGGCTTGCGGAACAAACGCCGAGATTTCCCCGCCCATTTTTGCGATTTGCCGTACCAAGGTGGCCGTGATGTGGCGCACCTTCGGAGAAGCCGGCAAAAAGACCGTCCTGATGTCGGGCGCCAGCGTACCGTTCATCCCCGCCATCTGCATTTCGTAGTCAAGATCGGTGCCGTCCCTGAGGCCCCGAACGAGGTAGGCAGCGCCGTGAGCCCGCGCCGTATGAATGACGAGATTTGAAAACGCGATGACCTCGATCCTTGAAGCTTCATCGGCAGTAAACTCCGCGCGGGCGGATTCGTGGATGAGCTCCATCCGTTCCTCGAACGTGAATAGAGGCGATTTCCCCGGGTGGATGCCTATGGCGACCACCACCTTGTCCGCGAGCGCGAGCGCCTGCCGCAGAATATCCATGTGGCCATTGGTGACGGGGTCGAAGGATCCCGGATAAAGCGCAATGCGAGTCATGGCCCCTTCCTTACTCCGCCGGATGCAACCAAACAAGGGTAAGGCGCGTTCCCATAGTACTTTTGGTGCCAACTGACTTTTTGTGACGGTGATCACACCGGTCTTTACTGCAAAGTGACAAGGTGGCGTCATCGAAACGAACGGGCGTGAGCAGGAGCCGGTACAATGAGGAGCGACAATACTTTCGAACCGACGGGACGCAAGGCCACGGTCAAACCCTTTGCAGTCCAGACCAAGGCTGTAGATCCGACCATCCATCTCAGAATGGCGGCGATCTTTGTTCTGGCGCTGTTGACGATGATTGCCGCCGGTGTGATGAGCATGCACCCGAGCAGCGCGTCCCAGGCGGAGAACCTGGCAAACCCGCCGGCTCAGGGCCTGGCAACAACCAAATCCGACCGTATCGCAAGCGCACCATCCACGAACACCTGCGCGTCGCAGGCCTGGGGCGCATGGAGCGATGATTGTGCCGCCGTCCTGGGCGGAGCCAATAAGGTGCGCACGGTCTCTTTCGTGACCGTCGAGAAGGCTGCGCCCTCCGTGAACGAAACCATTCTGGCCCGCTACCCCACGGCCAGGTAATCAAGACCCCTTCCCCGGAAATGGCAAACAGCGGCGCAGGTTTCCCTGGCCGCTGTTGTCGTTTGTGAGGACGTTGTCCGGAAATCAGCTTTCCGGTGTTTCGCCGCCGTCCTCGTCCGATGAACCGTCCGTGTCCGGTGTATCGTCTCCTTCGCCGGGAACAATTCCCACGTCGGAAATATCGGCAAGGCTCTCTTCGTCTTCCTCTTCGGAGATGCCCTCGACCGCAACCACCTTTTCATCCTTGGCGGTCTTGAAGATGATCACGCCCTGGGTCGCGCGACCGGCGATCCTGATGCCCTCCACCGGGCAGCGGATCAATTGGCCGCCATCCGTCACCAGCATGATCTGATGATTGTCTTCCACCGGGAAGGATGCGACGAGGCCGCCATTGCGGTCGTTTACCGCCATGGCCGTGATGCCCTTGCCGCCGCGTCCCGTTACCCGGTACTCGAAGGAAGAAGTACGCTTGCCGTAGCCGTTTTCCGAAATGGTCAGGATGATCTGCTCGGCCGCACTCATCTGTGCATAGCGCTCCTGCGGCAGGTCCCCTGCCACCGCTTCCTCTTCATCCATGCCGTTGCCGTTCTCTTCGGTTTCGCCGCGCATGGCGCGGGAGAGTTTCAGATAGGCGGCGCGCTCGCCGGCATCCACGTCGATATGGTGCAGGATCTGCATGGAAATGACGCGGTCGTCGTCTGCAAGCCTGATCCCGCGCACACCGACCGAATTCCGGCCGGCAAAGACGCGAACGTCGGTCACAGGGAAGCGGATGCACTGGCCGAAATTGGTGGTCAGCATGACGTCGTCATGTTCGGAACAGGTGTCGACACCGACAATGCCGTCCCCGTCTTCCAGCTTCATGGCGATCTTGCCGTTCCGGTTGATGGTCACGAAGTCGGAAAGCTTGTTCCGGCGCACCGTGCCGCGCACGGTTGCGAACATCACATCCAGATTGGCCCAGCTGTCCTCATCCTCGGGAAGCGGCAGAATGGAGGTTATCTGCTCGCCCTGTTGCAGGGGCAGCATGTTCACCAGGGCCTTGCCGCGCGCGGTCGGGCCGCCAAGCGGCAGGCGCCAGACCTTCATCTTGTAGCAAATCCCGCGCGAGGAGAAGAACAGGACCGGCGTATGGGTGTTGGCCACGAACAGACGGGTGACGAAATCCTCGTCCTTGGTCGCCATGCCCGAGCGGCCCTTGCCGCCCCGCCGCTGTGCACGGTAGGTCGCAAGCGGAACGCGTTTGATGTAACCGCCATGCGAAAAGGTGACGACCATGTCTTCGCGCTGGATCAGGTCCTCGTCCTCGAAGTCCGCGCCACCTTCGATGATTTCCGTCCGTCGCGGCGTTGCGAACTCGTTCTTGATCTCGAGCATTTCGGAGCGGACGATTTCCTGGATGCGGGCACGCGAACGCAGAATGTCGAGATAGTCGGCGATTTCGGCACCGATCTTGTTCAACTCGTCTTCGATTTCGTCGCGGCCCATTGCCGTCAGGCGCTGCAGTCGCAATTCGAGAATGGCGCGGGCCTGCTCTTCGGACAGCTTGTAGGTGCCGTCTTCCTGCACCATGTGCCGCGGATCGTCGATCAGGCGGATCAGGGCTTCAACGTCCTGCGCCGGCCAGTTGCGCTCCATAAGCTGGGCGCGCGCCGTTGCCGGGTCGGGCGCGGCGCGGATCAGCTTGATGACCTCATCGATATTGGCGACCGCAATGCCGAGGCCAACCAATATATGCGCCCGGTCGCGGGCCTTTTTCAGCAGGAATCGCGTCCGGCGCTGAATGACTTCCTCACGGAATGCCACGAACGCACGCAGCATGTCCGCAAGGTTCATCTGTTCCGGCTTGCCGCCCGTCAGTGCAACCATGTTGGCGCCGAAGGATGTCTGCAACTGGCTGAACCGGTACAGCTGGTTCAGTATGACGTCGGGAACGGCGTCGCGTTTCAGCTCGATCACCACGCGCATGCCCGAGCGGTCGCTTTCGTCGCGGATGTCGGAGATGCCCTCGATCCGCTTGTCGCGCACGAGTTCGGCGATCTTCTCGATCATCGTCGACTTGTTGACCTGATACGGGATCTCGGTAACGATCAGTGCGTTCCGCTCCTTGCGGACCTCTTCGACCTCGACCCTGGCGCGCATGACGATGGAACCGCGTCCGCTTTCGTAAGCATTGCGGATACCGGAGCGGCCGAGGATCATGGCGCCTGTCGGGAAGTCCGGCCCGGGCACGATCTGAATCAGCTCTTCCAGCGTGATTGCCGGGTTTTCCATGATGGCGATGGCCGCGTCGATCACTTCGCCCAGATTGTGGGGCGGGATATTCGTCGCCATGCCAACTGCAATGCCGCCCGCGCCGTTGACCAGGAGATTCGGGAATTTCGCCGGCAGGACAACGGGTTCGCTTTCGGAGTTGTCGTAGTTGTCCTGGAAGTCCACCGTTTCCTTGTCGATGTCGTCCAGGATCGCGTGCGAGACCTTTTGCAGGCGGCACTCGGTGTAACGCATCGCTGCAGCCGGGTCGCCATCAACGGAACCGAAATTCCCCTGCCCGTCGATCAGGGGCAGACGCAGCGAGAATTTCTGCGCCATGCGGACGAGGGCATCGTAGATCGCGCTGTCGCCATGCGGGTGGTATTTACCCATGACGTCACCGACCACGCGGGCCGATTTGCGGTACGGCTTGTTCCACTCATAACCGTTTTCGTGCATCGAATAGAGGATGCGCCGATGAACCGGTTTCAGGCCGTCGCGGACGTCGGGAAGCGCACGCGATACGATCACGCTCATGGCGTAATCGAGATAGCTGCGCTTCATTTCGTCGACAATGGAGACCGCTTTGATATCGGACGGAAAACCGCCCTTGGGGGTGCTGTTGTCCTGGTCAGCCAAGGAAGACACTCATTTGCTTGTTATTGCTGGGTCTTTTATAGCCGATTCAATGCGCGGATCCAAATCAGAAGCGGTTTTCCGTCTAACTAATAAGTCTTCATTATCAATTCGTTACAGGAAATGTGCACAGGGCGGTAAAATGATTTTGGCAACCCGGGTCGATATGGCCTCCAAACCCCTGTAGTCAGGTGGAATCGGTCCGCCAAGAAACGCCTCAAGGACGAGAGATGATCGACTATTTTATCAATGCATTCGCGACGCTTTTCGTTACCATCGACCCGGTCGGTCTGGCCCCGATGTTCCTCGCCGTCACGGCGGGAATGAGCCGGGCGGACAGGCGGCGCGTGGCGATCCGTGCGACGCTGACCGCGGCGGCAATTCTTCTCGTGTTCTACGTTTCGGGACAGACCGTCCTGAATGTTCTGGGCATATCGGTTTCAGCGTTCCGTGTCGCCGGCGGCATCCTTCTGTTCCTGATCGCCATCGAGATGATTTTCGGCAAACGTCAGGAAAGAAAATCGGAGACCGTGGAAAAGGCGGTCGATCCCGAAACCCATCGCCGGACGGTCAACGAACTGGCCATCTTTCCGCTGGCGATCCCGCTGATATCGGGGCCGGCTGCGATTTCCGCGATCATTCTTCTTTCCAGCCAGGCGCCGGACACACTCACCTATGCCGGACTTGGCGGGGTCATCGCGATCATCCTGCTGAGCTGTCTGGGTGCGTTCCTGCTTGCCGACAAGATCGAGCGACTTCTGGGTGACACGGCACAACTTGTCATCACCCGTTTGCTAGGCGTCCTTCTGGCCGCCCTCTCCGTTCAGTTCGTTGCTGACGGCGTCCTGACCTTCGTCAGAGCGTAAATGCCCCTATCGGAACCCTGGAAACTATTCCGGTAGCGCCAGCCTGTATTCCTGCGGTGAGAAATCGTGGACGCTGTCCCTGGCCCTGATGATCACTTCCGTGACATCCTCGGGGAGTTGCACTCCGGACAAGGAGCGGGTGAAGGGTTGTTCGTCCACGTGCGGATGCAACAGTTCGCGCTCTCCCAGGAGCACGCCGCCCGGCGCCATGACCTGCCAGAGATCGGCGTAGTGGTCCCAGCCGCTGTCGTCATGTTTGAGCGTGACGGAAAAGGTCCAGCTGTCGCCGTGTCGCTTCGCGCTCGCCTCGACGATTTCCACCTCACCAGCGAAGCTTCGGGACGATGAGAACACAGTGGCCGGGACCACGAGCGCCAAAATCGCTTTTCGAACCGATTGCATCAGATTCTGCCCAGTCTGTATGAAGATCACATACGCATCTTCGCAAAGCAGAAGAGCTTGATCAAAGTCACGAATGCGTCATACGCTCCGGCGCCTGAAACTCAACGGACAATCCACCAACCGAAGGGGCAACCATGGCCGGTCACGGATCCAAAAAGGTCATCTACGCGGCGCTCGCGGGCAACGCGCTGATCGCCGTCACGAAATTTGCCGCGGCGGCCTATACCGGCTCGTCAGCAATGCTTTCCGAAGGCATTCACTCGCTCGTCGATACCGGCAATCAGGGACTTCTTCTCCACGGTCTCAAGAAATCCAAGCAGGTGGCCGACGAGCGCCACCCCTTTGGCTATGGAGCCGAGCTGTATTTCTGGTCGTTTGTGGTTGCGATTCTGATTTTCGCGGTTGGTGCCGGGGTCTCCATCTATGAAGGGATCCAGAAGATCCTGCATCCGCACCCGGTTTCCGATCCATACATCGCCTATATCGTACTTGGCCTTGCCATGATTTTCGAAGCAGTGGCCTGGTGGATTGCCTACAAGGAGTTCGCACGGGTGCGCGGTACGCGCTCGACATTCGCCGCTGTGCGCGACAGCAAGGACCCGACGGTTTTCACGGTCCTGTTCGAGGACAGTGCCGCCATGCTCGGCCTGATCGTCGCCCTGGCCGGTCTCCTGGGCGTGCAGTATCTCGGACTTGAATGGCTCGATGGTGCCGCATCGGTGGCAATCGGCGTCATTCTTGCGCTGACCGCGACACTGCTGGCCTACGAGACCAAGGGCCTCCTGATCGGCGAAGGGGCATCGCCCGAGTTGCTTTCGAAAATCACGGCGATCATAAACGCCACTCCGGCCATCAGTCACCTCAACGAGATCCGCACCCTTCATCGCGGCCCGCGCGACATTCTGCTGGCTTTGTCGGTCGATTTCGTGGACCAGGTGAAAGCCGGATCCGTGGAAGAAACCATCTATTCCCTGGAGCGTACAATCAAGATGGAGATGCCGCAGGTCACGAGACTGTTCATCGAGGTGCAGGCCAGAAAGCACCACGAAGAGATGCTGGAAGAGGAAAAGGAGGCGATCGCGCCGGACAGCAAGTGATTCCTGTTCTGCCTGGATCGGGCGGATTGCTTTTACCCCGCCTGCTGCAGATGGCTGTCCCGCTTGAAGCCCTTCGGCCAGAGGAATTTCTTCTCATTTCCCCAGGCGGACAGAGCCGAGATCACCGGCGCCAGCGATGCGCCCAGTTCCGTCAGCCTGTACTCGACCTTCGGCGGGACGACCGGGTAAACGGTCCGTTCGATCAGCCCGTCCGTCTCCAGACTGCGCAACTGAGCCGTCAGCACGCGCTGCGTGATGTCCGGCAAGGCCTTCTGAAACTCGTTGAACCGCAACACCTGCCGTTCCATCAGAAGGTAGAGGATGACGCCCTTCCACTTGCCGTCAATCAGGCTCAAAGCTGCCTCAACCGAGCAGCCGGGATGGCACTCGTAGGTATTGCGGGTCGATTTTCCTGCTGCTCGTTTTACGGTATCCATTTTGTGCCTATATACTAATTCAGTAAGTGACTGCGAAAAATGTGCTTTCTTGCGCGCGTCGACTTTATGGTCAAATTGAGCGGTACGCAATTCAGGAGACAGCACATGCGTACCATCGGATATTTCGAATCTCTTCCCATTGAAAACCAGAACGCACTCATTGCATTCGAACAACCCACGCCCGTCCCGTCCGGCCGGGAACTGCTTGTTGAAATCAGGGCCGTAGCCGTCAATCCGGTCGACACCAAAGTCCGGACTTCGAGAACGCCCGAGAACGGCCAGCCGGTGGTTCTCGGCTATGACGCTGCCGGGGTCGTGGCGGCCACGGGGCCGGACGTGACCGATTTTGCAGTGGGGGACGAAGTCTATTACGCCGGCGACATCACCCGCCCCGGGACCAATGCCGAGTTTCATCTGGTTGACGAGCGTATTGTCGGCCGGAAGCCAAAGTCTCTGACCTTTGCCGAAGCAGCGGCGCTGCCCCTGACATCCATCACGGCCTGGGAAGCTCTGTTCGACCGCCTGAAGGTCAACGATCCGGTCGTCTCCGGTGCCAACACCCTGTTGATCGTCGGCGGCGCGGGCGGTGTCGGGTCCATTGCGATACAGCTTGCCCGCCAACTCACCGACCTGACGGTCATCGCAACGGCCTCACGGCCGGAAAGCCGAAGCTGGTGCCTGGACCTCGGTGCGCATCATGTGATCGATCATTCGAAACCGTTGGCTGCGCAAATCAAGGACCTGGGGCTGGAAGCGCCAGGCTATGTGTTTTCGACCACACATACGGAGCGGCATCTGGAGGATCTTGCCGAGCTGATCGCGCCTCAGGGGCGTTTCCTGCTGATCGATGAGGCGGAAAACCTCAGCATCATGCCGTTCAAGCTGAAAGCCGTTTCGATCCATTGGGAAATGATGTTTACCCGGTCGATGTTTCAGACCGCGGATATGGGCGAACAGGGCAAACTGCTCAACCGCGTTTGCGAGATGGTGGATGCGGGCAGGATCCGCACGACCATGGCTGATGTCATGGAACCCATTGACCCGCAAAACCTTCGTGAAGCGCACAGGAAAATCGAAAGCAACAAGACGATAGGCAAGATCGTTCTGGCCGGTTTTTGAGTTCGATTGCTTCCGGCGGCTTGCGAGATCGGCGCGGCATTGTCATGCTTCTTCACCGGAGGATGACAATGCCGATTGATGAAGACGCAGTCCGCGAAGAATTACTGAGACTCAAGGCCGAGCTGGAATCCTTGAGTGAAAACTCCGAGGAGGCCCGGGCAACGGTTGCGCTCGATCAGCAATCCGTCGGCAGACTGTCGCGCATGGATGCGCTTCAGGGCCAGGCCATGGCACAGGCCTCCGAACGTCAGCGGCGGGCGCATTTGCACCGCATCGAGGCTGCCCTCAAACGCCTGGACAAAGGCGATTACGGATATTGCGCCGAATGCGGCGAGGAAATCGCGGAACGACGGCTCCAGGTCGATCCTGCAGCGGCTCTGTGCATCAAGTGTGCTCGTTAGAGAGTTTGATGTGGCGGCGCAGACTGCGCAGGAAGTGAGTTACTTCCTTGGCAACAGCATCTATCGGAAACACCTGCAGGCTGGCTTCCGTCCAGCCGGTCTGGGAGTCAACGTCCGTGTGAGGTCCTTTGCTTGGCTATGCTCGGCGGCATCCAGGGGCAGATCGGCCGCCGTCCTGAGCAGCATGAGCTGCTCGTGAATGCGGCGCAGAACCGATAGAGCCGCGCCCATGGGCACCATCAGCCTTGGATCCTGCCGCCAGCTTCTGCCCTGGAACACTTCCTGGGTGACACGCTGGCCTGCCCCGTAACAATCGTAGGCGATGCAACCCTTGAACCCAAGCGTCGTCCGGTCCGCGAATACGGTACACTGGCCGCAATCATCGAGGTTCGGGCAGACTTCGCCGGCCGCCTTGTCAATGGCGAAGGATTCGGACTGGTCGAAGGCAAAGACCACACAGCACAATGCCGCACAGTTCGAACAGTCGGCTTCAAGATTCTCTCGTTTCATATGCTAGCGTACCATGGCTGTCGATTTGCGGGTGCTCCGCTGCGGCTGCAAATCCGTATTTTCCCACCCGATGTGTTTCTTCTCCGACCGCAAGCAGGTCAGAACGTCCGGGCCAGCGTTTCCAGTCGCGTGGTCGATTCAATCCAGCCGTCATGGAAACCCATTTCCTCGTGCTGCCTGCGCGCCTCTTCGGTCCAGTGCCGGGCACGGACGACATGGCGGGTCCGGTCACCGTCACAGGACATTTCGATGATCGTGGTCATGAACGGAACGACCGCCGGAACCTCGGCCGGTATCCAGCCGGCAGTATAGGCGTTGGTAAACACCAACCGCCGTTCGGGAATCGCGTCCAGGAACATGCCGGCACCATCCGACACATCGCCATTCGGACCGCGCATGACAATGTGGGTTGCCCCACCAGCGCGCGGCTCGAGGTTCTTGACCTCCGTCGTCCAGGACTGCGGCCCGAACCATTGCTCCAGCAGCCTCGGCTCTGTCCAGCAACGCCACACATTTGCGATCGGCGCATCCAGAAGGCGCACCAGCTGCAACTCGTGTCCTGCAGGTCTTTCACGGGTCATTGGATTGGCTCGACTGTTTCTCGTGCGTTCTGCGCGAGAGCCGACGGCTGTCGGCTCACCCTGTCATTGCATGGCGGCCCGGATGCTCCTGGAAATCCGGAAACCACCGCGGGGAACTATCGCTTTGTCGCTGCGTTCCAGAGTTGAACTCTGAAATCAAAAGCAGGCAGCGGTATGACCAAAATTCTCGTACTCTACTATTCCAGCTACGGCCACACTGAAACCATGGCAGGTGCCGTCGCCGAAGGCGCGCGGGAAACGGGTGCCGATGTGGTCCTCAAGCGGGTGCCGGAACTGGTGCCCGACGAGGTCGCCGAGAAATCGGGCTACAAGACCGACCAGCCTGCACCTGTGGCAAAACCGGACGAGTTGACGGAATATGACGCCATCATCTTCGGCACGCCGACCCGCTACGGCAACATGGCCTCGCAAATGAAGAACTTCCTCGATCAGACCGGCTCTCTGTGGGCCAACGACAAACTGGTCGGCAAGGTCGCAAGCGTCTTCACCTCGACCGCGACCCAGCACGGCGGCCAGGAGACGACCATCGTGTCGACGCAAATCGTGCTCTTGCATCTCGGCATGGTCATCGTGGGCCTGCCCTACAGCTTCAAGGGCATGATGAGAATGGATGAGATCACCGGCTGTTCGCCCTACGGCTCATCCACCCTGGCAGGCGAAGGCGACCGCCAACCCACCAACAACGAACTCGATGGCGCCCGCTTCCAAGGGCGGCACGTTGCGGAGATCGCCGGAAAGCTCGCCAAGGCTGCTTAGGATTTTGTGGCTGAAGTGGAAGCGCGAAACAGCGTGTCAACGAGCCGCGCTGGCAGGCGGGTGCTGTCGGTCAAGCGCTGTTCGCTCACTGAAATCCGAGCGGCCGACAGGTTGCAGGTAACATTACGGACTTTTCGAACTGCAACCCGTCACTGGACGGGCAAACCAGCATCCAGTTGAACTGAAGTCCTGCTCCTATTCGAGTCCAATGCCTTCAGTGTCCCGTTTTTCGCAATCCAGGCAGCAACCATCCCCTCACCGCAGGAACTGAAATGATCTGCGTCCTTGTACATGGTGCAATCGTCGAAAAACGGACTTTCAGGCACTGGGTAAAGATCAGCGAACCTGGCGTAGAAAAAGTTGCGGCGTTTTGACACTTCGAGGACATGGTTATCGAGAACAAACAATCTTTCCTGCTGGTTCTTCGCCATGGTCCGCATTGAAAGGTCGAATACCGCCCTGACCGGATCTGCGCCGTAGTTTGGAAACGGACCAAGCCAGACCGTCTGGGCGTAAGCTGAAAGATCAGACATGAGTTTCATCACCTTTTCAACATCGGCACGGTTCAGATTACTCTCCGAAGGGCTGGTGGCCGGTTCGGTTGCCGGGTGCCAGAATGTCGATTCCGTCTGGTGATAAATGACCTTTTCAATGTTTTGTCGGTTTTGCTCCACAAAGGGCAAGACATGCCGGTGGTACCAGTTCGACGTATGTGACTTGTGAGCCTGGTGTCCGTGAGCGGCCAGGCCCAGCAGGAAGTCATACGCTTCGGTTTTTGCCAGTATGTTGGAGATGTTCATGCCATGGCTGTCGCCAATGACGATTGTCGCCGGTCCGTAGCGTTGCACGCAATCGGCAAACCGTTCTTCCGTTTTGCCCTTGATGCTGCGACTTGAAAACACACAGTCGCCGTTGTCATACATAGCTGCATCGAAGTCGTAATTTACTGATCGAAGAACAGTCTCGTAGGTCGACGCGACGTCTTCCGGATACCGGTAGTAGATATATCCGTAATTCCGGATTCCGACGACGGAAACCAATACAAGCGCAGCAGTCAGTGGCAGCCCTGTGCCAATGAAGCCGGGCAACGTTACCGTCGCGCGGTTTCTGAACGGGACCTCGACAAACCGCCACGACAGGTACGAAAGAGGCACAACAATCAGGCACAGCGCGCCCATAATCGCCGGCGAAAGCGGCTCGTCCACACTAAGGCGAGCAAATGCAAAGAGCGGCTGGTGCCAGAGGTAGGCGCTGAAACTGATCAGACCGATAAAGACCAGCGGTTTGTTGGAGAGTATTCGATAGACGCGCCCGCCGCTGCGGGAAAACATCAGGATCAAGGCAGTCCCGACAACGGGAATGAGTGCATGCGGGCCCGGCGTGACCGTGTTGTCGTTGAACACTGGAATCGAGACCATGACGAGAACCAGTCCAATCCCTGCCAGTATCTCCGCCACCTTCCCGACGATCCTGTCGGCGAGACCTTTGCGAGAAGCGAGCGCACAGAGAACACCCGCCAGAATTTCCCAGACACGGCTTGGCAACAGATAGAAGGCGGTCAGCTTCTGCCCTTGGTCAATCAGGATTTGCGCCAGACCGATACTGAGGATAAACGCCACCACCAGAAACAGGGTCGCAAGCGACGCCCTGAGCCGGACGAGGACCAGAAGCAGGAACGGGAAAAGAATGTAATATTGCTCTTCGACCGCAAGGCTCCACGTGTGGAGCAACGGTTTCAGTTCGGCAGACGTATCGAAATAACCGGTTTGAGCCCAGAAATGGAAGTTCGATGAAAACGAAAGCACATAGAGCACGCTTTCGAGAAACTGCTTTGTCTGCAGCGGATTTGGAATCGTCAGCGCAAATGGGACACTGACGGCGGTGACGAGAAACAGCGCCGGCAGAATCCGGCGTGCTCGCTTTTCAAAAAACCTCAGGATTCCGAACCGGCCAAGTTCCCATTCTCGCAGACTGATCGCGGTAATCAGAAAACCACTGATCACGAAGAATATGTCGACGCCGACGAAGCCACCGCGAAACAGGGTGAAGTTGGCGTGGAAGAGGATGACGGCAGAAACGGCAATTCCGCGCAGGCCATCAATGTCCGCGCGATAACCGATTTGACCTGTCGAACTTTTTGAAGAATGCATTGGATAGAATTCAGGGCCTGGAAAAAATTTCGAGAACAAAAACAACTTGGTTGTAGCTCAGGAACTACCTTTTTTCACCGAAAAAGCTTGGGGCGCTACATTCCCCTCACTCCCACTCGATCGTTCCCGGCGGTTTGGAGGTGATGTCGTAGGTCACCCGGTTGATCCCCTGCACCTCGTTGATGATACGGGTTGCGGTTTCGCCGAGGAACTCGTGGCTGAACGGGTAGTAGTCCGCGGTCATGCCGTCGACGGACGTGACGGCGCGCAGGGCGCAGGCGTAGTCGTAGGTGCGGTAGTCGCCCATCACGCCGACCGTGCGCACGGGCAGGATCGCGACGAAGGCCTGCCAGATTTCGTCATAGAGGCCGTGCTTGCGGATCTGGTCGATATAGACGGCATCGGCCTTGCGCAGAATATCCAGCTTTTCGCGGGTGATTTCTCCCGGGCAGCGGATGGCGAGGCCGGGTCCGGGGAAGGGATGGCGCCCGATGAAGCTTTCGGGCAGACCGAGCTCGCGGCCAAGCTCCCTCACCTCGTCCTTGAAAAGCTCCCTGAGCGGCTCGACAAGCTTCATGCCCATCTTTTCCGGCAGTCCGCCCACGTTGTGGTGGGATTTGATAGTCACGGATGGTCCGCCCGAGAAGCTGACGCTTTCGATCACATCCGGATAGAGGGTGCCCTGGGCCAGGAACTCCGCCCCCTCGATGTCATTGGCGTGCTTCTGAAAGACGTCGATGAACAGCCTGCCGATCGTCTTGCGTTTCTGCTCCGGATCGGAAATGCCCTCAAGCTCCCCGAGGAACAGGTCAGCCTCGTCCGCGTGGATCAGCGGGATGTTGTAGTGATCCCGGAACATGGTGACAACCTGGTCGGCCTCGTTCAAGCGAAGCAGGCCGTGATCCACGAAAACGCAGGTCAGCTGTTCGCCGATCGCCTCGTGGATCAGGACAGCGGCGACCGAGCTGTCGACGCCGCCGGACAGGCCGCAAATGACCTTTCTGTCGCCCACCTGCGCGCGGATCTTGGCGATCGCGTCTTCCCGGTAGGCGCCCATCGTCCAGTCACCCGTGAAGCCGGCGAGACGGACGAAGTTCTCGTAGAGCTTCTTGCCATTGGGGGTGTGATGCACTTCCGGGTGGAACTGAACGGCAAAGAAATTCCGGACCGGGTCGGCGGTGATGGCGAATGGCGCATTCGGCGACGTGCCGTAGACATCAAAGCCCGGGGCAATCTCGCTGACGTGATCGCCGTGGCTCATCCAGACCTGCTCGCGGTCGGCCTCGAACCAGCCCTCGAGCAGCGGCAGCTTTTTTCCGTCGGTGTCACATAGGCGCGGCCGAACTCTGCCGTGCCATCGCCCCTTTCAACCTTGCCGCCGAGGCAATGCATCATCACCTGCTGGCCATAGCAAATGCCGAGGATCGGAACACCCAGTTCGAAGACCTTGTGGGGCGGCATCGGGGCGCCCTCGGCAAACACCGACGACGGCCCGCCCGAGAAGATCACTGCCTTCGGCGTGAAGTCCGCCAGGAAGGCGTCCGTGACGTTCTGGAACGGATGAATTTCGCAATAGACGTTCAGCTCACGCAGGCGCCGCGCGATGAGCTGGGTCACCTGAGAGCCGAAGTCGATGATGAGGAGACGGTCGTGCTGGGTCATGGGCAGCTTCTAACCGGTCTTTCCGTTAAAATGAATATGAAATTCGCACTTGAACCGGTCCCGCACAGCATTTTTTGCCGGTCCGGCGGGGCTGTGTGAGAGCCGTTATATGCCTGGCAGGCAAATAAAACAGCGGACAATCTGTGCACGGAGCAAATTCGCTTTTGACCCGCAGCCCCGGCCTACTTAGGTTAACCAAAGCCGTCGCGTCTCGGGACGGCAGGAACTGAGGCTGCAGGCAGGGGCTTGAGGATACTTTTGACCAAATGACCGCAGCTGCCCGTAAAGCTTTTGAAGAAGCCGTATCCCTGGAAAAATCAGGCGACCTGGACAAGGCCCTTGTCTCCTATCTCAAGGCGCAGGAACTTGCGCCCCAGGATACGGAGATCGCCTACCGGACCGCTTGCGCGCTGTTGCAGGCGGGCTACCTGGAAGAAGCGCAGTCGCAGCTTCGCCGGATCGTCTTCGCAGAACCCGATCACCTCAGTGCCCGCGCGAGCCTCGGCAATTGCCAGCTCCTCCTCGGCGATCTTGCCAATGCCAAGCAGAATTTCGCGGAAGTCCTCGAGCAGACACCTGACAACCGCAACGCGCTTTACGGATTTGCGAGTGTTCTTCTCAAGGAGGACATGACGGCCGACGCGGAAGTGCCGGTAAGGCGTCTTATGGGTCTGTTGCCGGAGTCGCCTGCGGTTCTATCGCTTTTCGCTGAAATCCAGGCGAAGTCCGATCAGAGCACCGCCGCAATTGCCGCCTACCGGAAAGCGCTCAAGGCTGCGCCGGATTATGTTCCCGCTCTTCTCGGCCTGTCGGAAATTCTGATACGCCGCAAGCGTTTCGACGAAATCATCGAACTCACCTTGAGAGCAAGCCAGCTTACTCCGGCAGATCCCCTTCCGCTTGAACTGATGTCGGATGCCCTCTCCGGAAAGGGAGCGCTGGAGGATGCCTACGAGGCGGCGGAAGAAGCTCTCAAGCGCAACCCGCGTTCGGTGCCGGTGCTGGTAAGGCTCAGCGTTCTGGCGCGCAAACTCGGCAGGCCTGCCGCGGGGCTGAAGTTCGCGCTTACCGGCTATGACCTGGACAACAAGGCACAGGGACCGCTGAATGCCCTGGGAGCAGCGCTGGCGGCCCAGAAACACGCCAACCAGGCCCGCTCGGTCCTGACGGCGCTCTCGGCAGGCAAGAGCCTCGATCCGGAGATCAGGCGTTTCGTGGAAAACCTGATTTCGGCGGAAGCTGGAAAACCCAGGACGGAGCCGGTCTCCGCCGAAGTGAAACCAGCCGCCGACGAAGAGCGTCCGCAGGAGAAGGCTCCGGTCGAGAAACCTGAAAAGGACCGGTCCGAGGCGGCCACGCAGGAAACCGGATCCGCAGACAAAAAGCCCCAACCGGATCCCGAAGCCTCGTCAGACGCACAGGGCCAGATACCAAACGTTCTCGGCCTGCAGCGTCAGGACAAGTCCTGATCTCATGAGCTTCGACCTGGCTGGCCCCGACTCAAGCCTGACGCTCGAACAATGCGACGAAAAAGCCGTCGGTTCCGGTTGAGGCGGGTGTCAGCAAAAGGTCTCCGTGTTCGGAGACATATTTCGGCTCACTTGCGCCAGGCAGCGCCTTTTTCCAGGCTTCCAATGCAGAGCTCGATTTGAAATCGGGGTGGTTCTCGAGGAACCACGCTGCCTGATTCTGGTTCTCTTCCGGCAATACCGAGCAGGTGACATAGGCCAAACGGCCGCCGGGCTTCACATACCGGCCTGCGTTTTCAAGGACATGGCGCTGATCCTCGATACGGTCGGCGAGCGCCTTTTCAGCCAGCCGCCATTTTGAATCCGGCCGGCGACGCCACACGCCTGTACCCGTGCAAGGGGCGTCGATGAACACCAGGTCCATCTGCCCGGTGAGATCTTCCAGCGTCGAGCTGGCCGGATCGCGGACCTGAATGTTGCGGACACCCGCCCGCTGCAACCGCTCATGGATCGGCGCAAGGCGCAGGCGGTCCGCATCATAGGCATAAAGCTGCCCCTTGTTCTCCATTGCAGCCGCCAGGGCGAGCGTCTTGCCACCCCCGCCGGCGCAATAGTCGAGAACCTGCTCGCCGGGTTTTGCCTGTGCCAGAAGGGCCGCCAACTGACTGCCTTCGTCCTGAAGCTCGAACCAGCCCTTGCGGTATCCTTCCTCAGCCTGGATATGGGGCATGCGCCCGAGGCCGGGTTTGGCTTCGATCCGGAGACACAGCGGAGACAGGGAAGTCGGTCCGGCGCCGGTGTGCGCCAGGCGTTTGAGCAGTTTTTCCCGGTCGGCTTTCAGCGTGTTGGCCCGCAGATCAACCGGCGCGCGCCTGGCAAGCGCCCTGCCCTCTTCAACCGCGTTTTCTCCGAAAACGGCCTGAAACGACGGCCACAGCCATTCGGGGACATCCGCCTGCGATGCTGGGGCTGGATCCGGCGCCTGCCCAACGGACAGCGTCCGCGCTTCCGCCTCGCTCAAGGGCTCGGGAGCATGCCGGTCCCCCGAAAGCGTTTCGGCCAAGGCTTCGACGCCTTTTTGCCAGGTGCATGAATAGGTTGCCAGAATGAGCGCGCGCGGCGTCTCGTCCTGCATCAGCGCGGCAAGGGAGGCCTTGTTGCGCAGCGCGTCGAAAACCAGATTGCCGATAACCGTCCGGTCGCCGGAGCCGGCGAAGCGGTGTGCCGCGCCCCAGTCCCTCAGTGCGATCTGGACCGGTCGGTGGCGGGTTTCCACTTCTGTCAGAACTTCAATTGCCGCCGCGAGGCGTCCGCCATCTTTCATGCTGATCCTTTGGTGCGGGGTCTAATTCCCCTGCACCGCGTGTTATTTATCAAATGTTGGAAGGATAGTTCGGGCTTTCCCGGGTGATTGTCACGTCGTGTGCATGACTTTCCCGCAGGCCCGCGCCGGAAATCTGGACAAAACGCGCCTTTTCCTGGAAGTCCTTGATGTTCTTGCCGCCGACGTAACCCATGGCGGCACGCAGTCCGCCTGCCAGCTGATGAAGAACGCTGCTGAGAGAGCCCTTGTAGGGCACCTGGCCCTCGATCCCTTCAGGTACCAGTTTCAGGCTGTCGCGCACTTCCGCCTGGAAGTACCGGTCTGCGGAGCCCCGCGCCATGGCGCCGACCGACCCCATGCCGCGATAGGATTTGTAGGACCGACCCTGGTGCAGATAGACCTCGCCCGGGCTTTCTTCGGTGCCCGCCAGCAGCGAACCGACCATGACGGAACTTGCGCCTGCGGCAATGGCCTTGGCCAGGTCGCCGGAGAACTTGATGCCGCCATCGGCGACGACCGGAACGCCTTGCTTGTCGGCTTCATTGACCGATTCAAGAATCGCGGTCAGTTGAGGCACGCCGACGCCGGCGACAATCCGCGTGGTGCAGATGGAGCCCGGTCCGATACCGACTTTCACGGCATCGGCCCCCGCATCGATCAGGGCTTTGGTACCATCCGCCGTGGCGACGTTGCCCGCCAGCACCTGGACGGAATTGGACAGGGTCTTCACCTGTTTCACCATGTCCAGGACCTTCTGGGAATGGCCGTGGGCGGTGTCGACGACCAGCATGTCGACGCCGGCATCGATCAGCCGTTCCGCGCGGGCGAACCCTTCCTCTCCGACACTCGTGGCCGCGGCGACGCGCAGGCGTCCCTGGCTGTCTTTCGAGGAATTCGGATTGAGCTGTGCCTTTTCCATGTCCTTGACGGTGATGAGGCCGATGCAGTTCCGGTTCTCATCGACGACGAGGAGCTTTTCGATCCGGTTCTGGTGCAGAAGGCGCTTGGCGTCTTGCTGGCTGACGTTGTCGCTCACCGTGACCAGCTTGTCCTTGGTCATCAGTTCGTGGATCTTCTGGTTCGGATTGGAGGCGAAGCGCACATCACGGTTGGTCAGGATGCCCACGAGCTTGCCGGTCGTCTGGCCGCCCGTACCGCCGTTTTCGACCACCGGCACGCCGGAGATGCCAAAGTGCTTCATCAGGTCCAGAGCATCCTGAAGCGTGGCATCCGGGCCGATGACAAGAGGATTGACCACCATGCCGGATTCGAATTTCTTGACCATGCGGACTTCTTCGGCCTGCCGGTCGAGCGACAGGTTGCGATGAATGACGCCGATGCCACCCGCCTGCGCCATGGCGATTGCCAGGCGCCCTTCGGTAACCGTATCCATCGCCGACGACAGGATAGGAATATTGAGTTCCAGCTCTCGCGTGACCTTGGTCCGCAGGTCCACCTGCCCCGGCATGACCTCCGAATGTCCGGGGATCAGCAGGACGTCGTCAAAGGTCAGGGCCAGTTGACCGGTAGACGGGACAAAGAAGGAAGCCATTGCCAATTCCCCTTTTGAAAAGATAATTAAGACGCACGCCAGCTAAGGCCTGCATCTTTCGAGTCGCTTCGGCTGTGCCGGAGAAGTTGGCGCGGGTCAATAACATGCAGGTGACAGAAAGAAAAGGGGCATCGCCTTTCTTTCCATGCCTATGAGCCTATCCGCGGCATTCCGCGGCCTGTGCGCTGCGGCACCTGTCCGCCCGGTCAATCCGGATCGAGATCGCTGCCGCGAAAGCCCTTGGCAATGACATACAGCTCCGGACTTTCCTTGCGGCTTGCGGGCGGTTTCAGGTGAGAAACCGTCTTGAATTCGCGTTTCAGGTCCTGCAACAGGGCGTTTTCGGTGCCGCCCCGGAAAACCTTTGCAAGAAACGAACCGCCGGGAACGAGATTCCGGCGGGCGAAATCGATCGCAATTTCAAACAGGTGAGTCGTCCGCAGGTGGTCCGTCTGTTTGTGGCCGGTGGTCGGCGCGGCCATATCCGACAGGATGACATCCGGCTTGTGACCGCCGAGCGCCTCCAGCAGGGCTGCCGGCGCGTCGTCATCGAGAAAATCCTTCTTGAGAAAAACGGCGCCGGGAACGTGGTCCACGTCGAGATAGTCGATGCCGACCACCTTCGGCGCCTCGGCGCTGGACTTCACCCTCTCCACCGCGACCTGCATCCAGCCGCCCGGTGCACAGCCCAGGTCGACGACCCGGTAACCCGGCTTCAGCAATTTGTGCTTGTCGTCGATTTCAATGAGCTTGTAGGCGGCTCGAGACCGGTAGCCGTCCATCTTCGCCCGGCGCACATAGGGGTCATTGAGCTGCCGTGCCAGCCAGCGGGTTGAAGATTCGCGGCGCCCCGCGGCCGTCTTCACCTTGACGTGGAGGCCCCGGTCGCCCGTTCCCTTCTTTTTGCACCGCTCATGCTCTGTTCCTTTGGCGGCCACGTTCGTGCCGGTTACCGGACTTCCTGTGTGCCCAGACACCGTCAGCTGCCATCAATTCGGTTAAAATGCCCTCGCGCAGGCCACGGTCCGCAACCCGCAGCCTTGAACAGCTCCAGCGCCGGCGGATCGCCTCGAGAATGGCGCATCCGGCCAGAACGAGATCGGCGCGGTCCGCGCCGATGCAAGGGTTCTCGACGCGAGCCTCATAGGGCATATCGCGCAGTTGATCAATCATCCTGGCGACATCGCCGTCTTCCAGCCATGTGCCGTCCACCCGGCGCCGGTCGTACCTTTTCAGGCCCAGATGCACGCCCGCAAGGGTGGTAACGGTTCCCGACGTGCCGAGCATGTGCACCTTGCCCGAGGAAATGGCCTCGGTGAGGCTGCTCGCCAGGCTGAAAGACGCCAGGTGTCCGGCCGCGTCTTCGATCATTGCCTCGAAGACCTCGGGCGTGACATGAACACCGCCATGGCGTTCAGCCAGATTGACGACACCGACCGGCAGCGAGATCCAGGACCGGATAAAGCGCGTCAGGGCGTATCCGCGAGCGCCGCATCGATTGCGCAGGTCGAGCCAGACGATCTCCGACGATCCGCCGCCGATATCGAACAGGATAACGCCGTCCGCATCGTGATCGACGAGCGAAGCGCATCCGGCAACGGCCAGGCGCGCCTCCGTCTCGCGGTTGACGACTTCCAGGGCAAGGCCAGTTTCGGATTTGACGCGGTCGATGAATTCGGCACCGTTTTCCGCCGCGCGGCAGGCTTCCGTGGCAATCAGACGCGAACGCGAAACGCCTCTGTCAGCCAGTTTACGATGACAATTGGCCAGCGCATCTATGGCGCGGTCCATGGCGGCGTCGCTCAGCCGCCTGTTGGATCCGACCCCCTCGCCCAGGCGCACGATGCGGGAATAGGCATCCACAACCCGGAACCCCCGTTCCTCGGGGCGGGCAATCAGGAGGCGGCAATTGTTGGTTCCAAGGTCCAGGGCGGCATAGAGCGGCGCGCCGTTCTGAGCGTTTCTGGCATAGCCGTTCTGATAACCGGGGCGGTGGCGGCGAAACTGTTCACTGCCGTCCTTCGGCACGCGGATGTCTGCTTGCTTCGCGGCGCGTTCGGGCGGCGTTTGCCCCAGGACCTGGCCATCGGAGCGGAGGTCCGGCGACGGCGTGGCTGCCGGAGAGCCGTTGTGAACAGGCTGTCCGTTGGCAGGGCCATTTTCGGCCTGCCGACGACGACGGCCACGTCTGCGCGCGGCCTTCTTGCTCTTGAAGCTGGTTGGCGCCTCGGCGTTGTGCGGATTGCCGTGCCCTTCAGCTATACCCGCGACACGGCCGTTGGCGCCTTCGCTCCCGGCCGGCGGCGAACCATGTCCGCGCCTGCGTTTCTTTCGCCGTTTTCCTGAGCCCGGTGCAGATCCTTCGGCGTCCGCGGGCCGGGCCTGCGGATTGGTAATCTGATCGACGGATCCGGATACAGTTCGGGCCTGGACTGGTCCCGGGTCTTGAGGCGTTGTTGCTGCTGCAGCGGCATTGCCCTGCGCAAACCCATTGCCTTTCGGACCCTGGCCGGAGCGGCGCTTGCGGCGCCGTTTGGCCGATCCCCTGGACCCTGAGCGGGCCCCGCTGTTTCCGGACACATCAGCGGTACGACGCCCGTCCGAGGGCGGTTCCTGACCTGACTGAGTCACGTTTATGCCTTTCAGGCCTCCCGCGCACCTGCCACATTCACGGGGCACAGCTGGAAGCCGTATCTTTCGTTGTCAAAACTGTAACAGGTTGCCTGCCGATGGAAAAGCTCTCTTTAAGTCTGACAGCGGGGCTCCTCAGCGAGAGCCGGGCAACGAACGTAATTTCACAAAAAATTCCAAAACGGCTCTTGCAATCCGGAATACGATGACGGTATATCCGGCAAAGAAATCGCAGCGGACGGTTTAAACCACATCCGTTCGCAGCCAGATGTCCATATCTTGGGCCTCGTTGGGGAATAGGTTAACGGTAGACCCACGGACTCTGACTCCGTTAGTCCTGGTTCGAATCCAGGTTCCCCAGCCAACTCTTCCGTAAGTTATTGATACGTTTCAGAAAAGCGGACCACGATTTCCGTGTTTTCAGTCGAAGCGTCCAACTGATGCCCAAAACTGGTCCCCGGAACCGGTGCCCTCGCCTAATGCTCTCAAATTCCACGTCAGACATTGACCGGAAGCAGCCATTTCGCGTGAAAAGCCCCAATCACTGGCGGACCAGAACGCAGGAGCTACCTGCCGCCGCAATAGTCCTTTGCAAAAGGATCAGTTTGCTCTAGCCCTGAAAGACATGGAGTGTTTGCAGGGGGGCTTCCGGTTGCATGAATCCAGTCGGAGACAGACCGCTGCAGTAGATGGTGTGAGCCTGCGCTCGAGCCTGATCGACCATGCCGCTGCTCAGGCGGCGATGCAGCCATGGATTGAAATGGAGTGCATTCAGCTCGGCCAGGGCAAGTGTCTGGGAGCGTTGCACAGCCTCGAACTGGGAAATCAGCGCCTCGTTCGTGAGTGTCAGGAAACTGCGGTTCAGAAACTGGGCGCCACACCGGACAATCTCTGCACAATCTCCTATTGCACCCTGGACCCGGCCTTCCGGTTTTCAGAGCACGGAGCGGGCGACGCGGACGCGATCTTCTTTTTGCCGGAGAAGACCGAGTTCGACCTTCATGTTCCGGCCGGAGCGCAGACCACTTATGTCAGTCTCGACCAGGTTGAATTCCTGGACGCTGCACGCGTGCTGAACCCTGCCGAATGGGAAATCGCCCCACAGGGGATCAAGCTGCTCTATTCAAGGCAAAAGGCCCTGTTCCAGGATGCGGTCGAGGTGTGGTTCAGGGCCGCCGGCATGGCTGCCAGACAGCGCGGTGCGCCGGTGGCGGACATCATGCGCCGCCTTCTGTTTCAGACGGTGCTGCAGATCGCGACGTCAACGACACAAGCCCCCGCGGAAGCAGTGCCGCCCGCTGCGCGGCTCCGTGCGTTCCGCATTTGCCGCGAGGCGCGTGCCTTTGCCGAAGACCGCATTGAGACCGACGAGCCGCCCACAATGGTCGACATCTGCAGGGCGGTCGGTGTCAGCGAGCGTACGCTTCAATATGCCTTCGGTGCCTACGCCGGAATGTCCCCGATGGCCTACCTTCGCCTGTTGCGGCTCAACCGCGTCAGGACAATGCTCCTGAGGTCGACTCACCGGGAGACGACCGTGACCGCGGCGGCCATGCGGTTCGGGTTTTTCCATCTCGGCCGTTTTTCCCATGACTATAAGCGCGTTTTTGACGAAGCACCGTCCGCCACGCTTGCCTGCTGAGCCATTCGTCGACCCCCGCCGACCGACAAGTTCGTCCGCTCCCTTAACCATTGCGGAAATCGGATAGTCACTCTCCAACCAAGCGCGCTATCCTGTTGACGAATTGCATCGGCTTGCTTCGCTCGCCCCCTGGCGATGCGGATGAAAATGCAATCCGTCGGCCCACCTGCGAGACAGCTTCGGATACCTGAGGTCATGACCCAACGTGCCACGCCCACAAACCGCCCAATGCCTGGATGCCTTGTCGCCGGCTTGCTGGTCGCGATGTCCCTGCTTTTCCCCGTGTCTGCCCAGGCCGTTGATCTCGATATCTATCTGACCGGTATCCGGATCAAATACGGTTTGCCCGCGATTGCGGCCGCCGTGGTAAAGAACGGCGAGATCGTCTCGGCCGCCGCCGTCGGCACGCGCATTCTTGGGGAAGACATTCCTGTGACGATCGATGACCGTTTCCATATCGGTTCGAATACCAAGGCCATGACCGCGACCTTGGCCGGAATGCTTGTGGAAGAGGGGAAACTGCGGTGGGATTCCCGGGTCGGTGAGATACTCGGCGACGATGTGAAGGGAATGAGTGCAAGCCTGGCCAACGCTACGCTCGAGCAGCTGCTTTCCCACTCAAGCGGCATTCCCAGCGACAACGAGACGATCCTTGACCTCTATTTCAGCGCCGATGTCTTTGATCACAACCTGACCGATCTGCGCCTTCGCCTGCTGAACGCTTGGAAGAACAACGAGATTTCCGTGCCTGATGGGTCGCCGTTCCAATACTCCAACCTGGGCTATGTCATTGCCGGGATGATGATTGAGGAGGTCACGGGGACGCCCTGGGAGCAGCTGATGCGCCAGCGGATTTTCACGCCCCTGGAGATGCGCACGGCGGGACTCGGGCCCCAGGCGACCTATGGGCGGGTCGACGCGCCGGTCGGACACCGGATTGAGCCGGACGGCAGCGTGACACCAATGCTTTGGGGACCTGCAGCAGATGTGCCGCAGGTCATCGCTCCGGCCGGCAATGCACATATGTCGATTTCCGACTACGCCAAATGGGCAGGCTGGAATGCCGGTAAGGGTGGGCGCGGGCCGGTGCTCGTGTCGCCGGAGACGTTGCACCACCTCCAGTCCGTCAAGGTCCAAACGCCCGTTCGGGACAACCCGCCGCCAGGAACGCCGGCCACGGGCGGCTACGGTCTTGGCTGGGGTACCGTGAGCTTTGACTGGGCGGACAGGCCCCTGTTGACCCACAACGGCTCGAATTCAATGAACCTTGCCCGGATTGTCATCGACCCGGAGCAGGACCTCGCCATCGTCGTGACGACCAATTTTCCCGGAGCCGCAGCCAATACGGCGGCGGGCGCCGTCTTGCAGCATCTTTACGCGACCTACACCCGCTAGATGACGGGTGGGGTCGGACCGGTCTCGCAATCTGTCAGATCCGCGGCAGACCATTCAGGAGGAAATAGCATGTGTCAGGATTGTACTAAAGGAACCATCAGCCGCCGGGGGCTGTTTGCAGGCGGCCTGGCACTGACCCTGGCGGCCTCGTCAGGCTCCATGGCGTTCGCGCAATCGAGCGAAGCACCGCCGGCCACGCCCGATGAAGCGCTGAAGCGTTTGATCGACGGCAACGCCCGTTATGTGGCGAATTCGCCGATCAACACGGATCATTCTGTCGGCCGGTCCGCCCGGTCCACGGGACAACAACCTTTTGCGGCCGTCGTAACCTGTTCGGACTCCCGCGTCGTGCCGGAGCTGATTTTCGATCAGGGACCGGGCGATCTTTTTGTCGTCCGCGTCGCGGGCAATTTCATCAATGAGGACGGGCTGGCAAGTCTGGAATTCGGCGCTGCCGTTCTGGGCATCAAGACGATTGTCGTTCTCGGGCATACATCCTGCGGCGCGGTCCGTGCCACGATCGAGTCCATCCAGGACAAGATCCTGCCCCCCGGCCATCTGCCGAGCCTTGTCAATGCGATCCGTCCCGCGGTCTATGACGCCATGGCCGATAATCCGGCCGATCTTCTGGCCGCTGCAACCGCGCAGAACGCCAAGCTCAACGCGGAAAAGGCGGCCGTTGCGGATCCGATCCTGTCCGACTTCCATGCCTCGGGAAAGATCAAATCCTCCGCCGGAATATATGACATAGCCACCGGGAAAGTGGCGTTTCTATAGCGAGCGGTGTGATCCGCGTGGTGAGTGCAAAGACGGAGGCGCCGGTGATCCCGGCGCCCACGGCACACCCGGTCGATGCTCTAAACCAGCTTGATCCGGAAACCTCCGACGAGCCCGGCCGTCAATCGAGGAGACCCTTGTGTGCAAGTGAGCGCAGGCGGATGAGACCCATGGACAGATGGGCTCGCCGGGTCAATGCGGCCGCGTGGATGTCGCCCAAGGCGACGGCACCGGCTATCTCCTCAATTTCGCGGCTGAAAATCTCGACTTCCTTCGTCAGCGCCATGTGGGGCAGGTAAGTCAGCCAGATCCGGCAGGTCTGGTAAAAAGCTTCTCCGAGACATCCCGCAAAGGTTCGTTGTCGGACAACTGCTGGAAGGCGTGGAAGAAGTCGATGTTCAGCCGGGCAAACTCTTCCCAGGTCGGCGTCTCGCGAAGCCTGGCCGCCTTCTTCCGCATGTCTTCAAAAAGGCCCTTCAACGTGTCCGTAGCGGGGCTTGGCGACAGCTTTCCCGCCAGTTCGTTGAGTTCCATGCGCAACTGATAGACCTGAATGAGTTCTTCCAGGTCGACTTCGCTCACGATTGTTCCAACGCCCTGTTGCGACTGGAGCAGGCCGTCAGCTTCGAGGATCTGCAAGGCCTTGCGGAGCGGGGATCGGCTGACGCCGAATTCGGCGGCCAGGCCTTCCTCGGTGAGCTGGGTTCCGGGCGGATAGACAAGCATGCAGATCCGGTCCCGCAAGACCGAATACATGATCTGGAACCGCTCCTGAGCGTTCGCTGCCCTTTCCAGCCAGGCCGCGACATCTATCGTTTCGAGTTCGTGGAACGGGCTCATGCCGGTTGCAACAGGGTCTTTTCAAGTCCCGACAGCATGGAGAGGCATTTCTCAAGCTGGTCGAGCGAAATGAATTCGTCCGGCTGGTGGGCCTGGGCGATCGAGCCCGGACCGCAGACGACCACCGACATGCCGAGCGCCTGGAACAGTCCCGCTTCCGTGCCGAAGGAGACGACATCGCAGAGATTTGCCCCCGTCAGGGCCGTGACGATGTCCCTCGCCTCGTTTTCGTTTGCAACCGCCAGGCCCGCGACTTCGCCGATCACTTCTGTCACGATATCGGCATCGGGATAGACCTGCTGCATTTGTGGCAGCAGGACGTTTCGGCAATAGGCTTCAAGGACCGCCTTCACTTCCCGTGCATCTTCGTTCCGCACCGGGCGCATTTCCCACTCTACCGCACAGTGGCGGGCGATCACGTTGCGCGCGGAACCGCCTTCGATCCGGCCCGTCTGCAGCGTCGTCCACGGAGGCGAGTAACGCTGGCTGTCAGGTCCGGCCTTATCTTTCATCTTCTCGGCGACCTCCATCATCTTGCCGATGAAGGCGGCAGCCACATGGATGGCGTTGACCCCTTTATCCGGTTCGGAGCCGTGTCCATCCGTGCCATGAAAGGCGGTCGTATATTCGTAACAGCCCTTGTGGCCCTCGATGACGCGCATTTCTGTCGGTTCGCCGATGATGGCGACGGAGGGCCGGATGTCCGCTGCCTGGAGTTCCTCGACCAGATGCCGGGCTCCGAAACAGCCAACCTCCTCGTCGTAGGTGAGCGCTATGTGCAAGGGACGCTTCAGGTCCAGGGCGGCGTAGTCGGGCGCTTTTGCAAGAACCGCGGCGATGAAGCCCTTCATGTCGCAGGTGCCACGGCCATAGAGAAGCCCCTCCGCCTGGCGCATCTGGAACGGGTCGCTTGTCCATTCCGCAGCATCGACCGGAACCACGTCCGTGTGTCCCGACAGCACGATACCGCCGGACGTATCGGGACCGAACGTTGCAAAGACATTTGCCTTCCTGCCCGTGCTGTCCCAATAGACCTTCACGCGCGCACCGCAGTCTTCCAGCAGACCGGCCGCGTACTCGATCAAGCCGAGATTACTGTCCGCCGAAACAGTCGGAAAACCGATCAGCCGGTCGAGGATGGAAATCGTGCGTGTGAGATGAGCTAAGGACATTCCGACCTCAGTTCTTCACAAACAGTCTGCGCGGCCGGTTGCAAAGGCATTCGGCATGCCCCTCTTCCTTGATGAGGATGCTCTCGGTGATCTCAAGACCCCAGCCGTCCATCCACAGTCCCGGCATGAAGTGGAACGTCATGCCGGGTTTGAGGACAGTATTGTCCTCATGGCGGATGGAAATCGTGCGCTCGCCCCAATCCGGCGGATAGGACAGCCCGATCGGATAACCGGCCCGGTCCGAGCGTTCGATTCCGGCCGCTTCAAGCGGTTTTGCGAGCGCGCGGGCGACATCACCGGCCGTGTTGCCGGCCCGTGCGGTTTCAAGGCCGGCTTCCAGCCCTTCGATCAGGGCCTGTTCCGCATCCAGGAGATATTGCGGCGGATCTCCCAGAAAGACGGTGCGGCAGAGCGGTGCATGATAACGGCGGAAGCAGCCTGACAGTTCGAAGAAGGTCGCTTCGCCCTTTTGCATGAACCGGCCGTCCCACGTCAGGTGCGGCGCGGATGCATCGGCGCCACTGGGAAGAAGCGGCACGATTGCCGGGTAGTCTCCCCAGGCATCGTCAAGGCCTCGGATCGCGTCCGCATAGATTTCCGCGACCAGATCCGCCTTGCGCATGCCGGGTTTCACACGCTCGAAGACCCCGTCCATGATCTTCTCGGAAATCCTGGCGGCCTTGCGCATGAACACCAGCTCTTCATCCGACTTGACGGCACGGAGCCAGTTGACCATGCCCGTGGCGTCCACGAACTCAGCGTTCGGCAAGTCCTCCCGCATGGTCAGGTAGGCCTTTGCGGAGAAATAGTAATTCTCCAGTTCCACTCCGATGCGCTTGTTTTCGTAGCCCTTGGACTTCAACAGGCTCGAAAGGTCCTGCATGGGATGGCAATGGGAGGACTGGATGTAGCGATCCGCATAGGCGCTTACGCGCTCATCATCCATCCAGACCGTGCGCCGCGCGCCATTGGCGTCCTGACGACGCCCCCACCAGATGGGATCTTCGTCAAGGAAGACGAGGACGCCCTGGTGGACGTAGAAGGACCAGCCGTCATAGCCGGTGGTCCAGGACATATTCGACGGATCCTCGAGAAACAGGACGTCGATGCCGCGCATATTCATGTCGTTGCGGATCAGTTGAAGGCGCCGTTGATATTCCGATTGGCTGAAAGGGAGATCCTGACCAGGCATTGTGTTCATCCTCGACAAAGCATTTGTACACAAATAACCATAAGACAGAATTCAAATGCAAGAAAATTTGCCGTTTACAGATCTTCCTCTTGCGGCTTTTTGATTAATTGTACACAAATAGCGCAATTTCCGCCTAAGGCGGGCTTTTCGGCTATACTCTCGGGTCAAGGGGGCGTCATGGATTTGACATTTGTAGATATCCTCGCCGCTCAAAAGGCGATTTCGGGCAAGGTTGTCCGAACGCCGCTCCTGCCCTCCCGTTTTCTTTCGGAAACGGCGGGCGTTCCATTTCACCTGAAGATGGAAACCATGCAGCCGACCGGGGCTTTCAAGCTGCGCGGGGCGACCAACGCCGCGCAGAATGTCGATCCGGGCACGAACACCCTTACCTGCTGCTCGACCGGCAATCACGGCCGGAGCGTTGCCTATGCGGCAAGAGAGCTGGGGCTGAAGGCGGTGATCTGCATGTCGTCCCTCGTCCCGAAAACCAAGATCGATGGGGTCAGGGCCCTGGGCGCAGAGGTCAGGATCATCGGCACCAGTCAGGACGATGCACTCGCCGAATGCCGGCGGATTGGCAATGAACCGGGCGTGGCGGATATCTCCCCCTTTGACGATCCGCATGTGATCGCCGGCCAAGGCACCATCGGCGCAGAAGTCCTTGAAGACCTTCCCGACCTCAGGACGCTCCTCATTCCCCTCTCCGGAGGGGGCTGGCGGCGGGAGTGGCGCTTGCGGCAAAAACGATAAATCCCGGTATCCGGGTCATCGGTCTCACCATGGACCGCGGCGCGGCGATGCATGCCTCGATCGCGGCCGGACATCCCGTGGAAGTGCCCGAAGTTGCGAGCCTGGCCGATTCTCTCGGGGGCGGCATCGGGCTGGAGAACCGGCTTTCCTTCAGGATGTGCCGGGATCTTCTTGACGATATCGTCCTGGTCAGTGAAGAGGAAATCTACCGTGGCATGCAGGCGCTCTATTATGAAGACAGCCATGTTGCCGAGGGCGCCTGTGCCGTCGGCATCGCTGCATGCCTTGCCGGCAAGCTGCCGGACCTGGAAGGACCGGTAGCCACCATCATCACCGGCCGCAACGTCGATATGAATCAGTTTACAAGTATCGTCTCCGGTCAGGACATCCTGCTCGGTGACTACCTGCTGAAGGGAGCTGCCTATGCCCCATGAGATAAAGCTTGTGACAGAGACGGAGCTGCGCAGGTCCGTTCATCTGGATCTTGAAGTCATCAATTACATTGAAAACGCCTTTGCCAAACTCGCCACCGAAAAGGTCGTCATGCCGCCCGTGCTGTCGATGGCGCTTCCCGATGAGAATGCGGAAGTGGACGTGAAAACCGCCTATGTGCCGGGTCTCGACGGCTTTGCGATCAAGGTCTCCCCGGGATTCTTCAACAATCCCTCTATCGGTCTGCCCAGCCTGAACGGCCTGATGATCCTCTTCTCCGCCAAAACGGGACTGGTGCAGGCCGTGTTTCTCGACAACGGCTACCTGACCGACATCCGTACGGCCGCGGCCGGCGCCGTTGCCGCACGTCATCTTGCCCCGGACAAGGTGACCACCGCCGGCATTCTCGGCACGGGCGTTCAGGCTCGGCTACAGATGATTGCCGCCGCAAAGGTCCGCTCAGTCAAGAACGTGCTGATCTGGGGGCGCGACAGCGACAAGGCCGAGCGGCTCGCAGCGGAAATGACAACGGTGCTGGGCGTCGATGTGAAGGCTGTTGCGGACCGACATGAGCTCGTTGCAAGAAGCCAACTCGTCGTCACCACCACGCCGGCAAAGAAGTTTCTGCTGGACGCGGACTGCCTGCATCCGGGTCTGCACATCACGGCGATGGGGTCCGACCAGGAAAACAAGAACGAACTGTCTCCGGATCTCCTGGCGTGCGCGGACGTTCTGGTCTGTGACCGGATCAGCCAGTGTGAAAAGATGGGCGAATTGAGGACCGCATTGGAAACCGGCCGTCTTGAGTCCACTGCCGGTATCCGCGAACTCGGCGAAGTGATCGCGGGACACGCGCCCGGACGGAGCAGCGAAGACCAGATCACCGTGTGCGATCTGACCGGAACCGGCGTACAGGACACGGCGATCGCCACATTCACGCTGGGAAAAGTCGCGAAAGCTCAAGCTGGAACCACGATAACCGCCTGAAAGCTTTCATGATCAAACTGGACAATAGAGATCTGGACATCCTCAAGGTGCTGTCGCGGGAGGGCCGCATTTCGAAAGCCGATCTTGCCAAGCGCATCAACCTGAGCCCGAGCCCCTGCTGGAAAAGGCTGGAACGGCTGGAAAGCGCAGGGATCATCGAGGGCTATTCCGCCAACATCTCGCTCAAGAACCTCGGTCCCCATGTCACCGTGTTCGTGACAGTTGAACTGGAACACCACCGCGCGGAATACTTCCAGAAATTCGAACGGGCGATCCGCGAATATGAGGCGGTAACGGCCTGCTGGGCCATTGGCGGCGGTCTCGATTACCTGATGCAGATCGTTGCCCGCGACATCGATGCCTATCAGCGGTTCATGGATGCCCTGCTGGACCGCGAACTGAGCGTGGTACGCTACTTCACCTACGTGGTCACCAAACCGGTGAAGCAGAACGCCGGGCTTCCGCTCGATGACCTGTACGCAGGACTGCTGGGAACCGAATCCGACGCCGACCGCAGCGAATGAGAACGAAACGCCCCTATTTTTCCTGAACTTTGGTCGTTTCGTTCCGCCATCGGGATTTAGGCTGAGCCTGTCATTGATATGAGGCTCAGCCATGAAAAACCTGACACGTTCCGACGCGCCACTGACGACATCATTGTTCGGCCAGATCAAGAACCGCCATCTTCTCCGCAGTTTCGGTTACGTGGACGGCCGCTGGCTGGATGCGGAAAACGGCGACGTTTTCACGGTGACCGATCCCGCGGACGGCAGCTGGCTGGGCGACGTTTCGAAACTATCAGGCAAGCAGGCCGAAGATGCTATCAGCCGCGCGGATTCGGCTTTCAAGGCCTGGGCGGCCTTGTTGCCGCAGGAGCGGGCCGGCCACCTGCAGGCCTGGCATGCGCTGATCCTTGAAAACAAGGAAGATCTGGCGCTGATCATGACCCGCGAACAGGGCAAGCCGATTTCGGAAGCGCGGGGGGAAATCGACTACGCCGCCTCGTTCATCGAATTTTATGCCGAAGAAGCAAAACGCCCCAACATCGAGAGCATTACCTCCCACCTTTCCGACGCCGAGATGGAAATTTGGCGTGAACCTGTGGGTGTTGCGGCCCTGATCACACCCTGGAACTTTCCCTCCGCGATGATCACCCGCAAAGCCGCCGGCGCGCTTGCGGCAGGCTGTACCGTCCTGGTTCACCCCTCTGAGGAAACGCCCTTCTCCGCGCTGGCGCTGGCGGAACTGGCGGACAAGGCCGGATTGCCCGCGGGCGTTTTCAACGTGCTTCCCGGCAATGCACCGGAGATCGTCGCCCCCTGGATGGAGGATCCGCGTGTTCGGGCCGTGTCCTTCACCGGTTCGACGGAAATCGGCCGCTTGCTCTACCGGCAGAGCGCGGAGACGGTCAAACGGCTGGTGCTGGAACTCGGCGGTCACGCGCCCTTCATCGTCTTTGCCGATGCGGATCTGGACCATGCGGTGGAGCATGCTATTGCCGCCAAGTTTGCGACGTCTGGCCAGGACTGCCTCGGAGCGAACCGGTTTCTCGTCGAGCGCCCGGTCTATGACGCCTTTTGCAAGGCCTTCGCGGAACGCACGTCGGCGCTCACGGTGGGCGCCGGCATCGATGATCCGGATATCGGGCCGCTGATGCACGAACGTGCCGTGGCAAAGCAGGAAGCCCATGTGCGGGACGCACTCGAGCGGGGAGCAAAGCTGCTCGCCGGCGGAAAGCGGCACGCGGCGGGGCCGCTGTTCTATCAGCCGACAGTTCTTGCCGACGTTCCCGGCGATGCGGCGATCTTCCGGGAGGAAACCTTCGGCCCTGTCGCGGCGCTCGCGCCGTTCGATACGGAAGAGGAAGCTATTTCCCGGGCCAATGACACAGAATACGGCCTGATTGCCTATCTGCACACGCAGGATCCCCGGCGGATCTACCGCGCCAGCCGCGCCCTGCAATACGGCATGGTTGGCGTGAACCGGACGAAGGTCACGGGCTATCCGATCCCGTTCGGCGGCGTGAAGCAGTCGGGTCTTGGCCGCGAAGGGGCCCGCTACGGGCTCGAGGCCTTCACCGAAATCAAATATGTCTGCCGCGATTGGAGCTGAGCCATTCCGGCCCAATCAGAGAGGAAAAATCATGCTTAGAAACGATCAATTGGACGCCTGGGACCGGGAAAACTTCTTTCACCCGTCGACACATCTGGCTCAGCATGCGCGCGGAGAAAGCCCCAACCGCATCGTCACCGGCGGCAGCGGCGTCTTCATCGAAGACAGGGACGGCACGAAGCTGCTGGATGCCTTTGCGGGGCTATACTGCGTCAATGTCGGCTACGGCCGCACCGAAATTGCCGAGGCCATTGCCGAACAGGCAAAGGAACTGGCCTATTACCATGCCTATGTCGGCCACGGCACCGAGGCCGCCATCACCCTTGCCAAGATGGTCCTGGACCGGGCGCCGGATCACATGTCCAAGGTCTATTTCGGCCTTGGCGGATCCGATGCGAACGAGACGAACATCAAGCTGATCTGGTACTACAACAATATTCTCGGCCGTCCGGAAAAGAAGAAGATCATCTCGCGCTGGCGCGGCTATCACGGCTCCGGCCTGATGACCGGCTCGCTGACGGGGCTCGAGCTCTTTCACAAGAAATTCGACCTGCCGCTCGACACGGTCCTGCACACGGTTGCGCCGGACTACTTCCGCCGTGAGGATCTCTCGATGTCGGAAGCCGATTTCGTTGCTTATTGTGCGGCGGAACTGGAAGCGCTGATCGAGCGTGAAGGCGCCGATACGATTGCGGCCTTCATCGGCGAACCGGCCCTTGGAACCGGCGGCATCGTGCCTCCCCCGGCAGGCTATTGGGAAGCGATCCAGAAGGTACTGAAGAAATACGATATTCTGCTGATTGCCGATGAAGTCGTATCGGGTTTCGGACGGCTCGGCAGCATGTTCGGCTCGGATCATTATCAGATGGAACCGGATTTCATCACCATAGCCAAGGGCTTGACCTCAGCCTATGCACCGCTCTCCGGCTCGATCGTGTCGAAGAAGGTCTGGAAGGTGCTGGAAGACGGAACCGATGAATTCGGCCCGATCGGCCATGGCTGGACCTATTCTGCCCATCCCATCGGTGCTGCCGCAGGCGTCGCCAATCTCGAGCTGATCGACAAGCTCAACCTGATCGAAAACGCCGGAACCACGGGCGCCTATTTCAAGGAAGCCCTGAAGGCGGAACTTGGCAGTCATGCGAATGTGGGCGACATCCGCGGCGAAGGCCTGCTGTGCGCCATTGAGTTCGTCGAAGACAAGGACAGCAGAACCTTCTTCGATCCGGCCCGGAAAACCGGTCCCCAGGTCGCGGGAGCCCTTCTGAAGGAAGGCGTCATCGGACGGGCCATGCCGCAGGGCGACATTCTCGGCTTCGCGCCGCCGCTCTGCATCACCCGGAGCGAGATCGACAAGGTCGTCACCGCCACAGGCAAGGCGGTGCGTTCGGTCCTTTAGTCTTCAAGGCCGGCCGTCACCGATGGCCGGCCTTCGCCGTTTCCCCCATCAGCACGGGCACTACCTGGTCAGGCGTGCCCATCATGGCGATCTGGCCCGATTTCAAAACGACCACGCGGTCCGCCATTTTCATGTGACTGGGTCGCTGCGTGTTGATCAGGATGGTTGCCTTGCCGTGCAATGCACGGATCATTTCCATAAATTTCCGGTCGCCTTCGAAATCAAGATGCGTGCCCGGATTGTCGAACAGGTAAAACGAGACGGATTTGACCAGCGTCCGGGCCAGCACGATGCGCTGTTTCATGTTGTCCGGCACCTGCTTGAGAAGTTCGCCGTTGAGGCGCGTTTCGAGGCCGTCAAAATTCTCCACGAGATAGGGCAAGAGGCCGAGTTTGTCGGTTACTTCCGTCAACCGTTCGTCGCTTGCGCCCGGATCTGCCAGAAGCAGGTTCTGCTTCACGGTACCGTAGAAGAAATCGAGGTCGTCCGGTGCATAACCGATCGATGATCTCCACTCGGCCGCATCCAGCTGCCTGACATCCAGCCCGTCAAACAGGATGGAGCCGACCTGAGGCTGAAACAGCCCGGTGATCGCTTGGAAAAGAGCGGTTTTCCCTGACCCGCTCGGACCTGTAATGGCGACCAGTTCGCCCTCCCTGACGGTCAGCTCTAGGCCTTTCAGCGCTGCTTCCGTCGCTCCCGGATATCTCAGGACTAGCGAGGAGATCTTCAGGTCGCCGTGAATGTCGCGCTTGATCTTGGGAAGGTGTCCGGGCTCCCGCTCCAGCGGCACCTTCATAAGATTGTTGATCTGTTCGATGACCGTGCGGCTTTGCGCAAGTTGGGTGATGCTCAAGAAGGCCTGGTTCATCGGGTTCAGCACCCGCCAGGAGAGGGCCATGGTCGCGATCAGCGCGCCGAGGCTCATTTCCTCTTCCATCACCATCATCGCCCCGATCCCCAATACCAGGACGCCGCAAATGGTCATGAGTGTCTGGGAGACGGTCTGCAGGATATGGGTCAGACTGCGTGCGTGGATGTTGAGCTTGTTGAAACGTGCGGAAAGTGCCGTAAACCGCTCCAGCCAAATGTCGTCCACCGAAAGGTTGCGAAGGGCCCGCTGGTTGCGGAAGGTCTCGATCATGAAGCTGTTCAGCTTCGACTTCTGCTCGCCGACCATGGCGACTTCCCGCTGCACCTTGGGCAGCACATAGACTGCCAGCAACGCATAGATCATCAGAAGTGCAAGCGGCGGAAGCGCGACGGGACCACCGATCAGGAAGATGGCGAGAATGAAAATCACCGAGAACGGTACGTCGATGATGGCGTTGAAAACCGCGCTCTGAAAGATATCCCGGACGCTGTCGAAATAGCGCAAGCGCATCACCTGCGTTCCGATCGGCGCATCGGACAACATCGGATACGGCAGGTGGAGAATGCGTTCAAAGGTCTTTGTACCGACAATCGCGTCGATCCGGCCGCCAAGATAGGATTGAAGCAGGTTCTTCGTTCGTCTGAGGGCCAGTTCACAAACGAGAATGATGGCAATTCCGACAGCCATGGTCATGAGCACGTCAAGCGACTTTGCGCCCATGGCCTTGTCGTAAATGGCCATTATGAAAAGAGGGGGACCAAGCGCCATGATGTTGAGAACGAAGCCCAGAGCCAGAATCGCGACGATGCTGCCGCGGAAGCGCTTGGCGACCGAGGAAAACCAGCTTCGGTTGTTTTGAACCCGGCTGTCGTCCTGCTCTTCCTCACGAACCAGGTAGATCTCGTTTTTCAGGATCTCGCCCGAGGAGAGAATGACCGCCTCACCTTCCCTTCCCGAATAGGCCCGAATGTCACCGGTCTCGGTGCGGCTGGCCAGAACCTGCACGTCGCCGCCGACGAGGCGCAGGCAGGGAAACTGGTTCGGCGCCAGTTCACTCGCGGTGCCCCTGAAGACCGACGTCGCGACATTCAGCCGGTTCAGGACGGTCCTGAGATCCTGGAACGTTTCCACGTGATCGAAATGGGGCAAAGCTTCAAAGAGAAGACGGTCATTGCCCTGCCAGCGCATCTCCCGAAGCAGCGGCACCAGGCAGGCTTCGGCAGGTGCCGCGGACCGGTCCGGTCGGGCGCCGCCTTTTTCCGGCATGGAATTGCCAATCAGTTCCGCCGAAAGCTCTTCCCACTGCCTGTGAACCACATTGTCCTGTCCAGCGGGTTCTTCGAGGTTATAGAGGGTTCTGCTCACGCCGTTGCCCCCGCTTTCGCGGACCTGTCCGGAGCCTTCATGCCGGCAAGGGCGTGAATTCTTCCGTCCCGGATTTCGTACTGCTGGTCGGCCACCGCGAGCATCGAAGGCCGGTGACTGATGATGACGACCGTCAGAAAACCCTTCAGACGCTGCAGCGCGTCGGTGAGTGCCTTCTCGGCCTGCTGGTCCAGTTGAGCGTTTGCCTCATCTAGGATCAGTATCCTGGGTTCGCCGGCCAGCGCGCGGGCGATGCAGATCCGCTGCAGCGTTGCCGAGGGAACCTTGCCGCCGAGATCGGACCCGAGCTGGGTCTCATACCCTTTCGGCAACAGGTGAATCTCCTTTTCAAGGCCGATGAGTTTCGCCGCCATACGCGCGTGAGCGATATCTGACACGGCCCCGAACATGGTGATGTTCTCGAGGATCGATCCATTGAATATAGCGGGCTGGTTGTCCACGTAGGCCACGGTCTTGCGCAAGGCGTGCTCGTAAGGGCCGTCATAATCCTGGCCACCGATCATGACCTTGCCGGTTGTCGGTAACAGTTCCCCCGTCAGGAGTTTCATCAGTGTGGACTTGCCGCTGCCATCGGCGCCGCGGAACCCCACGAAACGTCCGGATGCTACGGTAAGGTTCACGTCCGAAAACACTTTCCGGCGCCCTTCCCCAAGTTCCACCGAAACATTTACGAGGTTGAGCGAACCATCCGTCTCAAACGGAAGCGCTTCCTGGTGCCTGACCGGTGGCAACTGGAAAAGGTCATTGACCTGCTGATAGTCGTGCCTCAGACGCTGCATGTCCGTGAGCTGGTTGATGGCCCGCAGGAAGGGCTGAACGAACTGGCCGGACAAAAGTGTGCTGGCGGCGACCCCGCCGATACTGAAACCGCCGTTGATCACCATCATCGCCCCGAACAGCACCACAAAGACCGTTGTCAGGGTACCGAACAGCGCCGACGCGTCCCGTGCCTGGCCGGACAGGCGCATATATCTCGCGCTCAGTTTGGCGGCTGCCTTCTGAAGGCGCTCGAAGCGACGCATGATCAGCGCTTCCATCGCCTGGGACTTTACGGTTTTTGCCCCGGACAGGACCTCAAGTATGAAGTCGGATTTCCGGTCGTCCTGATCCGCCCGGTCTGCAACGACCTGCTGAAGAACCCTGTTCCGGCGCAGCGCGAAGAACATGAATGCGCCGAGCAGGCAGACCGGGACGAGCGCCAGAGGCCCGGCAATGAACGCGAGAACGGCGAGAAAGATACCGCCGGCGGGCAAATCAATCGCAAGCAGCCTTGCCTGATCGCCATAATGGTCGGCGATCGACTGAAGGGAGCGGAGCTGATGCACCTGTACGGAAACAGGCGTCTTGGCGAACAGGGAGGGATCGGCATCGAGCACGCGCCGGAAAAGTTCGGCATGGGCCTGGTGATTGAAACTTGCACCAAGGCGGCCGACGACGACGGCTCTTGCAACCTTGATGAAGGCATCGGCGATCAGAACGCCCACAACGCCAAGCATCAGGACCAGCAGAGTATCCGTAGCAGTGTTGGGCACAACCCGGTCATAGACCTGCAGAATCGCCAGCGGCATCGCCAGGCTGAGCAGATTTGCGAAGATGGAGGCTATGATAACGTCACGCGGCAGACCCGGGGAGGAAATCCGCGTCCCGGACGGCGAGTGACGGATCCTCAGCCGGGGGAGAAAGAATGACGAATGAACCGAGTTCAGCATGTATGTGCCAGAGTCTAATGCGTGCTGCATTAAACTGTGCCGATCGGGTTTAAAAACCGTTTACCCTACGGTGTATTTTCTGAATTTTATTAGAACTAACCTTCAGATTCTACGTTCAATTTTTCGCTTTGTTAAGGACGCCGTCGTTCATTGTCCTGACAGGAACCATGCGGATAGCGGGCGATGGCAAACGATAGCGAAAACGGCAGCACCGGAAAAGATGAAGTAGTCTCTGAAAGCAGAACAACTCTGTCTTCAGACAATATCCTTCATCCCGGACTTCTCGACGCCAAGGATCAGCATCTCGCCAAGGCGCATGATTACCATCTCGACCAGGACATGGGCGAGTCCATGGAACAGGTCAACGCGAACCTGCATCTCGGCGGTGAGCAAGCCACTCCGGATCACGACTTGCTGGAACAAACGGCTACCGGAAGTTTTGCCCCCGAGAGTACGGATCTGGCTTTTGCCGAGAACGAGTCCGGTGACGCCTCTGTCTCTGACGACGGACTGGAACGCACCGTCTCTCTCCCCGCAGTCCCGGAAGACGACAGGCCCGGTTCGAATTCCGGCGCGGAACCGGTCGGCAGCTCATCTTCAGCCCCGGCTGAACAATCAACGGTCGAAACGGTTCAAAATCCGACCTTGTCAGGCCTTGAATCTCGGGAACCGGGCGCCGGGACGGTCGCAACTAACGTTGCTTCCGGATTCCTGTCGGAGGACGTTGCCTCCGTCGATGACGGGCCTATCGCCTCCGAACTCACGTCGATTGCCGACAGCGATACATCTGAGGATGAGGTCGATGAGAACGCCGCGCTCGGGACGAAAACCGGGATAACGGCCCATGCGGATGTGGCCGAAGGTGCGACCGTCACCTATAGCCTGATCGGTGATGCAGGCGGTCTCTTTTCCATTGATCCGGAAACAGGGATTGTGTCCGTGGCCGGTGACCTGGACGCAGAAACGGCGGGCAGCCACGAGATCGTCGTTCTGGCCACCGCTTCCGACGGAGCCACACAGACCGAGAGCTTTACCATATCGATCCGGGATATCGATGAATATGACGTCAGCTCACTGAAAGTGATTGGCGAAACTGGCGACGGTATTTCGGAGGATATCGCTGGCGGAAGCGCCGTGGGGGTCGCCGTTTCGGCAGAGGATCGGGACGTATCGGACAGTGTCACCTATTCCGTTGACGATGCCCGTTTCCAGATTGATGAAAACGGGATCGTGACCGTCGCCGATGGAGCGGAGTTTGACGCGGAGAGCGAGGGAACCGTTTCATTCACGGTCACCGCGACATCGACCGACGGATCACAATCTTCACAGACTTTCGGTCTATCGGTGGCCGACGTCAATGAACATGACGTTTCCGAGGTGACCGATGCGGACACGTCCGCAAACATTATCGCTGAAAACGCGGC